>CALJSV010000081.1 GCA_937976095.1 uncultured Clostridia bacterium | reverse complement strand
CGCCGTATACGAGAACCGTACGTGCGGTGCTGTGGGAGGTCGGGAAAATTATTTAATTTTCCCTCCTACCCGATTAAATTAAAACCCAAAATACCGTTGCTTTAATTTTGACACCTATCTATGAATAGGTGGGTGTCCGCATCAATGCCTATATCTCACAACAGCCTTGTAGGACTTACAATTGGTCTGATAGTATCATCAAGTATAGAACTCCCGAAAGTATAATGTAGATTCAAAATAAAAGCTTCACGAATACCTCAGATAAATTCACAATGGTGCGGTCGATGGGACTTGAACCCATACGATTGCTCACACGCCCCTCAAACGTGCGCGTCTGCCATTCCGCCACGACCGCATTTTGGAGTTTTTACGTCACGCAAACACTTCATGTTTGCGTCACAAAGTATATTATATATACAAAATCAATTAGTGTCAATAGCTTTTATTATCAACAAATGGCCTATTTTACCTTGCTGATTCGGATACAAACCACCTGTTTATATTTCGGTATGGGTTCACAGCATCAGGCTTGATTTCACCAAGTATCTTGTTTCTAGAAACTACCGCACCCTCTCTAAAGAACAAGCTTATGGAAGGTACTTCTTCTTTAAAAGCAATTTGAATATTTTTAAAAATTTCCTTGCGTGTGTTCTCATTCATGCTCGTGTATGCTTGGTACAGCATATCATCCATGCTTGGGTTTGAATATGAGTAATAGTTTTTTCCCGCTCCTATCTGAGAGCTATGGAACGCAAAGGATAAGTCATGAGTCGGAGAAAGGTTGTAGCCTGTAAGCACAGCATCGTATTGCGTCGCTTCCATTGCCAGCTTCATTTCTTCGAAGTTCATAAGCTTTAGTTCAATCTTAAATCCTACTTCCTCCAGGTTTTTTTTGATATCCTCAGCGGCTTTTTTTCTAAAATCATTATCTGAGTTTGTGATTAATGTAAACCTCAAGCTCTGAGTTCCGCCATCTATATTTCGCTCAAGCACCTTGTCTCCGTCCGCGTCCCGAAAGCCTGCAGCAGCCAGTATGTTTTGCGCTTCAAGCTGACTAAAGCTGCTCCTGTTTGACACTTCATCGTAAAGCCAAGAATTAGGATTTATCGGAGTGTCAACTATGACAGCATTTCCAAGGAGATACTTATCAACAAGGGCTTTTCTGTTTATTGACAAAAGTATTGCTCTTCTTATGGCTTTATCCTTAAAAAGAGGGTTATTGTGGTTCAGTCCAATAAAATCATAGTACATAGATATGTACTTATAAGCGCTGACATCCTTAAGCTCACTATACTTGCCCCAATCATAGGACAGTGTGTTGAGCATATCCAGCTCTCTCGACTGAAAGGCTGTTGAGAAGGCTTCTACTTCATTTATGAAGCGTACTTTAATCCTTTCAATGAAAGGCCTAGCATTATCTCCATTGACCTCAGCCGTCAAGCCAACCCAGTTTTCATTCTGTACAAGCTCCATGCTTTTAAGCCTGCTATACTGGTCAATCTTATATGCTCCTGAGCAAGCTGGTATAGCTTCCGCGTTTCTTGAGAAAACATGCTCCGGAATTATCGGAAAGCTCAGCATATCCATTGTATTTGCAAAGGCTTGATCAAAAACTATGCTAATTCTGTTTTTATCTAAAACCCTATAAGAATATATATGCTCTATATTACTTTTATAGTTTGAGGCTTTGGCTGACTTAATGGCATCGATAGAGTACTTGATGTCATTTGTGCTTATTGGATTTCCATCACTCCAGAGCAAGCCATCCTTAAGAGTCACTATACACTCAGAAGCTCCTCCAGCAAAATCAATACTTTTTGCCAGAACCAGTTTAAGCTTGAAGCTGCTGTCATAGTCCACCAGCTGCTCAAACATTAGCTTGGAGATTTCTAAAAAGCTTTTGCTGTCAGTTGTAAGAGGGTTTAACCCTTTAGGCTCAACCGAGCCAATAACCATCGTTCCACCTGGGGAGGGATCTTCATCTACTACAGCAACCTTTTCTGGCTCTGTAGGCTCCTCAATCCTATCGCAGGAGCAGGCAAAAAGAGTAAGAACAGTTACTAACAATAAAATAGCTATCCTCTTTTGAATAGAACCTTTCATTTTATTCTCCATCCTCTGTAATTTTTGTCCAGTTATATAATCTACTATATACTCTGTAATGTCTATTAACACGCTTAACGAATTCTTCTGTTTCCTTGAAGGGAATTACATCAAGACTTTTCCCATCACTGCTTAAGCTAGCATCCTTTAACCACTTATCTACATTTCCCCGGCCTCCATTATATGCTGCAAGTGTCAGCTTTATATCTCCTCCGAAGCTGTTCTTAAGATGATCCAAATACCAGCACCCAAACAGAATGTTTACATCTGGTTGAAAAAGCAGGTCATCGGTATACTCAGAGACTCCAAGCTTTTCTGCTATCCATTTGCCTGTAGAAGGAGTGATCTGCATAAGACCCCTCGCGCCCTTCTTTGACTCAGCAAAGGTGAAAAAATTGCTTTCTGTTTTTATAACTGCAGCAACCAGAGCTGCATCCATATCGTATTTAAGCGAATACTCAACGATTGCCTTTTTAAAATGTAGGGGATAAAGCAGCTTAAGTCCTTGAGGTATACTATACATAGCTAAGTACAGTATAGCTGCTATAATTGCAAGCTTTATAACCTTGCTGAATTTAACAGTATCCAATTATTAATCTCTCCTAGTAACATTATTCCACAATTCAATAATAAAATTCTTAACCTCATCGACTGGTTTATTTGTGTCAATTATTGTATCTGCATATTCAATTCTTTGCTCATTTGTAAGCTGGGAATTAATTCTGTTTAGCGCATCAGAATATGCAAACTTATCCCTATCCATTAATCTCTTTATCTGTGTTTCTCTGTTTACAATAACCAGCCATACCTCATCCACAAGCTTATATAAGTCCATCTCAATTAGTATAGCAGCATCAACAACAGCCACTCTCTTTCCTTGGAGCTTCAAGCTTTCTATTTCTTGATTTACCATTCTTTTTATTTCTGGATGAGTTATACCATTAAGCACACCAAGCTTATCTCTATCCGAAAACACAATACTTCCAAGTCTCTTTCTATTGATTTCTCCGCTTGGCAGT
>CALJSV010000080.1 GCA_937976095.1 uncultured Clostridia bacterium | reverse complement strand
CTTATTTTTTCGCAGCTATACTTTTTGTCTGCAGATAAAATAGGAATAGTACATAATCAGGATGTTATTACGTTAACCTATGGCTCATCATTGGATATTACCGCTTTTTCAGATGATGGACCAATTTATGTTTTCTATAAAAACTCTAATGATTCGGAATGGACAAAGGTAAAAACGGATAAAACTAAAAAAACATTTATTCAATAGCCATTCCTAAAGAAGCTTTAACACCACCAGGAGTTGATTACTATTTTGAGTCGTCAAAGAATAAAACTGAAATATATAATATTCAAACCGAGTATGATCCAATATCTGGTAACCCCGATGAAATTAAATCATTTGCTCCTGTTAACTCTATAATAGGATATGATATACAATACCATATCGGAGTATTACCTAACGGAAAAACAATAACTTCCAGAGATGCACAATCTCCAACTGGTAATTACCCTACCGTAACAAGTAAGCTTTTTGAGCTGCGTTCACCAACTATAGGTTCTTGTCCTCATATGGGTATTGATTTATCAGTATACAAAGTTCCTATTTATGCTATGTTAAGTGGCAGAGTGAGTTTTATAAATAAAACCGCTTCTGATACAGCTGGTATTTATATAAGAGTTGCTCATAATGCAGACGGTACAATTCCCTCTGTAAACCCTGATAACACAGTTACAGGTGATTTCTACTCACACTATTTCCACCTAAATAATATTGAGAAGAAACCTGGTACAAGCAATGAACATGCTAGAGGCGATATAGTAAATAAAGGTACTCTAATTGCAACCTCTGGAGATACAGGTGCAGGTGGTGCTCATCTTGATTTTGGCTTCGATATTTACTCAGGCTCAAACAGATTAGGGCTTCCAGGTGAGTATTTTATTTCTACTTCCTCTTGGAATAGTAGTATGGATTTAGATTTTGCTCAACCGCCAAGGATATGGAAGCACAACACTTATGGTACAATGCTTGAGGTATATATTTACCAGATGGGGACATCCGACAAAAGCGCAATAACCCCAACACTAGTAATAGGTGAAGACGGAAAGACACCAGCTACAAGACTAACAATGCTTCAGGATTCTAGTGATTCCAAAAGATACTATGCATACCTAGTAGGCAATGGCTATGACAATAAATATGTAAACGCTTATATAGAAATAAAAAAGGGAGATTTAGGGTATATAACAAGACCCATAGAAAAGTATAGCTCCCTACCTTCAAAATTTTATAGGTTCTATGTTAGTACAGGCTTAGCAACAATGACAAGCAAAGACAAATCTTATAATCTTCTAATCAAAGATAATGAAATCCCGCAAGCAGAAGATGCAATCGAATTAAATAACCAATAGGCAATCAAAGAAGCAGGATACGTAAGCTATCCTGCTTCTTCACCTTTAATAATAAAATCATTAATGAACAAAACTATAAAAACCATCTCGAAAAATTGGAGGATGATGGATGGCGGATTCCAATTGTGCTTCGAGATGGTTTTATTACTTATTTATGGCTCAAGTCTATTTAACGCAAGCTGCTCCTCTTGCTAGAGCTTCTTTGTTTAGCGGTATAACATCAGCCTTTTTGCCGCTGAATATTTCTGTTACCACTTCCATAACTGTGTCTTCTTTAGCTGCGCCTGATGCAGCAAGGTATGCACCCAGCATTACCATGTTGGCGATCTTGCCTGTGCCAATTTCGTTTGCTATATCATTTGCCGGTACGTAGTATATCTTTATATCTTCTCTTGTAGCTTTTCTGTCTATAAGAGAGCTGTTTATTATTAGTGTACCGCCTGGTAATACATCCTTCTCGAACTTGTCGAGGGAGGGTCTGTTAAGTACAAGTGCTGCTGAAGCCTCTGTTACTATAGGTGCTCCAACAGGGTCTTCTGATACAATTACGTTGCAGTTTGCAGTACCTCCACGCATTTCAGGACCATAGGATGGCAGCCATGATACATTTTTGCCTTCACGAAGCGCTGCTTCTGCAAGAATTTTACCCATTGCCATTACGCCTTGACCACCAAAGCCAGCCATTATAATTTCATGTGTCATCATCTATACCTCCTCTGGAGTTCTGAAATTGCCGAGTGGGAAATATGGCATCATACTCTCTTGAAGCCATTTTAAGGATTCTACAGGAGTCTTGCCCCAGTTTGTCGGGCAGGTTGACAATACTTCTACCAGTGTAAAGCCTTTGCCTTCCATTTGATACTGGAATGCCTTCTTGATAGCCTTCTTAGACTGGTTAATATGCTTTACGTCATGTACTGATACTCTTTCTACATATACAGCCTTTGGTATAGTTGCAAGCATTTCAGATACCTTCAGCGGCAAGCCTGCATGGTCTTCAACTCTTCCAAGCGGAGCTGTAGTAGCTTTTTGACCTATAAGAGTAGTTGGAGCCATTTGCCCACCTGTCATACCGTATATAGCATTGTTAACAAATATTGTAGTAAACTTTTCGCCTCTCATAGCTGCATGAACTATCTCAGCTGTACCTATGGAAGCAAGGTCTCCATCACCTTGGTAAGTGAATACCGCGCTGTCCTTATGTACTCTCTTTATGCCTGTTGCTACAGCTGGAGCTCTTCCATGTGCAGCCTCGTGCATATCGCAGTTAAAATAGTCATATGCAAATACGGAGCAGCCTACAGGAGCAACTCCTATAGCGTTATCAATAAGGTTGAGCTCTTCTAGTACTTCCGCTACCAATCTGTGAATTATACCATGTGTACATCCAGGGCAATAGTGGAAGGGCTTATCGGTAAGAGCCTTTGTTTTTTCAAAAACTACAGCCATTATTTTGCACCCCCTAGAATCTTCTTTGCTTCTGCCACAATAGCTGCCGGAGTTGGAACCATACCGCCGGTTCTTCCGTAGAAGTGCACTGGCTTCTTGCCGTTAACAGCTATCTTAACATCATCTATCATTTGACCCATGCTCATTTCTACATCCAAGAACATCTTAACGTTAGCCATGCTTGCTGCGTCTTCTATAGCCTTTGATGGGAACGGCCATAGGGTTATCGGTCTTATAAGACCAGCCTTTATGCCTTCCTTTTCAAGGGCATTTACAGCGTTTTTAACTATTCTTGAGGTTGTACCATAAGCTACAAATACTATCTCTGCATCTTCAAGCTTATAGGTCTCTACTCTTGTTTCGTTCTTTGTTATTTCATCATACTTCTTGAAAAGATGTATGTTGTGGTTTTCGCAAGCTTGTGGATCTATAAATAGCGAGTTTATAACTCTTGGCTTTCTCTTTCCGTCTGTTCCTGTTGTAGCCCAGTCCTTCTCAGGAAGCTGTCTTTTAGGAACATCTCTGAATTCTACAGGCTCCATCATCTGACCTATCATACCGTCACCGATTATCATTACAGGCATTCTGTATTGATCAGCTATATCAAAGGCTTCCTGTGTCAAATCAACTGCTTCCTGTACTGAATTTGGAGCAAGTACAACAAGTCTGTAGTCTCCATGTCCACCACCCTTGCAAGCCTGATAGTAGTCTGATTGTGCAGGCTGAATACCACCAAGTCCAGGGCCTCCTCTTACTATGTTAACTATAACGCATGGGAGCTCAGCTCCAGCTATATAGGATATACCCTCTGCCTTTAAGCTTATTCCAGGGCTTGAGGATGATGTCATAACTCTTGCACCTGAACCTGCTGCACCATATACCATGTTGATTGCAGCTACTTCTGATTCAGCCTGTAAAAAGCATCCGTTTTCTTGCGGAAGTCTTAGGGACATATATTCGGGTATCTCATTTTGTGGTGTAATAGGGTAACCAAAGAAGAATCTGCAGCCACATTTAATTGCCGCTTCTGATATGGCTTCGTTGCCCTTCCATAATTCCTTCGCCATTAGTTTCTAACCTCCCATAAAATTAATATTCAAACGTGAGTTTGAGTTAACACTATTGTTGATAACGTGCATCCAAGCATTTAACTTTAGAGTTTATTAGTTATAATTATCTCTCGACCTTAATTACTACGTCAGGACATATCTTTGCACATGAGCTGCAGCCTGTACACTTGTCCATATCCTTGACTGTAGCCGGGTGATAGCCCTTTAAGTTTATTCTGCTCTTGTCCATCTCAACTATTTTTACAGGACAAACTGTTGTGCATAATTCACAGCCCTTGCACTTGTTTTCGTCGAAAAAAACCTTACCTGCCATTTTGTTACCTCCTAAAATTTTTTCAAATTCTCAGTCCCTAGCCGCTGAAAACCACTAGTCTTCCCAGGGCTTTTTCATATATATGTCTATGGGGAAAATTTCACCTTGCATGCTGCTTGATAGCTTTTCTAAAAATTTTCTCTCCATTACTACATACTTTATAGGTATATTCAGCTCCCTTGATACTGCCTCGCAAAGCTCCTGGCCGCTTAGTATATCCTCAAGGGTTGTATCACCACAGAGATGAGTATTGTTCACCAGCGCAGTCACCCTTTGCCTTGAGCCCTCTTCTACTGATCTGAGGTATTTTATTGCACCCTCCACATCATGAGTCTGCCTTCTGTTTGCATTTAGCACAAAGAACATATCATAGGGCTCTTCATCTAGGGATACGTGATACCTCCCTAGAGCAGTCGCTCCCACCTTGTCTCCTCCGACATCCAGTACAACCTGATAGGACTTATCATGAAACGCCGCATTTATCTCTGGAGAAAGTGCCGGGATGTCCCCTGACAAACCCTTTACAGAAGAGGAGATTACTCTTATGTTCTTTTCATTGAACATTGGCTCCATTTCTCTTGAACGAAAATATGGATTTACAATATCCAGATCTGCTATGGCAGTCTTTGCTCCTGACTCAGCAAGCCTTAAAGCATAGTTAACTGCGAACTCAGTCTTGCCACTTCCGTAATGCCCTGTTATTATTCTTACTCTTTTATCATTTAACATAAATTCACCTATTGCTTTCTAAAAGCATTTTAGCTAATCTCTTGTACCAGCTGGCACAAGATAGGTTACATATACTCTTTTGGTTCCTCTTCGTTTCTAAGAACTCTCAGACCGCCTTCTGCAAGAGCTATCATCTCGTCTTCGCCCGGATAAACCCTTACTTCTGCTATGAACTGTACCATTTCTTGTATCCAGTCTGTATAGCCCTTGTTATATGCAAGTCCGCCTGTAAGTACTACTGCATCAACCTTTCCTTCAAGAACTGCTGCACATGCACCTATTTCCTTACCTACTTGATAAGCCATAGCCTTATAAACCAGCTCTGCATTCTTATCGCCTTCTGTTATCATCTTCTGTACTTCTCTACCGTCGTTAGTATTCAGGTAGGCTACTAAGCCACCCTTGCCTGTTATCATTTTCTTTATCTCATCTATAGTATATTTCCCTGAATAACAAAGCTTTATTAAGCTTCCCACTGGGAGTCCGCCTGTTCTCTCAGGTGAAAATGGTCCTTCGCCGTCAAGAGCATTGTTTACATCCACCACTCTGCCCATTCTATGAGCTCCAACTGATATTCCTCCACCCATGTGAGCCACTATCAGGTTTACTTCATCATAGGCCTTACCCATATCTTTTGCAGCTCTTCTAGCTACAGCTTTTTGGTTAAGTGCGTGGAATATGCTGACTCTCTTTATTTCAGGCATACCGGAGACTCTTGCTACATCATCCATTTCGTCAACTACCACCGGGTCAACTATAAAGGCTGGGATATTAAGCTGTGTTGCAATCTCGTTTGCAATCATTGCTCCAAGGTTTGAAGCATGCTGTCCCATTGGTGACAGCTTGAGATCTTCTAGCATTTTACTGTTTACCTTATAGGTGCCGCCTTCCATTGGTCTTAGAAGTCCGCCTCTTCCTACTACAGCACTAAGCTTTGTTATGTTTATTCCGTTAGTATTTAGAGTATCTAAGATAACGTTCTTTCTAAACTCATACTGGTCTGCTATTGTCTTAAAGGGTGCAAGCTCCTCGTTTGAGTGTCTTAGTGTCTGCTCTAAGACAGGTTTTTCGTTGTCAAAAATCGCTATCTTAGTAGAGGTTGAACCGGGATTTATAATTAATAACCTGAACACATCTTGCATTTCAATGCCTCCTTAAATATTTATATAGCTTCGGGCTGTCAGCTGCAGTATGACCTACCTTGCAGCCATCAAAACTCCTATAGCTATTGAGTTTAACTTAGCCTCGTCAGAGTCAGCTCTTGATGTCAGCACCACAGGAGCTTTTGCCCCTACTATTATTCCTGCATTCTTTGCCTTGGCAAAGAAGACTAGTGATTTATAAAGTACATTTCCTGCTTCAATAGTTGGAAGCATTAGTATATCTGCATAACCCGCTACCGGATCTGTCATCCCCTTGTGCTTTGCAGCCTCTACTGATATTGCGTTATCTAGCGCAAATGGTCCTGCTACTGTACATCCGGTCAGCTGACCTTCTGCATTAAGCTTAACCAGCTCTGCGGCATCAAGTGTAGCCTGCATCTTAGGATTTACCTTTTCTACAGCGCAAATAACTCCTACGTTTGGCTTTTCATTTCCAAGAGCATGTGCTACTGTCACAGCATTTTCTATTATTTGCTTCTTCTGCTCAAGGTTAGGGTACATGCTCATAGCTGCGTCTGTAACATAGAATAATCTATCAAAACCGGGCACATCAAATACCGCAACATGGGATAATACGTTTCCTGTTCTGAGTCCTATCTCTTCATCAAGAACAGCCTTCAATATTACGGATGTATCAACAAGTCCCTTCATTACAAGGTGAGCTTTGCCTGAGGATACAAGCTCTACTGCCTTTCTGCAGGCTTCAACCTTATCCTTTATATCAACAATTTCGAATACGCCCAATCCTACTCCGTGCTGTGAAGCTACCTTCTCTATCTCTTCTTTGTCACCTACTAATATAACATCAGCGATTCCTAGCCTCTTTGCGTTGCTTACTGCACTTAGCACCTCTGCGTCCTGTGCAACTGCAACTGCGATAGTCTTTGGTCCCTTTTCCTTAGCGACCCTTAATATTTCGTCAAAGGCTCTTATCAATTTACTTCACCTCGTCCTCATATATTTTTGCTGTTTCCTCACCGTTCAGTATTCTCTGAGCACCTTCGGCCAGCGCCAGCATCTCATCCTCTCCCGGATAAGGCTTAACCGGTGCAACAAACTCAACTCTTCTTGCTATTCTTTCACAGAGCAGCTGAGAATGAGCTATGCCACCTGTCAGAATTATTGCATCAACCTGCCCCTTAAGAACTGCTGCCATTGAGCCTATTTCTTTTGCTACCTGATAAGCCATAGCATCAAATATCAGATCTGCATTTTTGTCTCCTGCATCTATCATCTTAATTGCATCTCTTGCGTCATTTGTACCCAGGTAGCCTACAAGCCCAGCTTTTCCAACTGTCTTTTTCTTCAAGTCAGCTTGTGAATATTTACCTGAGAAGCACATTTTTATGATATCACCAACCGGAAGTCCTCCAGCCCTTTCAGGTGAGAAGGGGCCTCCCTCGTTAGCATTGTTTACATCTATTATTCTTCCCTTTCTCAGTGGAGCAATGGAAATTCCTCCTCCAAGGTGGGCTACTATAAGATTTACATCCTCTAAGGCCTTGCCCATGTCTCTTGCCGCTCTGCGACCTACAGCTCTTACATTCAGGGCGTGCACTAATGACTTTCTTGGGATCTCAGGCAGACCTGATATTCTAGCTACATCCTCAAATTCATCAACCGCTACGGGATCAACTATAAAGGATGGTATCCCCTCTGAGTCTGCAAGGCTTTTTGCAATTATTCCTCCAAGGTTAGAAGCGTGTTCGCCTTGTATGCCGATTTTCAGATCTTCAATCATAGCATCAGTAACCTTGTATGTACCACTAGGCATAGGCTTTAAAAGCCCACCTCTGCCAACTACCGCTGCCAAGCTTTGAGTAGCTATTCCCTCTTCCTTTAACCAATCAAGTATAATCCCTGATCTATACTCGTACTGGTCTGTTATCTTTTCAAACCTTTCAATTTCATCAGTTGAGTGGCTAAGGTTTTTTTGGAGTATTCCTTCTCCATTTCTAAAAACCGCAACCTTAGTAGAAGTAGATCCTGGGTTTATAACCAGTAGGTTTTCCCTCGTCATCAGCTAATCACTCCTTTATGAAATATCTTTTATTTACAAACTTTTTATATCTTTTTCACATCATTACTAATATGCAATATGTGTGCCAGTTTTACTCACTCTAGCTATTTTTTGTTTTATGGCAGTATATCTATGTTTCTATCAAAAAAATAATTATATTTTATACCAATAGCTTCACCTCAAGTAAGTTTTGCAATATTTTGCATGCAAACTCATGCAATTGTGCTATATTTTTGCAAGGTTTTGCATGGTATT
>CALJSV010000079.1 GCA_937976095.1 uncultured Clostridia bacterium | reverse complement strand
ATAATATATAGCAGCATCGAATTATTTGAGAGTTAACAAAGTTTTTTACGGGGGATTATTGTAATGGCTAAGACAATTTTAATTGTTGATGACGATATACTGATTACAACTACATTATCGACACTTATAGAGATGACTCTGGATTATAAAGTTCTTACCAGCAATAATCCAGTTGAAGCACTTGAGCTTGATGAATTAAGGCAAAATAAAGTGGATATGATCATTTCAGACTTTATGATGCCCGAAATGAACGGTCTTGAGTTTTTGAGAAAAGCCCTGAAGCTTCATCCTGAGGCTGTTGTTATCCTGCTTACAGGCTACGCAGACAAGCAGAATGCTATTAAATGCATAAACGAGCTTGGAATATATTATTATCTCGAAAAGCCTTGGGATAATGATTTACTTGTAAAAATCATAACAAACGGCCTTGAGAAAAAGGATCTTCAAAATGAGGTCAAGCAGAAAATAGTCGAGCTTGAAAGCTCTAACAAGGAGATTTCAAGGCTTTACAGCATGCTGGAAAGCCATTATCATAAGGAAATAAACAAAAACGAAGAGCTTAATCAATGGAATAGAAAGCTTGAGCACGCGGTTGCTGAGCGTACAGCTTCCCTAAAAAACCTGCTTGACAACGCAGGACAAGGCTTCCTAAGCTTTGGTCCAAGCCTAGCAGTAAACTCTCAATATAGCCGTGAGTGTATAAATATTTTTGGCGATGATATAAATGGCAAACGCTTCTCAGAATTGATTTTTCCAATGGATGCCGATCAAAGAAGCTACTTGGAAATGATGCTGACAAATATACTTGGAAAGAAACAGGATAACAGGCTGGAAATATATATTTCTCTTTTGCCATCAGAGGTTAAGCTTAATAGCAGGTATATTTCCATAAAATACAAGCTTACAGAGGGTGCAGAAGCTACGGATGAAAGATCCTTTATGGTTATCCTCACAGATATAACCGATAAGAGAAACCTCGAGAACAAAATTGAAGAGGAGCGAAACACACTAAGGATGGTAGTCAAAGCCATAGTTTACTACAGTGAGCTTATGGACTGCATAAATGACTATTATAGCTTCTGCCATGAAAAGGTGTATAGAATTCTTGGAAGCAATCGCTCAATGGATGATATACTTTATGAAATCTTCCGGGATGTACATACATTCAAGGGAAGCTTCAGCCAGCTGGATATGCTCAATGCTTCAGCTAAGCTGCATGAGCTCGAAAGCACTCTAAACAATTACAAGAGCCATTTGGGTGAGGTATCAATCCATGAGCTTAAAGAGCTTTTTATTAATTCAGATCTTCATCAATGGCTAGATGATGAGCTTATGACCCTTAAAAAATATCTTGGTAACGACTTTTTTATGCAAAAGGATCTGCTTTTCGTAGATAAATCAAGGCTTATACAAATAGAAAAAAAGATAATATCTTTGCTCCCGCCTGCAGAATGCAAGCTCATACTTCCGGATATAAGACAGCTCAGGTATAAGCCCTTTAAAGAACTGCTAAAAACCTATCCTTCCTATGTGTCCAAGCTGTCCGAGAAGCTTGAAAAGCCCGTAAACCCAGTGGATATAGAGGGCGGCGGCTTCTTGGTAGATATTGATAAATACAATGACTTTTCAAAAACACTAATACATGTATTCAGGAACCTTATGGATCATGGAATAGAGGAAATAGATATAAGAGCGGAGCTTAATAAGGATTATTATGGCTCTATAAAGTGTAGCGCACATATTTCAGACAATAACATAGTGCTCTCAATATCCGATGACGGCTCAGGCATTGACGTTAGCCTTATAAGAGATAAGGCAGTTCAAAAGAATGTTTTGACCAAGGTGGAATGCGATCTTCTAACTGACCAAGAGGCTATTGAGCTTATCTTCATGGATGGCTTCTCTACAAAAGAAATCGCAACCGAGCTCTCAGGAAGAGGTGTAGGCTTATCCGCAGTAAAAGCGGAGCTTAAAAGGCTTGGCGGGTCTTCAGAGATAAAAACACTTATAGGTAAAGGCACTGAGTTTGTTTTTACTCTTCCTTATGAAGAGATTTACTCCTTCTCAGAGATACCTATTGAGACTATAATGAAGCCTATTATTGATGTAAGCTGTGATTTCCTACTGAAATATACCAGCGAACAAATTGCTTCAATAAACGAATTGAAAATTCAAAAGCAAGATAAGCTTTTCCTTAAGGAATATACTTCATTTATAACCGTAAAGGGATCAATAAGCGGCATGTTCCTGATAAGTATAGATGGGCTTCTCTTGAATGAGTTGGAAAAAAGGTTTATATTGGGGAGTATTGAGCCTCAGGATGAGGGGATATACTTAGAGGATATCCTGGCAGAATGCTCCAACACAATAATAGGAAATTCTATCAATATGTTCCCCGGAATGGAAAATCATACTGTAATAACGACTCCGATAACTATATCCTCAAATAATGCACTGGTAAAATACCCTGACTCTATCATTTGGACTTGCGATATGAATACTGCCAAGGGAAGCTTCAGCTTAAGCTTTGTAACCACCCGAGATACGAACATAATATAGAATTATCATAGCACTACTTAATAGTTAATACAGCTTATATACAGTATTATAGGAGGTTCAATAAATGGCAAGAATTATGATAGTTGATGATTCAATCGTTATGAGAAAGACCCTTAAAACGCTTCTGGCACAAGGAAGCCATACCGTTATAGCAGAGGCCTCCAATGGGTTTCAGGCATATAACGAATACGAGAGCAGCAGACCTGACATAGTCACAATGGATATAACCATGCCTGGAATGAATGGAATTGACGCAGTAAAAAAAATAGTTGCTGATTTTCCTGATGCAAGAATTATAGTAATAAGCGCCCTTGATCAGCGAAACATGGTTTTTGATGCTCTAAAAAACGGTGCAAAGCATTATATTATAAAGCCTATTACAGCAGAAAAAATCAATACGATCATAGACGGTATGTTAAGCGAAAGTTGAAAAAAAGCCCTCTTACTAAAGAGGACTTTTTTTATTTTCAGGCGGAAGCTTTAAGGTCCTTGCCAAATATAGCAAATACTATAATGCCTATAATTCCAAAGGCAAAGGCTGTCATAAAATTGACAAAGGGCGAAATCTGCCATAAAAATGCACTGCTGAGTGCAGCCAGGGAAACTATTATGTCTCTTATAAAATAGTACATTCCAAAGGTGCTTGCCTTTGCGTTCTCAGGAGCCAGGTCCATAATCAGAGCCTTTCTTGTTGGCTCACCGAACTCCTTAAGTCCTCTTATTATGAATGCGACAACAAACATCCAGAAGCTTTTTGAAAGATACAACGCTATAGGGAACATTGTGAAGAAGCCAAAGGTAATGAGTACAAAGGGCTTCTTTCCGTATTTGTCTGCAAAATATGCAACAGGTATATATATCAGAAGTGCTGTAACCATCTCTATTACAGTAAGCACTCCTACATGAAACTCAGTAAGCCCATTATGCTTTACCATCCATATGGCCATATAAGCATAGGGAATCTGCTCTGAAAAGCGTATAAGTATATCAGACAGCAAAAGGCTCTTTAGCGCCGGACTGAAATATGCCTTTTTTTCTTCAGCCTTTATTGTATCATTGCTGCTATCCTCTTCCATAAAGCGATTTATAAAAAACAGCGATGCTACTCCGAGAGCAAATGCAATCATAAAAGCCACTCTCATGCCGGTTATGCTACCATAGAAGGTAAGCAATGCGCCCCCAAATACCGGACCCAGTGCCATAGGTATCCTTCTTACAAGAGAGTGTATAGACACACCCATAGTCCTCTTATCCTTGCTTACCACCTTGGAAACCATGCTCATAACAGCAGGAAGTGATATAGCAGTCCAAGAAATAAAGAACACTGCGCCTATAAGCACAGCCTGCCAGGAGGGTATCAGTATTACGATAAGATATCCTACCAGTGATACAAGAGTAAACAGCATTAAAGCCTTTTTGTAGCCTACCTTATCCGATACATAACCTCCTATAGGAGAATAAATAGCACTCAGAAGGTTATCCAGAAAGTTTAAGAAGCCGGCAGCAAAGGCTGAACCTCCAAGGGCTACTATATAAAGTGGAAGAAATCTCTCCGACATGTGTTCTCCCATGCCGATAAGTATCACCATAACGATCATTGATATCATGCTGTTGTTTATGATTCTTTTTATTCCCGCTTTTTCTTTTCTTATTGGTTCCATTTCTACCTCCACATAAAAAATATTATTCAAATAATGCTTCTGTCTGTTTAGCCCCTGTTGCTATCTTATGCATCAATTCAAAGAACATTTCCTGCTCCTCATAAGAAAGAGTCTTCATAATATTATTTAAAAAATTATTATCCTCAACAAAATGCTGCTCTACCTTTTTTTTACCTTCTACAGTTGCCCTTACAATAACCACACGCTTATCGTTGTGCTGTCTTTCTCTGGTAATAAGCTGCCTTTTTTCAAGCTCATCCAATATTCCAATAAGTGTTGAAGGAGCCATTGACATAGCCCTTGAAAGCTCAAGAGTACGCGCTTCACCAAGCTCAAAAACCTCCTCCAATACATGCAGCTGTGCATAATTAAGCCCGCTGCTTTTTAATTGGTGGTTTTTTTTAAATTCAAGCAGTGATAAAAACTGATGAAAAGTAGACTGTTCCATAAAATCACCTCATATATTCGTGTGCCGAATCATTCGTCATACGAATATTATATGTCACTGCT
>CALJSV010000078.1 GCA_937976095.1 uncultured Clostridia bacterium | reverse complement strand
CCATTGCTACCATCTTTTTCTTTGCTATTTCTACTGTTATACTCTGCTCACTGCCAATTTCAGCCTCTAGCTCTGAAGCTATAAAGCCTACTTGAACTTCTCCTGTGTTTATCCATAAGTTGTCTATGCCGTCTACTGCTGTAGCTATATCCTTATTAAGTATCACTGCTACTGCCTCTGTGACCCCTGTTATATCTACGTTTACATTTGTTTGGAGCTCTCTATTTACATCCATATTATTTTGTGACAATATGCTCTCAAGTTCATCCTTTACTTCTTTCGCCTTACTTGCAGTTAATGCTATCTGTGCTGCTCTTACTTCAGCCTTGTTGTTTTCTGTTTGTGTCTTAACGGTAAGCAGCTTACTCATCAAGTGCTCAGCCAACAACGCAACCTCTTCTTTGGTTCCATCGTCATCTTTTTCATCCTCCAGAAGCATTGCCACTTCTTTTTTGAGTATTTCAGCAGCTTGTTCTATGCTTGTTATATCTCCGATACGGCTTTTATCAAAGTTTATAGTGCTGCTTATTACGTCTTCCATATTTTCATCGTCGTCTATATATTGAAAATAAGTAAATCCTCCAATAAACTCCCCAGCTTTATCATATACACTAACCTTTAAGGGACTATCTGTAGATTTTACTTTATTCGTTATATCGACCTTTAACACTTCTGAATAATTATCTTCATCGAAGTAAGGGTATACATCCTTCATTTCCTCATATACTACACCATTTTGCTCAAGGGTCATTGTAAAAGGTGCATTTTTGACCAGGTTTACTCCCCTAAATTGAACTACTTTCGGATCTTCTATATTCATATGATAATACGAGTGGAAACTACGCTGATTTGTGAAATACATATCCTTTTCATACCTTGAGACAATAGGTATTTCTTTATTTTCATAGGTTACATATGGTATATATCTTGAATTTTCATCAGTTTTGGTTAATGGTAGAAAGGAATTATAGAAGGAAATATAGCCGCCTTCGTCAGCGTTATATATATGCCCAGATTTCCTATCCACCTTAGAAACTACGTTACCCTCCACATCCTTGAATAATAGGTTTATACCTTCTGTATTATTAACATTTAGAATCCTCAAATTTGTATGGAACTTTTCTGTACCTACTCCCAGCTCCAAAGGGTGAATAGATATTACAGCAGGATTTTCATAGAGATTCAATCTTAGACCACCGTATACCATTACTTTGGTATTCTTACGATAAAATACTACATCAACCTCGTTTTCTCCATCTGTATTAACAAATTGAGCTTCTTTTTTAAAGCCATCTACCTGATAATACCCATGCTTGCTGTATGATCTAACCTTCACTGATGCTAATATTTTTTTCCCGTTTTGAAATATCTCTATTTTATCTACAGGAACTCCGCTTATGGTGTTGTTGGACATGTGTATATTGAAATCCATGTAACTTATTGTATCTGACTTACTGGATAAATCTGTAGGATAAACCCATGCCTCTTCTAAGCTTATAACCAAATTGCTTTCTAAAGCCTCCGTGTGCAAAATGCCGTTGATATTTGTAATGCCAGTTAAAAGACAAACTATAACAAACGCTATAAGTAATTTTTTCATATACCTCACCTCTTAAATATTTTTCTTATCACATTCTCCTCAGAATCAGTAAAGTAAATCTCTCCCGTTTTAGTGATTGCAATATCTCTTATAGAGCCTCTCTTAAAGCCAGCTTCATAGCCAAGCATGCCTTCTGTTGTGCATTTGTCTGTCTGCGTGCTTCCTGCTATTGTCTCTACATCTACTGCAATATCGTTTTCTATGGTAATCCTTCTTATAGCAAATCTATCAACCACATATAAGAAGTTCTCCCAGGCTACTATCCTATATGGCTCGAAGAATCTGCTATCTGTGCCATCTATGAGGTGCTTTTGGTTATACATCCCTGCCAGATTTAGGAGCTTATTTTTTCCCTTATCCCAGGTATAGATAACCCCCTTCTTGCTGCTTGATAGATACAGTGAGTCGCTGCCTCCAATAGCTATGCTGCTTATATCCTCTAGCGAATCACAAAGCAGCTCTGCTTGGGAGGTTTTTGTGTTGTATTTGATAATGGAAAAGCGGTTGTCAACAAAGCCTTCTCTTAGAAGATATATGTTACTGCTGCTGTCTATAGCGAAGTCAACCAGTGAATAAAAGGCTCCCTTTTCCTTATATAGCTCCTCTATATCATCACCATTAATCCAAAAAAGTGAAGCTGAGCTTTTGTTGTCTTTATCAATTATCTCGTGATTTATAAAATAAACCTGACCATCTCTTGCTACTCTGACGGCCTTAGGGTCTACTCTTTCATCCTCATCGTGAACTGTCTCAGCATTATTGTCCTTCAGCCTTCTTAAGTACCTATCAACAACGTATATTGTTCCATCAGGGCTTACTGCAATGCTAGAGGGTCCTACAAAGGCAGCCTTTTGATAGTCTCCGTCTGTTATGTCTCTATCACCGCTGCCTGCAAGTTTTTCTATAAGATATGACTTGTCGTAGGTTAGATTTATACAGACCGTATCCTCCATGGAGCTTACTACTACATCTATATTTACAAGCTTGTTTAGATACCTGCCTGTTATGCTTGCCGTCCCTTCATTCATGGCTATTACCCTGCCACAGTCCACCTTAGCCACCTTTTCATCTGAAGATTTCCATGTCATTTTCTCATTGTTCATGCTTTCTATATGTCCATCGGGGTACATTTTTTCTATGTATATTTGACCGGTTTGCTGCGCTGATAAGCATATAAGATTTGATTTGACGTCTAGTACGGATAGCTTTTCAAGGCTTACCTTGTATAGGCCTGTAAAGCATGCTGTATATGTTATTATGGAGCTTAGTATTATTCCTGCAACCAAAAGCTTTCTATATAGTATAGACCTTGTGCCTTTATATATTTTTATGTTTAAAAGCTTATTCAGCTCACTTCGAATCTCGTCTACGGATTGATATCTGTCCTTGGGGTCCTTTTCCAGGCATTTCTTAACTATCTCATTGAGCTCATCCGTAAGCTGTTTATTGATGCTTTTTACGGCTGTGTCCTTTCCTTTTAGCAGCTGACCTGTTAAAAGCTGATACATGGTCACTCCAAGGCTATATATATCTGACCTATGATCGCTTACACCCTTAAACTGCTCAGGCGCTGCATAAGCCGCCGACAGTGCAACTATACTTGGCTCCTTTGTATGCTCAACCGATATGCCAAAGTCTATAAGTACAATCCTGCTATCCTCTGTAACTATAATATTGGAAGGCTTTAGGTCTCTGTAAATTATTGGATATGGCTTCATGCTGTGCAAATAGTTTAGTACCTCGCACAGCTGAACTGCCCAATTAACTACTGTTCTTTCATCTATCTTACCTACCAGCTCAAGCAGATCCTTGAGAGAGGTGCCCTCAATATAGCTTTCTATTATGAAGGTACCTGTCTCATCATAAATAACATCAACTATCTTAGGCAGGCTGATATGGTTCAGCTTTTTTAGTATTTCCTCTTCCGCAAGCAGCTGCTTTTCCTCAGTCTTAGCTATAAATTTTGCCGCCCAGTAATTGCCAAGTTCAAGGTTTTTGCAAAGGTAAACACTTCCCATACCACCGCTGCCTATTTTTTCTTCTATACGGTATTTGCCCTTTAGTACCTTCCCCTCAATCAAAGCGTCTCTCCTCCTTCCTACTTGGTATCCAGTAGTGCAGTATCTTCCACGCTGCTGCTATTGACCACAGTATTGGGAAGCATTGTATCTTGGCTAAAGGGTGCAGGGCTTTCTCTCACAAAGTCAGTATCCCCAGTATTTTCTTCATGCTCCTTTGTCTTGGTAGCGCTTTCATCAGACTGAGGCTTTTGCAGCCTGCTCTTCTGAGCTGATGTAGTAAGCGTCTTGGTTTGAAGGTTCAAATCCTCCCTATAGTGAGAATATGCCTTGTGGTTTTTAATATACAGCACAAGAAAAAGTATATTACATGCCAGAGCTACAGCTGCTATAGCAAGATATATATAAGTTAAATCCATCTTAACCCCCCATTCAAGCTATTTGTTCTTGTATTTGTCCAGAAGATTTTTTAGCATATTAAGCTTTGAGCCTTCATCCTGCTTTTCAATCTGATTCTTTACCTCTTCTACTAAGGTGTTTTTGATGGTTTCTACTAAAGTGGTCTCGCCCTCAGCTTTATCACTACTACCGGAGCCATTGCTATCTCCTACTATTACTTCCTTGGCCTTTTCAACTATTGTGCTTACATTTTCCTTTGTAAAGACTTCCTTTAGCTTTTCAGAGTTAATATTTTTTTGGGCATAGCTTGTTAGGCTCTTTATGGCTTCTTTCTTTATGGAGCTCCCTATGCTGCTTATTTGAGCTATGGCAATGTTTTTAACCTGTTCCATTGCTGCGTCCTTTATTTCATCTATTGGAATCTTTTCAATCAGTGCTTCAAGATCATCTGACATAATTGTGCCCAATACGTTTATAAGGTCTTTTAGAGTATTTATGGAGAGGGCTATATCCAGCTTAACTGTCTTTTCATCAACTTCCACGCTTTTAAAGGTTATCTGCTCCGGATACTTGTTTATAAGAGTTATGCTTTGCTTTTGTAAATCTACAAAGAAGTCTCCCTTCTCCCTAGCCTTTATCCTTTTGAGCAGCATGCTCTTTGGAGCATTGAGCTTGCCTACCTTCAGCCCTTCTACAAACAGGCTTATTCTATTGTTTTCAATTGAGGGAGCTATTTCAACCACGTATTGTACCGGCAGAAGCTTATACAGGTAGCTGTCAATGCTTACCTTAATCCTTTCACCGGCTACCTCCAAGTCGTAGCCTCTTATTCCAATAGCCTCACTGCTTTTTTCATAGTCTGCTATTATTAGGGCTAAAAGCTCCCTAAGCTCTTCTTCAGTAAATTCTACAATCACCTTTCTATCAGCCCTATCTATGACCCTCTCAAAGGCTTCCTCCAGCTTAGTTTCCTTAAACTCATCTATGCTTTTGTAGTTTACAGGCTCTTGTCTATCAAGCCTTTCATTGGTACTCAGTAATACAATCACAACCAAAAAAACAGATATAAGTATTACCAGAGCAACCAGCAAACCCAGTATTGCTTTTTTCATAGCAGCTTATTCCCTCACTTCTCTACCCAACTTTACCAATATTATACTCAGGTTATCTCTCGAATTGTTTTCCAAGGCCTTTTCAATAAAGTCCTTGCATAACTCCTCAGCCTCTTCAATTGTTTCCTCTTCAAGCTCAGAGCACTTCAAAAGATAATCCTCCTCCAAGTAGTTGTATACTCCATCTGAGCACAGTATAAAGCTATCTCCCTCACAGGCTTCTCCTATAAAGGTATAGGGCTCAACATCCGCGTTAGGACCAACAGCCATAGTCAGTATATTTCTTATTTTAGAATGTGAATGAACCATGGATATTGTACTAAGCTTATTATCCCTAACAGCAAATATCTTTGTATCTCCTACATTGCACAATACATAGCTATCCTCTAAAAATACTAGCACAGATATTGTAGTTCCCATAACCGGATATCCGGCTTTAGCTCTGCTATATAAATGCTCGTTTATTTGCTTTAGCTTATACCTTAATAGCTCTTTGATGTATTTTGGATCCTTGCTTTCAGATTCCTCCAGCTCAAGCTTGATGGAATTAATTGCCGCCTCTGCAGCCTCAGCTCCACAGCTAAGACCGCCTATACCATCTGCTATGGCAAAGGCGGAAAGCTCAGGTAGAGTCATTAGAAGCAGCCTATCTTGATTTTCGTTCCTTACGCCCTTATCCGTATGGGATCCATATACTAATTTCATATGCTTCCTGCCTTCTAAACGTCTAAAGTATTATGAGCTCTGCTTCTGTGTTTGCAAATCTCAAGCTACAGCTTCCAGAGAGCTCAACGCTTCCTTCTATCCTTTTACCATCCAGGTAGGTGCCGTTCTTGCTGCTTAGGTCAACAAGATATAGCTTATTACTTTTATTAAGCAGCATTGCATGATGCTTTCCCAGATAGTTGTCGCCATTGAAAACCAAGTCGCATAGCTCAGGATTTCTTCCTATGTTTACGGTGTCCCCTGTCATTTTGTATTCCTTTGTCTGACCTTCTTCGATATATCTTATTAGTGCCGCTGCTTTTGGCTTTGGCTTTTCGGGCATTACTTCTGTGTGGTCATAGGCTTGTGCTTTGCTTTCATTGATATTTCTTAATATTTCTGTCTTAACATCGTTGGAAAGCCTTGGTATTTCATCTAGCTTTGCTCTGCTCTGAGCTGGGGAGGTATTCCCTGTACCGGATGCCTTTACCCCTAAAGCTACTGTCCTGTCATACTGGTTTTTGTCATCCATGCTGATGTTGTTTGGGCTTTCTACACCAGTCTGTCTTGCGGCTCTGACATTGTCTGTTTCCTTCCTTCTGCTTCCTTTTGCAATAAGTAAAATGGCTGTAACCAGAGCTATTATTATCAGTGCCATAGCCGTAATTATTATAATGCTGGTAGTCTCCATACATATCCCTCCTTAAGCTTCCTTAAGTGATTTATTAAGTGCAATTATACCTACAATCGCGCAAACGATTAAAAATATGATCAATATCCCTCCATTTTGTAAAAACCCTTCTATGCTTCTTTCAAACATTGTCTCCAGCTCTCTCTTAGGCATTACAAAGCCCGGGTTTTCAATACTCAGCTTTAGCGGTAGGGTATTTATGTCAAACAGCATTCCGTAGCCTGCCATTGCCCATCTGCTTAAAGCTATATATGATATCCATTTTGTGACTCCATCCAGCTTGAATAGCACACCTGAGAATAAAATCTGTGGTATCAATAGCAGGGGTGCTATACCCATAGCCCTGTCGCTGTTGGTTACAAAGGCAGAGAACAAAAGTCCCATAGCTGTTGCTGCCATTGCCACAAGGTACGTCATGGCAGTTACATCCAGTAGCATGCTTCCCGTGAAGCTTTTATCCGGAAAGGTTACAAAGCGTGATACAACCACAACCAGCAATATACTTTGAAGCAGGCTAAGTACTCCCAGTACAAGAATTTTTGACACAACATATGGGAAGAGCCGCAAATTTACCGAAGCCTCTCTTTTTAGTACGGTTCTCTCCTTGCATATTTCCTGAATGGAGTTCAGCACGCCAATCCAAATAGCCGAGCAAGCCAGCGTAAACAGCACCTGCCTCGACGGCTCAAAAACTTCAAAGGAGTCTGATTTAGATACTATTCCGATTAAAAAGCCTATAAAGGGTGCTTGAAACAGAAGCATAAAGAATCTCTGCCTGTCAGACAGGGTTATTCGTGAGTATCTTCGTACAAGTATTAAAAGCTGCTTTATGATGCTTGCCTTTCTGCTGCCCTTTGCTTCCTTGCTCTCTGCAGACTTGCTCTGAAGTGACTTGTGGTATATATAGTAGTTGGAGTTTATAAAACGTCTTTGCCATTCCTCTGATTCTGTGTTTATCATATTGAAAATATCCGTAAAGTCCTTAACCCCAAAGAAGGCAAGGGCCCCCTCAGGCGTTCCGAAGTAGCAAAGCTTTCCCCCTTTGCCCATAAATGCAAGCTTATCACAAAGCATCAGGTTTGCCATGGCGTGGGTGACTAGTATTATTGTCTTACCCTCATTTGACAGGTTCTTTAAAAGGTACATGATGTTTCGTTCCATGCCCGGGTCAAGTCCTGATGTGGGCTCATCCAAAAAGAACAGCTTGGGCTCAGCTAAAAGCTCCACTGCAATGCTTACCCTTTTTTTCTGCCCTCCACTAAGATTCTTTATAGGCAGACTTTCTCGTCCCTCAAGCTCTACACTTTTTATTATCTTTTTTACCTGCGCCCTTCTTTCCTCAGTAGTTGTATCTGCAGGCATTCTAAGCATAGCTGCATAGTCAAGCATCTCTTCCACGGTAAGTGTGTCATATACAATATCCTGCTGAGGAACATATCCCAGAATGCTCTTATAAGCCTTATAGTTGGCATAAAAATCATCGCCGTTAACAAGCACCTGACCCCCTGTTGCCCTCCTAAATCCGTTGAGGCAATCCATAAGGGTAGACTTGCCTGCTCCGCTTCCCCCTACAAGGGCTACCAGCTCACCAGGCTTTATGCTGATATTTACATTATCTATAAGTGTTTTGGTACCAATCCTTTTGAAAAGTCCCCTCTTTTCCTTCACATTCTTTGTAAGCTTTATGGCGTCGATTCCCAAGCCATAGGTAAAGCTGCTGTAAGATAGCCTATCGCCCTTAAAAACCAGCTTTGTATCTGCAATTAAAATGACATCGTTAAGCTTGAGGCTGGTACGCTTGTCTATAGCTTGGCCGTTAACAAAGGTTCCGTTTGTGCTGCTCAAGTCCTCAATCAGCCAGTCAGTGCCTGAAGGCTCTATCCTTGCATGTAGCTTGGAAACACTGTGATGCTTCAAAACCAGGCTGTTTTCGCTATTCCTACCTATTGTTACAGCTTCACTGCCTTTTAGGATGTAGTGGGACCACTTTTCTTCATTGTTTTTGTTTAAAACAGAATATAACAGCAGTACACCTTCGCTGTGCGGATTGCTTTCATCATCAATCCGTATGGAGTCTCCGTTTTCCAAAACAGCCTCTTTGCTTCTGCTACCATTTATAAGGAGACCGTTGGTGCTGTCCAGATCCTTGATGCTAAACCTGTCTCCCTTCCTTTCGAAAGTACCATGCCTTACCGATACAATAGAAGAAAACAGTATAATATCGTTTTCTCTTGATCTTCCTAAGGTAATGCTTTGGCTTCCGAAGTCGTCTAAAGTAATAGTACTGACCAGCTGTCTCTTGATATAAACCGTCAGTATATGCTTTTCCGAGGTCTCTATCATAATACCCCTCCCCGTACAATTATGAATCTATACCTAATATATGGGAGGACTTAAGTTTTATACCATTTTAATAGACAGGTATAACATATTTACAACAGTACTTTTATCTGAGAGATTTGTAATAAAAAAGGCAGTGTATAGTTGCTTTATCTATACACTGCCATAAAAGGTTTAAAGCCTATTTATTCTAAATCATTCCTTTGAGTTGTTCCCTTAACCTGAATGTAAAGTTGGTCTACCCACCTTTACAGCAGCAATTTTTTCATATTAGATATTCTTCATAGTTTTGTCATATGATTGAACCAAAGACCTTGCCATTTCTTTTTGCATACCCTTCTTAAAGCTTGGTATCTTGGTCAAAGGCATAATAACAGCGTTCAGAAGCCTTGTTGATATATCCTTTTGAGGGAAATCATATATGCCATGCTTTTTGTAGTATTTATGATCTCCCTGAAATACCATTCTCAGCCTTCCCCATATCTCATCCCTAAATATTCTCACTCCGCCTATACCCAGGAATGTAGCTGGCTTTACATAGGCTGCATCAGAGAAAGCTACCAGCCTTTGTGCTAGGCTCTCAAGCAGCTGATCTATATGAGTGGAGTCATTGTATTCATCTGTAACGATATCTACCAGGTTTGCTTGATCCAGCTCACAGTTGGCATAAAGTATCTCCCTGAGGTTATGCACCTGACCCAGAGGGCCTGATATTATATAAGCCAGTTGTTTTCCTGTAAATAATGGCTGATGTGTATTAAAGAATCTTCTGTCTATGAAGGTTTTCCATGTAGACGATAAATATCTATCCTTTATGGTTCCTGCAAATATAAGTATATCTGCCTTTTTTAGCTTATTATCATAAATATCTCTAATGTCATCCTTATAATCATATACGCATTGGTTATCAAAGCCGCAATGAATGCAACCAAGGCAGCCTCCCTTGATGC
>CALJSV010000077.1 GCA_937976095.1 uncultured Clostridia bacterium | reverse complement strand
CTGCTGAAGATTCTGAATAACCTCTAGCTCTTTTATTGATTCACTTTTAATCTTTTCCAGTTTTTCTTTCATATAAAATGCTCCTTTCCTTTTAGACAAATAAAAAAACTCCATCCACAGGGACGGAGTTATCCGCGGTACCACCCAGATTGCCATTTCAGCATGAAATAAGCCTCTCAAAAATATAACGGTTTGACCGTCAGAGCCTAGTAAACATGTTTTTTCAGCTCCAAGTCTCCTGAGTGAACTTCAGCCTATGCTTATCAGTATGCTTACAGCCTATGGCATACCTCTCTTTAGATCAGCAAAAGCCTACTCTCTCTATCAACGACTTTATAATATTAAAATTTCAGTCTTCAACTACAAAAATAAATCTTTTTAGATTATATCACACAGCCGCAAGCTTTACAACAGCTTTGGTACAAATTTACATCAAAAGCATACTGAAGTATGCTTCTCAGCTTACCTCTTATACATTCACTTATCTAAGCTCTCCAGCTGTCACCCTCAAGCCACTGGCTTAAGTAGTTGACTAAATGCTCTATCTCACACTTTTTTAGTGTCAGCTTACCCTTATAGCTGCCATCTTCCATACTTAAGTTGACATTTCCTCTGCCGTCAGGCAACAGTTTAATTCCCATACCACTTTCTCTTCCTATCAAAAGTGACGTAATAGCATTTCCGGCTTCTGCACCTCCATTTATGCAGACTAATTCACAGTCCTCGTTTATTATCATCATTCTCTCCATTTGTCACCCTCCTGAGAATATAATACCACAAACACCAACTTTTTTATGTATACTATATGCAAAAAGCTTCTAAAAGGGTATTTCCTTTCAGAAGCTTTATAAATTATTGATATTCCTTTAGTACTTTAGCTATTCTCTTAACTCCCCCCTTTTATCATCTCCGCCTGAGTATTAATAGCATTATGATTCGACATCAAGTATTATGTTTCGCCATTTTGCAGTAATAGTTCTTCTTATTATTCCCTGGGAAAAGTTTAGAGTACTTATGTATATTTTTAATTAGTGTTGTCCATTCTAATAATGGGAGGTGCTTTAATGTCTCATATAGAGGATATAAGAAAGAAGATTGAAGAACTTAGAAAGCTCTTGGATCAGGCAATAAATGATGGAGATAGTCTAACAAGTGAAAAGGTAGTAATAGCAAGCAAGATGCTGGATGCAGCACTTAACCAGTATGATGAAATAATAAAAGGGAAGTAACGCCGTATACATGCGCTACTTCCCTTTTTAATTATTTGAGCACCCACTCTAGAGCCTTTACTATACCTTTTGCTTCTGCCAGCTGCATTTCTATAATAAGCATCTCTTCATTGTTATTTGCCAGCTCTGCAAGCTGGAGCTTCATAACCAAATCCTTCTGCTTTGTTTGAATTGAAGCAATTTGTGCTCTAATATCCGTTACTTTCTTCATATTTCCCTTATATTTTAAATTTATTGATCTTTTGTAGTAGTTCATTAGCTGATGCTGCCAGGACCTCTGCTGAAGCCATTATGTTTTCCATAGAAGCTCCTTGTTCTTCACTGGCAGATGCAATATTGGCAACAGCATCAACTGCCGACCTCGATATTTGAACAAGGTTTTCTACACCGCTTATTACGTTGTTGTTCTTAAGTACTACACTATCAATTGCGCCTGTTATTCCTTTCATATTCTGTGACATATCTATAACTCTGCTGTTTATAGTTTCAAAGTTGTTTCCTACATGCTTAACTGCATTTTCACCACGATCTACCTTTACATTACTATCTACAATAGCTGTAACAGCTGTCTTTATGCTGCTTTGAGTTTTTGTAATCAAGGTCCTGATGCTCTCTGTTGCTGAGCCTGTTTGCTCAGAAAGCTTACGTATTTCGTTTGCTACAACAGCAAAGCCTTTTCCTTGCTCACCAGCCCTTGCAGCTTCAATAGATGCATTCAGAGCCAGCAGATTAGTTTGCTCTGCAATTCCTGATATAATTGCTAGTATATTATCAATTTCCTGCGAACTGCTATTAACATCATTTATTAAGGAATTTATATTTTGTGTAGCCTTTTTAAGCTCCACTATATCAGTTATAACCTTTTGCATAGCACTGTTGCCTTCATTTGAAATATTAGAGAGTTCCTGTGCAAACCTATTCATATTGTCAGTATCCTTTGCAACCTTCTCCATATCCTGATACATATCCTTAGATAGATTGAGGATAACTTTTGCATGCCTATCCTGCTCCTCGGAAACATGGCTTATTTCAGACATGCTTGCAGAGATTTCTTCTATTGATCTACTATTCTCAGCTGCAGTTTTTGCGAAGGTGTCGGAGCTTTGCGTAAGAGTTTTCGCTTCACCTTGTACTGCCCCAACAAGTCCCCTTGAATTTACTATCATCTTGTTCAGATTTGCAGCCAGGTTGGCTATTTCGCTCTTACCCTTCACCTCAACTGTCTCTGTAAGATTTCCTTCAGCTACAACACTTAGTTTTTCTGCTATTTTCCTGATTGGCTTTGTAATACTGTTTGCCACAAAATATATTATAACTAAAACAATAGCTATCAATCCTGCAAAAACAAACAAATTTTTTATCATCATATTATTTACAAAAGCCATCGCACTTCCTTTTTCATGCACAGTTATAACTACCCAGTTTTCAGATACTCCTGGAAGCTTTACCTGTGTGTATGAGCTTATTACGGTCTTACCTTGCACATCTTTATATTCATCTGAGCCTGAGTGACCGCTTAGTGCTTTTTCTGTGATATCCTTTAGCTTATCAGGAACCTCTATATCCAGCTGCTCTGTAACTTGATTCCCTTTTTCATCCTTTTTAACATTCCCGCTGCTATCCTTTACAAGTACAGTTTTTTTCAACGACTTGTAGTTATATATCTCCTTAACCTGATTTATATCAGGATGCGCAACAACTGCTCCTTGTCCGTCCAACACATATACATATCTTTCTTCTGTACTGAACTTGTCTACCATCTGTTGGATTGCGTCCAGTCTTATATCCGCACCCATAATACCAAGAAGTTTTTGATTGGCGTCATATACAGGGAAATATATACTGTTAACTGCTATATTTCCTGAAAGTGAGTAATATGACTTACTTACAAAAGGCTTCTTAGTATCCATCATCTGTATAAACCACCAGCGGCTAGCTCTATTTCCCAAATCTCCTTTGGATCGCGCTGTTTGGTCTCCATTGGTATCCTGCATATAAAGGAGATCAAAGTAAGGGTTTTTTGCAGCAGTGTTTACGAGAAGATTCTTTTGTCTTGCTCCATCCATACTTATTATTTCATCACTAGCTGACAGTGTTTCTGTAACACTATATGCTTTTTCCATAAAGGTTTGGATATTAGAAGCAATTGAATTTCCATAGGTTTCATCATTTTTTGAAATGTAGCCTTTAAAATCTGTAGACATGAAAAAATAACCCAATGCATTGTTGATTATAAACGGAACCATAACAATCAGTAAAGAAACAATAATCAGTTGAGTTTTAATTGATTTCATGAGTACTCCCCCCCATCACTTCGATTGAATATTTTGTAGAAACCTGAAAAACATTGTTATATTTTTAATAATAACAGAGATTTAGAGAAAATTGAATCCTATTTTCAAAATATTTATACTATTTAAGCATTAATAGCTGGTTTAGATCATATCCAAACCAGCTACCTAAATCTACTTATTATTATCTAATTGTATTATCAAACCTTTTATTGTATCGAAGCTTAGCTTCCAGCCAAATTCATCAACAACAAACCTCCATGTAAGTGGGAAATATGTGATGTCTTTGTATAATAGTATTGGATACGGCTCGTTGGAATTATTTAGCGGCTTTCCGTTTACTATTATGCCTCCTGCTGCTTTTTGAGCTTTATCGCTTCCCCCTATATTATTGCTGCCATCCTCCGAAAGCTTTAGACTCTTGGGCTGCTGTCCTGCCGATATTTCAAGACCCTTTTCCTGGCTCCAGCTTGTCGTAAGCCCCATAAGCTGCCCCATTTCCCAAGTTAATGGAACATAGGTAATCTGGTTATATGAAATCAGCGGATAAGAGCTGTTTCTCTGATTGACCTTATAGCCATTCAACGTGATGTCAAAGGCAGGTATCTCCACAGTAAAGTCCACAGCACTTGGCGATGCAGTGTTTTCGGTCGGAACATTCGCAGCAGTCTCCTGTACAGACTCCTTTGGATTCAGTTCTATTTCCTTTGTAAGAGCCAGCTTGCCGTTTGAATCAAATAAGTCCAGCCTTAAAGTGTTAACCTCGCTTAAATCTTTAATAAAGCTGAATGGGTAGGTTTTGTCCTCGGATATTTTTATTCGATCTGCGTAGAAAGCTACCTTAGAGACCTTATAATCAACAAGCTTTGCATTTAGAAAGACTTCATTATAAGCCTTAAGCTCCTTCTCTGTAACAGACTTAAAATGGTAGGACACACCCTTCCCTATATCGCTTAAAAAGTACTCATCCTTAATAACTCTTTTGTATACTGCCTCTATGGCTTTATTTTCTGACAGCGCATAATTATTCCACCTGTTTCCTACTGTATAGTTTTCATTATTTTGATTAAGGCTAAAATAGCTTATTGCTTTTACCCTTGGATACTTTAAAGCCAGGGTCCCATACAGCTTTTCCAGGTTTGCTGCTCCCCAATCCGTCAGGTCCTCGCTGTTTGGGAGAGAAAAGTGCGTTACCCCTGTTTCTCCAATCATTAGAGGCTTTCTGTCACTATACTTCTCATAGAAATACTTAAGATGATCAAGCGGGTTTTGATAATGATTATTTCCATCTTCTACATTGCCACTGTCATAATAATCTACATAGAAATTTACACCAACCCAATCTACATACTTATCTCCGGGGTAATACTCATCTGCACTGATTCCATTTAACTCCAGAGGCCCATCATTTGGACACCAAACCATTACAACGTTTGGTGCATACTTTTCCATAATATTATGAACCAGCTTGAACTTTTCTCTATACAGTGCAGGGTTTCCGTTCCATGGAACCCAATTACCATTCATTTCACATAGAAACCTTAGAAAAATCGGTATATCATATTTAGCTGCAGCCTTAGCCCAGTCTATAATCCATTTATCCTCTTTTACCTGCTCAAGCCCCTGCATTGCATTGAGTGCAACCTGTAGTGACCCATTCACATCTCTGACCTTTTTAGCTATAATATGATTAAAAGCACTTTCATAGCTTCCATCTTCTGGGGTCCATTGACTATGAATGTATCCCCAATCCTCGTAAAAAAGATACATTTCATGCTCGCCGTATACTTCCTTTGTTTTTTCCAGTGCTTGACCTATTTTCTTATCGTTCTCAGTGTAAATACCAAGATATATGCCATTCTCGGGCTCATACTTGGCCAAATTCTTATGAGTTGGACCCTCTTCCTTAACAAAAAACTCTATTACAGTTCTTATTTGATCAGCCCTAATAAGGTCAGCCTTTCCCCAGTCCTTCCCAACCAGAGTCCAAAGCCTGTCCTCCTCCTCATAATAAAAAATAGCCTTATCGTAATTTTTTATATCGTCATAATATTTCCCAAGCTTTTTCGAAAAAAGCGCCGCATTAGTCAGCTCATCGTTTGTTTTTCCGTTATTGAAGTGTTTATAGATGTCTACCCAAACCTTTGACGCTTCATCTAAGCTTCCACTCTCCTCCAGCTTAGCAGCCCTTTCGATTTTTGCCCATATGTTTTCGCTTGCGTATGAAATAGATGTGCTAAATAAAAAAACGGCTGTTAGCAAAGCTAAAAATTTGATATATCTACGCATAATCAATCCCCCATAAAAAATATGATATAATATGTACTTTGTACAATTATATCATATTTCGACTCATTATGTAGAGTAATGTTATATATATCCTATCCCTATTGCTGTATCTATTGTCATTACCACGGTTTTTGACACATGTCTATATGGATCGGCCGCTACTGATCCATCATGATATAACTTTAGGTGTGTCCCACTGCTTTGAACATTGAACTCCAGCCCAAAATTTGCGCCAACTTTAAGTATGCAAAAAAGGATTCATGCAAACCTCCCCCTATTTATCAAGAAGCTTATGGTAAGCTTCAATTATTTCTATCATCTTTTCAGCATCTCCACCATGATCCGGATGATGCTTTTGGGCGAGCTCTCTAAATTTCTTCTTAATATCATCTAAAGTAGCAGTTGCAGGCAGACCAAAGCTTGATAGGACTACGGGGTCATAAAGATCGCTTAAAGCAAGGCCATTCTCCTTGTACTTTTGAAAATAAACTGCATAATAAAATTCCTCAATTGCTTCCTTAAACTCTTTCTTCGAGAGCTTATTAAGCTTCCATATGGGATACCTTACCATAAGGTTATTTATTGATTTTGTATCAAAAAAATCATCCCAAATAAGCCTTAAATCGTTTTTTTCAACAGTACTTCCAAACCGAATCCTTAACTCAAGCTTTTTCAATTCCCTTAGCTTATGCTTTAATTGATCAAAGTCCATTTTTACACATCCTTATAAATGACATTTACAGGTGCTAGTTTATTGACCATTAACATAGGCAACCAGCTCACTGATATTTTCTCTTTTTGTAAAATCAAGTGGCTTATCGTATGCGGTCAGCATTCCTCTTTCGTCTGCTGTTTGCTTCTTCTTTCCTCTCATTAGCCACTTCTTTAGAAGCATCAACACCTTGTCTACAGGGGTCAGCCTATCATAGTTAAAGCCTCCACGCATATAGAAGAACCTAATAAGCTTTAGCTGTTCTTCTGTAAAATTGCTTTTTATTACATTTTTCATATCTTCTTCTCTGAAGGGTGATGCCCCGGACGCAAATACCACCAGCTTTTTACCCTTTAATTTATCAAGATTTTTGGTTATAATTTTAACTCCATTGATACCGGATACATAAAGGCCTCCACCGTATACAATAGTATCATAAGCAGCAAGCCTATCTACTGTTACTTCTGAAGCGTCGAAAATATCAGCCGACAAAGCTTCAGAAATCCACTCTGCATAATTCCTAACGAAGCCTGATTTTGATTTATATACTACAACAGCTTTCATATTATACCTCCAGCCCAAAAAACAACTCTATTTTTTCTCCAGCCTTTATAAGACCGCATTTTTTATACATTTCCTTTGCTGTATCATCACTATTAGTTATTAGATACAATAACTCAGCTCCATAGTTTCCAGCTTCCTCTAAAAGATGCTTAATGACTGAAGTTCCATAACCCCTTCTTTGGTATTGCTCAATAATATCAAAGTCTTCTAGCTTTGCTATACTTCCACTGATAAACAATTCACACTTTCCAATAGGGTGGCCATCACTATAGCAAACATAAAAGCCTAGACTATTGATGTTTTGTCTGTATACTTCCAATTTTCTGGCTATCCTCTTTCTAGAAAACTCAGCTCCCATTACTGCTTCATTGGCCTTTATATCAGCCTGCATTCCGTCAAAAAATACTTCTTCTGAGATTGCCTTACTTATTGTACAATCCCTATTCCCAGTTATTTGCATACCTTTCCCAGTTATTTCCATACCTTTCTCAGTCTCAATATACATATAATCATATTTTGCTATCTGAGGGGCACCCAATAAGTCTTTTAGTATATCTAGGTTAAAATCGAAATTCATCTCAATCCTTAGAAATGTCGCTCCTTCCGTTTTCCTCTTCTGTAATTCTTTATTTATAGCTTCTATGAGCCTAGTGTCACACATTTTATCCTTAAAATATGTAAAATTATGAGTATACATATCAGGTATCCGGTCGTCACTAAATCTTATAATCTCTCCAAGGTCTTCGAAACTTGTAAATTTCTTAATATATTCAGTTTCTGTATTCATAAGCCTATCCAGCATTTTTTCTCCTCCTTTAGATTGCTTAAATATTTTATCTCAATTCTATATATTCCTCTATTAAGTGTCATATGTACCCTCTGACAAAAATGGCTGATACATCATAATAGCGTGGTTCTCTGTCAAATACTCATCGGTTAGCACATTTCCATCCGCACCAATTTCCCTTCTATGGAGAGTATTATGCCTTACATATCCGCCCCAGACCTCATGGGTGATCCTATGCTCCTTTTCATATACCTCATACTTGCTCATAGGCTTTGAGGTACTCCTCCATTCCCCATAAAGATAGTCCTGGTCCATATATAAACAAAGCTGATAAGTATCATCAGTATCATTATAGATCTGTAAATCTCTGTAGTTGTACACGCAGGTAGCGCCGCTTCCGAAGGGCTGTGTACGGTTGGAGTCGGGGAAAACATCAAAGCTATGCCTATATCGTTCTGTTACTGTCAAGGGAGTATGTAGTGTCATCCAATAAATAAGATTTGACAGCTGACAAAGTCCCCCTCCAATACCTGCCGCAAAGCCTCCATAAAAAAGCACCATGCCTTCCTTATATCCTTTTTTCTCCATTGGTCTTCCTATAAGCCTCCAGTATGAAAAGGTTTCCCCAGGTCTTAAAATGACTTTGTCTATCTTTTTTATTGCAATCCCAAGGTTAATTATTTTGTTATGCTGCATCCACATATCAACGTTTTTTAATTGCCTCAGCAAAGGAGTTTTATGCTCAAATGACCTATGCTCAAGAGCTTTGCAACAAAACTTTATGGCATATCTTTTACCTCCTAAGTACCATTCGCAATACCTACTGAAGGTATAAAAAAGCCTTCCAAAAACTATACGCAGTCTGCTTCTTCTTTTGGGCTTGATATTTACCATACAGCACCCCCTGGAGTAATATTTATTTTTCTTCAGATATCAAGCTTCTTAAATTCAACACCAAGTCCTTTTCCATCAGTCCCTGCCCCTTGATTGGATAACGGTCAGCAACTGCTAAAGCATTTTCACATAGCTTTAAGGCGGCTTTGGTATTGTTCAAAATATAATACTCATAATAAGCTTTAACTCGTAAGCCATTAATATCCTTATCTCCTTGCAGCAGCTTCCCTGCCCTTTCGTAGTATAGCATTGCTTTCTCTTTATTGCCTGTAATACAGCTTACATAGCAAAGCTCATAATAAATAGAATGTCTGGTGTGATGCGGAAAGGCATCTAAATTCTTTTCCAATAGTTCAGCATGGCAAATAACTTCATCAATATTAAAGCTATCCAAAGACTTAAAGTATTGGTATACTTCAGTCATAACATCAAGCAGCTGAGGGTTCTCCATGTCTGCATCAATAGCTATACTAAGCTCTCTGGGTCGAATACCCGCAGATAACTGAGAAATCATTTTGTTCATCTCAATAAGCTTCTTTGCAAAGGGCTTTTTTAGTATTAAGCTCCAAATAATCTTACCATCAGTTGGATTGTTTTCAGAAACAAAGGGCAAAAAGTTGATTAATCCTAGTATAAGAGATAAACCGCCTGTAATAGTCATAAAGGAGCTAAGCGAGCTATGAAGCTTTGGCATTAATAATACCAACGCCAAAAGAACAACTCCAAAAGCAGCATTAAATATTATGCCTCCTGCGTAAAACAGACAGGACTTAAAGCTGGGCAGCTCTTGCTTAGGCGGCAGCATAGCACATAACCCGCCATAGCCCTTATTCTTTAGTATTTTGAACCTCATCCTGCCATTTTCATTATTCCATGTAAACATGCTTATTCTATATGAGATCAAGCTATATCCAAATAGTCTTCCAAAGAAGAAATGTCCAAGCTCGTGGATATTTATATTTACAAATATCGAAAGATACAAAAACACAACTATTTGAACCAGATCAATAATACTCAATTCATTGGCAAAGAGCCGTTTGACAAGATATATCCCTGCAAAAAAGCCAAAAGCTCCTCCAATTACCAGCTGAATTACTATGGTCAGGTGCTTGCTTCTTTTTTTCTTTTTTGATTGTTCTTCCATAATACCTCCATTATGCCTTTTCATATTCACTTCTATAATAACACAATATATTAGTAAAAGTTTCGTGCCTTGCCATAAATATCCTCAAAAAAATAGAGCCTGCAGAATTTCACAGGCTCCTTTTTAGCTATTTATTCATATTCTCATTTACTCTAAACTTTACGATTAACTTGATAAGCTCTAAAGGAAGAGGTTCATCAAACGGAAATTGAACAGAGCCTTTCGCACCTTTATATTTTGATAATTGCTCCTTAAAGGCTTCAATACCACTTGGTGCCGGATAAAAGCCTATATGCTTTGAATATGCAGCAAAATGAACTAGGTTTCCATTTAGATAGAAAGTAGGCATTTGATAGCTTATTTTTTCCTTGGCTTCAGGGGCTGCCTCCTTTATGGCCTCTCTAAGCTCATTTAATATGTCTTGTATGTTTTGGGGAAAACTCTCTATATACTCATCCATTGATCCAAATCCACTATTTCCCTTTTCCATATACTTCTTCTCCTTTTAGCTTAAATAAGCTCGTTCACTGAGCTTTTCCCATATAAGAATAATAAACCTTCCTATACCCAAGAATTCTCCAACACGGTTTGCAACCTTCATAAAAACCCCAATTATTACTACATTTACATACAGAATCAGTACAAACCTCAAGGCATTTTGAAAATATTCCATGACCTTGCCCTCCTTTTACCACTTAGAGACTTAGTGAGAAGTACAGCTATATAACTTCACCGGTAGCATACTTACAATAAAGCCATATATACTTCCAAGGCTCACTTTGCTATTTTTGCGTTAGACTCTCTCGTTTCTCTAACCATTCACTTTTTAGTATATCCATATATATTACATCACTGAAAGCACCTGTCCTGCTATCAAAAAATCCATCTCGAATAATCCCTATTTCCTTAAATCCCAGCTTCCTATATAAATTATGTGCTCTTTTATTGTCTATCATAGAAGTAAGCTCTATTTTATTAAGGTTTAGCGTTCTAAAAAGATAATCAATAAAATGATAGAGAGCATCCTGCCCATAGCCAAGGCCTTGCTCGCTTGCTTCACAAATTTTTATTCCAAACTCACAAAGCTGATCTCTCTTTCTCCAGCCTGAATAATTAAGCTCACCAATCGGCTCCATATTAACCTTCTTGAAAATAATAAATCTCTTCTTTTCCGGGAAAGCATCATAGCATTCTATTTCTGATATAATATTCTTTCTTATAGCTTCCTTACTATTCAAAATACCATAAGGAAAGCCGGCATGCTCCATCATCTCGCCATAGTTCCACCACTTATACAAGTATTCTTCATCACCAATTTCCAGTTGCCTTATAACAATGTTTTTTCCGTATATCAAGAGTGTATCCTCCCTGCTAAATTGATTAAATCATTTTATCGATTCCAACATTCAAGCCACTTTTCTTTACCTTGCTCTTTCAATTGCTTTTGATTTTGAATCAAGTCTTGTCCTAGCTTCATCCAGCTTTCTGAAAATTTCTTAAATCTGCTGCAAGGAAAGGACTTACATTCATAGCAAGAATCATGTCCCTTCTTTTCTATGCAGCATACGTAAATGCCCTTACACCTTCTTACTCTGCAATGATGTTCTGCACCCAAACAAGGCTTTTTTCCATTTAAGTACTTAGGGCAATTCCCACAGTAAACACCACAAGGAGGTATAAATCCACTATATTTTGCCATGAAAATCACTTCTCCTTCTGTTTTGTTCTCCTAAGCTTGATACTAATCAAAAAAAGGATTGTCGAAGATAGAATATATAAGTTTTCCCATAACTGTCATAACAATCTTACTTATCCTGCGTAATGTCACTAAGTAAGCTTATTATATACCTTTTATATTCATCTGAAATCTTATAAAACCTTACACCATCTTGTTGAGCTATATCGTTATTTTCATAGAAGCTAAACTGTAATAATATAGGCCCAGCACTTCTTCTGCTTTCATTTTCACTCGAAGCTCTTCTTATGATAACGGTATACTCTCTTCCTCTTTCGCTAGGTAAAGGTGAAATATATCTATCGTTATCAAGGTTTTCTATTATCTGCATCTTATCAAAATTATCAATAATATACCTTGCCTTCTTTTCGTCATTTCTTATGGGCCTATAAATTATCTGTTCACCACTTTCTGTCCAACAATGTCCTTCTATATCTATGGGATTTTTGAACTTATACCACCGAAATGAGTTTTGGTTTTTGTTTGGGTAGAAAAATGGGGTATAAATAAAATTTAGCTTTACATATGTAAAAAGCAGCAAAACTAGAATTGTGAATACAGTTAAATAAATCCTTCTATTCTTCACTCTCATTCACCTTAGCCCTTTCAACTACAATCTATTAAAGCATATTCATTAGATTCTATTTTACTTAAGCTACAATAATTCCTGCTATATAGCCTTATTGCTGGATACTCTATGCTTATATAAAATCAGTGTATTTGTATGTCTAAGTTGATTTTACTATTTCAATTAAGGCTTGTACTAATAAAACTCATCTACTATAGTATAAAACTCTACTTTATCCCAATCGGGATTTGTTATACCATATACTTCAAAAAATAGATTAAGCCATT
>CALJSV010000076.1 GCA_937976095.1 uncultured Clostridia bacterium | reverse complement strand
TAAATTTTCAGTATTAAGCAAGGCTCTTATATTTATGATACTGTTTATTTTTCTTATAACCTATGTGACTATATGCGAAATCGACCCCGCAGGATTGACTCCAGAGCTACTGAAAAGCTTACAGGAAACGGATTCGGGAACTGATCAGCTAATGCAGCTTCTGAAGGACAATGAGGACTACCTTAAAGAAAGCAAGCCGTTTTACTATTATTATCTGAAGGCTATTAAGGCTATAAGGTTAGATTTGGATTATAGTACAGCCAGCAGCTATCTCAGTGTGGCACTTGAGGAGGCTAAAAGCTCTGCATATCCAGATGAACAGCTATTGATCCTCGGCAGTATTGTTGAGCTTAGCAGCTTCTATGGTGATATATCCGGTTTGATTGATACTGGAAGTGCTATGGTTGAGATCGGAAGAAGACATAATAGACCGGATGCAATTGTGCAGGGTGCATATGGCATTGCCTGGGGACACTATTTTATATTTGACGATCAGATGGTAGTCGAATACCTTGAAATTGGAGCAGCTAAGGCTTTAGAAGCCAATGATTCACTGCAAATAGCAAATTTTCATTTTCTGCTGGGAACACTGCAGTTTTCGCAAAAGCTTTTAGGAGATTCAATAAAGAACTATAATTCAGCCCTTGAGCTGCTCAATAGTATGGACAAGTCCAATTATAGAGTGCACAGTTTAATAACAAGAAGCAAAGGCTTTCTCGCAGTTATTGACAGCTCCAGAGGAAAGCCAAAGGAAGATGTATTAGAAAGGCTGGATCAGCTGATAAGCGATACAATAAACACAGCAAAGTATAATAAAGAGCTTCTTATAAGCCTACATGGGTGGAAGGCTGAGGCATATAGAAACTATAGAATGATACCGGAGGCAATCAAAAGCTATGAGGACTGCATAGAGCTTGGGAAGCAGATAAAGCACATACAAAACGGTATTGATCCTCTGCAGCATCTTAGGCTTCAGCTGGCAGACGTTTATTATGAAAATGGAGACTATCAGAAATCGGCAAAGATATATGTAGAGCAGTCAGCGGTTTGGAACGATTACTCAGCCTACAAGAACAGCGAAACAAGTATAGCTAAGGTTAAAGGGCTGGCAGAGCAGCAGATGAATGAAAGGCTTGAGCTGGTAAACAGGCTTAAAAGCTTAGACGAAGAAAAAATCCTCGCTCAGAAAAAAGCCTTGAGTGTTTCTATTATACTAATAGTAGCGCTTATTATATGCATTTTAGGGATAAGCTTTGAGTACGCAAGGATTAACAGTCTAAAAAGAACGATTTACATCCAGTCTATTACAGATGAGCTGACACAAGCCTATAATAGAAGAAAGATAATGGAGGTAATGGGTAATGAGCTGAAAGAAAGCTATGTTGTTGCTCTTGTAGATGTAGATGATTTTAAGCTTATAAATGACAAGCACGGACATACAGTAGGTGACATTGTGCTTGCAAAAATTGTAGAAACCATAAAAAGCATCTTAAGAGACGGTGACATGGTAGGTCGTTATGGAGGGGAAGAGTTCTTAGTTATCCTTAAGAATACTGATATAAAAGTAGCAAAAACGATAATGGAAAAAATTCACAAATCCGTGGAAGAATTGAAGTGGCCTCAAGAAGGTTTAAGGACAACAATAAGTACAGGAATGATGAGAAAATGCAGCTTGAGTTCGGACGAGCTGTTTCAAAAAGTAGATCAGCTCCTATATGAGGCAAAGAGCAGCGGAAAGAATTGCATAGCATACAAAGATTGCACTAGCTAAACAGATCTAACTTCTATGCAGCAAACGGGGTGGATACAATGAAAAAGCATACGCTGATAAAATACGCAGCTATACTATCTAGCTTATCAACAATATACTTATCAACAATTTTATTTGGAAGTGAGCTACTGAGTAATATTGCTTCTCCTTTGGTTGCGTTTTTTTGTGGCTATATTATCTGGAAGACAAACAAAAACAGAGAGTTTTACAAGGATAATTGGACCATAATATCCATTATGTGCTTTGCTTGGGGTATTGCAGATACAGCTTGGCTCATAGTAAGTGACTTTATTAGGCAAGATCCTGAGGAAATGCTGATATTTATGTTTTTATATTTGCTGTCAAATATACTCCTGTCGATATCAACAGGCTTGTACTTTGTCAAAAACATTAAAAAGTGGCATAGAGTGCAGCTCTTTTTGGACGTTGTTGTGACAGTTTCAGCCATATCAGTACTTTTATGGCAGTTTATTTTGATTCGATTTGACCTATCAGAAATAGGACATATTGATGTTATTAACACACTTTTATACATGCTTACAGATGTTTTTGCGCTTTCTACAATATTCATAATGTACACCTCATCCAGGGTACGCAAGGTAAGCACAACAATGAAGCTTATAATATCAGGAATTGTATTATTTTCTCTTACAGATCTGTACTATATATACCTGTATTTACTGGAAGCCTATATACCAAACTCGGCTATAGATTTTTCCTTTATGCTTGCATTGGTGTTATTTGGCTTCGCGGCCTTATATGAGACATATAAGCCATCTCTTGTGGTAAATGTTGTAAATAAGAATGCTCCTGAGAACATGGGAAGATCCAATCAAGCTATATTGCTGCTGATATTTCCAGGCATCCTATATATGATGGGTAATCTATCAATAAGGTACTTATTTATCTTACTAGTTATTGTTCTATTACACCAAGCCCTTAGCAGCTATGTTCAAAGGGTTATAAGAAACGAACAGCTGCTAAAAAAGGAAATTCAAATGAATGAGAAGCTGGAAGGCTTAGTAGCTGAGCGCACACAGGAGCTTAGGGATGCAAACAAGGCTCTTGATGAGCTTTCAAAGCTGGATGTGCTTACCGGACTCTACAACCGCAGATATTTCATGGAAGAGCTCGACAAAATAATGCAGGATAAAAATAGCCGCTTTTCTATTCTTTATATGGATCTTGATCGCTTTAAGATTATTAATGATACTCACGGGCATGTTATGGGAGACAAGGTACTGGTTGAGGTTTCAAAAAGGCTTGAAGGACTGAAGTCCGCCAATACACTGCTTGCCAGACTGGGTGATGATGAGTTTGTAATGATAGCAAAGGACTGTGATAGTAGTGAGCAGTTAACGGAGCTCTGCGAAAGAATAAATGAAATACTGAGCAAACCGATTCTTGTTGATATGTATGCCTTTAACCTTGGTATCAGCATCGGTATATCAAGATTTTCCATAGACTCGGAAGATAAAGAGCAGCTTATGAAATATGCTGATATAGCTATGTACCATGCAAAAAAGGAATACTACAATAAAAAATACGTCCTATATAACTCCAGTCAGAGTGATCGATTGGAAAGACGCCATGAGATAGAGATATTACTTAAGAATGTAGATTTTGATAAGGAGTTTGAGCTTTACTTTCAGCCTCAGTTCAGGATAATCAATAACAAGCTGATTGGTGCAGAAGCTCTTCTGCGTTGGAAGAGCCCGATAAAGGGGTCTATTTCACCTGCTGAGTTTATACCCATAGCGGAAGAGATAGGACTAATCCTCAAAATAGGAAGCTGGGTTATGCGTAAGTCCATGGAGCATGTATGCTATTGGAATAGAAAGTATAACCTGAACCTGACAGTGGGTATAAATATATCGCCAAAGGAAATAGATAGTCTCAGCTTTATACCAAATATTAAAAACCTGATATCAGAGCTTGATGTTAACCCAGATTGGATAGATATTGAGATAACTGAAAGCCATGCCATGAACAAAATGTCAGTTATGGAAGAGGTGCTGACTGCCTTATCTGGAATAGGACTGAGTGTTTCTATAGACGACTTTGGTACAGGCTACTCATCACTAAGCTATATAAAAAGGTTTGATATAGATAGGCTAAAGATAGCCAAGGAACTTATTGACAACATCTCACAGGACAAAAATGAGCTGCTCATAGTTAAGGCAATAATCATGATGGCAAGAGGAATGGGCCTCATAACTATAGCAGAGGGAGTGGAAACCGAAGAGCAGCTAGAGCTTCTGAGGATGCTAGAGTGCGATGAGGTACAGGGCTACATTGCAAGCAAACCCATACCGGCAGAGGAGTTCGAGAACAAATATCTTAAGGGCTAATACGAAAAATGGGTATGATCTGAATTTGGATCATACCCATTTATACTTTATGCCGGCACCATTGACTTTAAGCTTTGTCTCCCCCAGTGTCGATGCTGGGATACAGCCTTAATAAACTCCTGACTAAAGCTTCCCATATCTGAGCTGCTTCTTATTGTAACTATACCAAGCTCTGAAGTAAGCTTTGGCGAGCTGGAATTGTTAAATTGTATAGAAGCTGCTGACAAAAGCTCTACACCTTCGTTAGAAGCGCCTATAGCCTTTGCATGCTTGAATGCTTCATTTATAAAATGTATGGAATCTCCCTGGGCTTTTAGCTTTTCTATGTTTTCTTTTCCACCGGGTATATATACTGAGTCAAACATTATTGAGCTGGCATTCAGATATGTTTTTCCTACCTCCAGCTGCTTTCCCTCTACACTATTGACCATACCTAAGCTGCTGCTTATTACCTGTGGATGCAGGCCTGCACTGTGCATAGCCTCCATAAACTGAGTAACCTCGTTGAAGCTGTAGCCATTCTCCAAAAGTATTGCAATCTTCCGTGATATTGGTAGCCTTGTAGTGTTTTGCTGGCTGACTGCCGGGGATGAGCTTGAAACGGTACTTCCTCTTGGATTAGCGGGCGGAGTTGCACCTATACCCTCTGCAATCAAAACAGCAAGCTGGCCATTAACGTTATTAAACATATCAACTATCTTTTGACGTACATTTTTATCCTTAACACTGCCTACCTCAAAGTGAAAGGCTTCGACTATATGCTGCTTTTCTATCTCTGACATACTGTTCCAGAAAAGCGCTGCCTGACTATAAAAGTCCTTAAAGCTCTCGCTCCTCTGGCGTACCTTTTGTCCTTCCACCTTTTCCTGATAATGCTTATAACCATTCTGAGCATCAGGCTGAGGCATATTCCCCTGCAGTGAATTAGGCGAGTAGCTTGTAACTCCTTGATCAATAGTCATGCGATGGAAGCCATCACGCTGGTTATTGTGGACGGGAGCTATAGGTCTGTTTATAGGTATTTCTTGAAAATTTGGTCCACCCAAACGTATCAGCTGTGTATCAAGATAAGAAAACAATCTCCCTTGAAGCAGTGGATCATTACTGAAGTCAATACCTGGAACTACATTAGCAGGGCAAAATGCAACCTGTTCGGTTTCTGCAAAAAAGTTATCAGTGTTTTTATTTAAGGTCAGCTTTCCTATTATTTTTACAGGCACTTGCTCTTCAGGCCAAATCTTAGTAGCATCAAGAATATCAAAATCAAAGCTAAGCTCATCCTGCTCATCAATCGTCTGTACACCTAGCTCATACTCAGGGTATTGTCCCATTTCGATAGCTTCCCAAAGATCTCTTCGGTGATAGTCTGGATCCTTGCCTGCCAGCTTTTGAGCCTCATCCCAAACCAGAGAGTGAACTCCCAGCTTAGGCTTCCAATGAAACTTTACGAAGCGTCCTTTCCCCTGTTCATTAACAAATCTAAAGGTGTTAACTCCAAAGCCCTCCATCATACGATAGCTTCTGGGTATTGCCCTGTCTGATAAAAGCCACATAATCATATTAGCTGTCTCTGGGGTACTAGCCACAAAATCCCAAAAGGTATCATGAGCTGCTGAAGCCTGTGGGATCTCATTGTGAGGCTCAGGCTTTATGGAGTGAACCAGGTCTGGAAACTTAATTGCATCCTGTATGAAAAACACGGGAATATTGTTTGCAACCAGATCATAATTTCCATCCTCAGTATAAAACTTAGTTGCAAAGCCTCTTACATCGCGTACTGTATCTGCTGAGCCACGGGACCCTACGACTGTAGAGAAGCGAACAAACACAGGGGTTTTAATCTGAGGATTTTGAAGGAACCTTGCTTTAGTAAGTTCAGCCATTGGCTCATAAACCTGAAAGTACCCGTGAGCACCAAAGCCTCTAGCATGGACAACACGCTCTGGTATACGCTCATGGTCAAAGTGAGTAAGCTTCTCGCGAAAGTGAAAATCCTCCAAAAGTGTTGGACCCCGGTCTCCGGCCTTTAGAGAATCATCTGTGCTGGACACTGCTACACCCTGATTTGTGGATATGTAGTTACTCTTATGGTCTTTTTTGTATAGATTTAGCTGTTCTTGCTTGCTTTTATCATGGTCATTTCGCATATTTTCACTCCTCTTATACTACATAATTAATGATTATAGGTAGTTTTCCAACTGAAACCAGTATTTATGCTTTTTAGACTAATTTTACATATTTTACAAAAACACTTTTACATGATACAATATTGAACAAGGTACAAAATATTACTGGGTCTTATATGGGAGATAATTACATGTATAATAAAAGCACACAGACAAAGAAGAAGATAATAAAAGCAACAGTTGAACTTTTGAAGTCAAAGGATACGACAGAAATAACCATAAGAGATATAGCAAGCATAACAAAAATAGGGGTAGGGCTTATCAACTACCACTTTCAGTCTAAGGAAAATATGATTTCTGCTGCAATTGAGAGCTATATGGAAGAGCAAAGCAGGAAGCTGGACATAGAGACAGAGGAGCTACAATTATCAGCAACAGAGAAGCTAAAGCTTAAGTTCATGAGCTATGGTGAGCTCTTGGCTGAGAGCCCAAGGCTTAATAGGCTGGCTGTAGTAAATTCACTGACAGGAGATAAGCCTGATTCCTGTGTAAATGGTCTATTGAAGGGTTGCCTGCCTATAATGAGAAGTATTTACCATGGTAAAGAGGATAGCGAGCTATGCATAATCCTTCTGCAAGTAGTTTCTGCTCTTCAAATGGCCTTCCTAAGAAATAATGAGCTTAGCAATTTGATTGAAATAGATTTTTTTGACGATGAGGACAGAGAATACTATGTAGAAGAACTAATTAATAATTTGTATCAAAGTCAAAGAAGAAATACACAGTATCTATAAGTTTTTGTGGAAATAAAACCCATAGTGTATTAATATATAGTTGTATACAATAAATACATGATTATACGAAAGGTGTGAAGGAAATGAGACACCCTTGCTAATACAGGGTAATATTCAAGACTGATTATGGTTAACGCCATAGCTTAATACTTTCTGCCCGATCCCCTCCCTGACTCTCTTTTTTATGAAAATAAAAGAGATAAGGAAGGGATAGTAATGAAGGTATTAAATGGTAATGAAATTCACAATATAGAGTCTCAGAGCTTGAGGCATAAGCTTCAGGAGTATGATAAGGTAACAGTAGATATAGGAACAGGTGACGGGAGCTTCCCATACAAAAAGGCTAGTGCTGACAAAAACCAGCTTTTTATAGGACTGGATGCAGTAGCTGACAATATGAAGCCCATGGCTCTAAAAGCAAATAAAAAGTCAGCCAAGGGTGGACTTCCTAATGTGCTTTATATAGTAGAAGATGCGCTTAACTTACCTGAAGAGCTTTATGGAGCAGCAGACAGCATCTGTATAAATCTACCCTGGGGAAGTCTGAGGGATGCGGTAGTAAAGGGAGAAGAGGAGCTTTTGGAGGGAATATCAAAACTTGCAAAAAATAGAGCAAGGTTTGATATCTACGTCACCTATAGTCCGCTTTATGAGGCAAGAGAGATAAACAACAGAGATCTGCCCGAGCTTTCGTTGGAATACATTTATAGTAAGCTTGCTAAAAGGTACAAAGCTTTGGGGATAGATATAAAAAAAGCAGAGCTTTGCGATAATGAGAGACTTAAGAGCCTTGACACCTCATGGGCAAAAAAGCTTGCCTATGGAAGGAAAAGGGATATATATCATATAAGCGGTATTGTAAAAAAGATTAACTAGTTAGTTGGCCTCATAGAAATATGGGGCTAAGTTTTTTGATTTAAGAAAATTTAGATAATTCTATAAATAAGCCTTGACAAATCAAAGATATTTGACTAGAATTATACAAAAGATAATGGCAATGATGAAGAGAAGTAAACCTGCTACGGTTTTTAGAGAGGAGCTGTCACCGGCTGAAAGCAGCTCCAGACACGACGGGTAGAATACCGCTTCTGAGCCTGTGGGTTGAACCATAAGTAAGCCCGCACGTTGATAACGTTATAATCATTAAGTGATATTCTGACTGCATTGCTGTCATGATATAATTTGAGTGGAACCACGGATATATCCCGTCTCATTTTTGAGGCGGGTTTTTATTTTGCAAACACCCATGAAAGGATGATTGTTTAGTATGGAGATTCTATATAAAAGCACTAGAGGAGGAGCACCCATAACCTCGTGTGAAGCAATAATAAAAGGAATAGCAGATGATGGAGGTCTCTATGTGCCTGACAGGCTGCCGACTTTAGATGTTCCGCTTACGGAGCTTGCTAGGCTAAGCTATAAGGAGCTTGCTTTGTATATCCTGAAAAAGCTGCTTACAGACTTTGAAGAAGCCGAGCTAAGGTACTGCATAGAGGGAGCTTATGATGAAAAGTTTGAGACGGAAGACGCTGTACAGCTTAAGGTAATAGAGGGTACAACATTATTGGAGCTTTATCATGGGCCTACACTAGCCTTTAAGGATATGGCTTTATCGATACTACCATACCTCCTAAAGACAGCCTTAAAAAAGTTTGGAGTAAAAAAAGAGGTGGTCATACTTACTGCTACCTCCGGAGATACGGGAAAGGCAGCCTTGGAGGGCTTTTCCGGGGTAGAGGGTACAAGGATAGTAGTCTTCTATCCTGAAAGTGGTGTAAGTGAGATACAAAAAAGACAGATGGTTACCCAGAGGGGTGACAACACCCATGTGGTGGGAATCAAGGGTAACTTTGATGACGCTCAAAATGGTGTTAAGGCAATGTTTAACGACAGCTCCTATAAAGCGCTGCTGGAGCAAAATGGCTACCTGCTATCCTCGGCTAATTCCATAAACATAGGCAGGCTTGTACCTCAGATCGTTTACTATATATATGCATACCTAAGGCTTCTTGACGGTGGAAAGCTAGAGGAAGTAGAATGCATAAATGTGGCAGTGCCAACAGGAAACTTCGGAAATATACTGGCAGCCTACTATGCTAAGGAGATGGGGCTACCAATAGTAAAGCTTATATGTGCCTCCAACGAAAATAATGTGTTGTATGACTTTTTAAACACAGGCATATATGACATAAAAAGAGACTTCAAGCTTACCATATCGCCTTCCATGGATATACTGATCTCCAGCAACCTTGAAAGGCTTCTTTACTCTATAAGCGGTGAGACGGCTGAGGAAGTAAGTACACTTATAGGAGAGCTTGGAAGAGAAGGCAGGTATGAGATAAGTAGTGCTATGAAGGAAGGACTGAAGGACTTCTATGGCGACTTTGCAACAGATGAAGAGACCTTGAACGCTATTCAAAATGTATACGAAGAGCATGGCTATGTTATGGATACTCACACATCGGTAGCCTACTCAGTGCTTACAAAGTATCGGACAAAAACCGGGGACAAGAGAGAAACTGTGCTAGCATCTACGGCGAGCCCCTTCAAGTTTACCAGAAGTGTTTGCTACAGTCTTGGCATAGAGGTAGAGGGGAAGGATGACTTTCAGCTTACGCTTGAGCTTTCAAAAAAGACGGGGCTTAAGCTGCCAAAGTCCGTAGGAGAGCTTAGTACTATGCCTATTCTACATAAGAAGGTATGTGAAATATCAGAGATGAAATCAGCAGTTGATGCATTTTTAAAGCTTTAGACAGGGGGTGTATGAGTATGGTAAGAATAAGAATACCGGCAACCAGTGCCAATATTGGGCCGGGCTTTGATACCCTTGGAATAGCCTTTAGGCTATATAATACATATACCGTTACAGAGACTGAGGAAGGGCTCAGTATTGATGGCTGCTGTGATGAATATAAAAACGAAAACAATCTGGTTTATACCTCAATGAAGACCTGCTTTGAAGCTCTTGGCTATAAGTATAAGGGAATTAGCCTTAAAATGCAGTGCGATATACCTGTATCAAGAGGACTGGGCAGCAGTGCAGCATGTATACTTGGAGGTGTCATGGCAGCTAATGAAATAGCAGGTGGGGGACTAAGCAAGAGGGAGCTTTTAGCACTTGCCACTACCATAGAGGGGCACCCTGATAATGTTGCACCTGCACTTTACGGTGGGTTTACCGCAGCTTTAACGGATAAAGATAAGGTATATGTAGAAGCATTGAAACTTTCAGAAGGTCTCTGCTTCTATGCACTTATTCCTGATTTTCCTCTTTCTACAGGAAAGTCCAGAGGAGTGCTGCCTATGGATGTAGAGCTAAAGGCTGCAATATATAATATTGGGCGTACTGCCTTTTTGATCTCGGGATTAGGCTCCGGCAACCGTGAGGCTATAACACTTGGCTCACAGGATGCACTTCATCAGAAATACAGAGGAGCACTAATTGACGGCTATACTGATATAGTTGAAGGCTGCACTCAGCAGGGAGCTTGGGGTGTTTTTCTGAGCGGCGCCGGTCCTACTATTATGGCTATAGCTGCCGTAGAGGATGTGCAGTTTGCTGATAGAGTAAAGAGAGACATTTCAGGACTGAAAAACAAGTGGCAAATAAAGAAGCTTGAAGTAGATAGCCTTGGGGCTGTTATAGTTAGCACAACAGATTAAGTTAGAAGGTGAGGAATTATTATGGATAGTATTAAAATAGCCATACTTGGCTTTGGAAATGTAGGCAAGGGTGTATGGAGGATTTTGGAGGAAAACAGAAGGGAGATATCCAAAAGATGTGGCTATAGCATTGAGATAGCAAGGGTGCTGGTCAGAGAAGTGGAAAAGCCAAGAGAAATCTCAATAGAAAGGGATATACTGACAGATAGCTTTGAAGAAATACTTAATGATGACAGTATAAAGCTAGTTGTAGAGCTTACTGGTGATTCTCACCAGGCTAGAAGCTATATGCTTCAGGCTATGAGGGCTAAAAAGCATGTAGTCACAGCAAATAAGCTGGTGCTTGCAAAGTGGGGAGAGGAGCTTTTTAAGGCAGCTGCCGAGGAGGGTGTCCACTTCTACTACGAGGCTTGTGTAGGCGGTGGAATACCGATAATACGGGAAATAAACGAAGGCCTTGCTGCAAATAAAATAGAACAGCTGGCAGGAATAATAAACGGTACAACAAACTATATTCTGACCAAAATGACAGCAGAGGGCAGCTCCTTTGAGGCTGCACTGGAGGAGGCTCAGCAAAAGGGTTATGCCGAGGCTGATCCTACCTCTGATATAGAAGGCTATGATGCAGTATATAAGCTGTCTATTCTGGCGGCTCTTGCTTTTGATACCAAAATTGAACATGGTTCAATATATAGAGAGGGCATATGCAGCATTAGCACTATAGACATAGACTATGCCAAGAACTTCGGCTATAAAATAAAGCTGTTGGCAATTGCTAAGGATGACAATGGAAGGCTGGAGCTGAGAGTTCACCCGACACTTGTACCGGCAGATCATCCAATAGCCAATGTTAATGACTCCTTCAATGCGGTATTCATAAAAGGCAATGCAGTAGGAGACCTGATGCTTTACGGCAGAGGGGCAGGGGATCTGCCTACAGGAAGTGCGGTGGTAGGAGATATTATATCCATCCTCAGAAACAACTCCAAACCAATATTCCACCACAGCTGGCAATCCCACAAGGAAGTAAAGGAAGAAACAGAAAATGAGTCGGAGTACTATATAAGGCTCAATATAGTAGATAAGCCCGGAGTGCTGGGACGTATAGCTACTACCTTTGGCATTCATAATGTAAGCATAGTATCCGTAACCCAGGATGTAAAGAAGGAGGACATGGTTCACTTGGTATTTACAACCCATAAGAGCTTGGAGCGCGATATAAGAAACTCACTAGAGAAAATCAAGGAGCTGGAAAGTGTAAACAAGGTGGAGAGTATACTTAGAATTGAAAGATTTGCATAAAGTCTTTAGCATATTAATATCAAGGTTAGCAGGATTTACTATTGCATATATAGAACTAATTCCTAACAAATAATCAGGGGGAGCTGCATATATGGTTTTTAAATCAAAGCTTGATGTTTCCAGGAAGGAACTATTGGACCTTACACTTAGGAATCCGCTTCTTAACTACAGGACATTAAAATCCAAAGGGCTGGATATAGTTGACGAAAAGGCCGAGGAGCTTTACAGGTTACTGGTAACTGAAGGGAAAACTATGACCTTTCTTCCATCAGAAAAGAGAGTGGTGGCAGAAGAAGCTTTAGAGAAAAATGAGCTGGATGAGGAAGCGGTAAAGAGCCTTAACCAAACCTACAGTGACCTTAAGCTTCAGACAGGCTACACTGAAGGAGAGCTGCAAACACGCTTGCTGGCAACACATCTTGATGCTCGAACCTTTATAGAGGAGCGCGGGGTAAATACGCTGTTTCTGGCTTTGGGGATGCTGTGCTGGAAGGATGCTCCCGGAAGCGAAAAGGTATACAGGGCACCTCTAATACTTGTACCTGTAAATCTTGAGAGAGCCAGCATCAAGGAACGCTTTGTGTTAAGGTATTCGGAGGAGGATGTCCTCTTAAATGTTTCACTGGAGTCAAAGCTTAAAGAGGAATATGATTTAAACCTTATATATGAGCAGGAAGAAATAAGTGTACTGGATTACTTCAGCTTTGTAGAGGAAAAGGTGAGCGTATACAAGGAATGGCAGGTAGACAGGGCTGCTATAGCTCTCGGCTTCTTTTCTTTCAGCAAGTACCTTATGTATCTTGATCTGGACATGAGCAAATGGCCTGAGGATACAAGGATAAACGAAAACCCTGTGATAATGGCACTGCTGGAAGGCGGTTTTAGTGAGCCTGAGGCAGCTGTAAGTGAAAGTGACTATCTAGACCCCGTGTTAGAGCCAAGCAGTGTTTACCATGTGGTAGATGCCGACAGCTCCCAGACTCTGGCAATCTTAGATGTTAACTCAGGCAGAAATCTAGTCATACAGGGGCCTCCCGGTACAGGGAAATCCCAAACCATCACCAATATCATAAGTGAATCCGTAGCTAGAGGCAAAAAAGTAATATTTGTATCAGAAAAGCTGGCTGCGCTTGAGGTAGTAAAAAGAAGGCTTACTAATGTGGGCCTTGGTGATGTATGTCTGGAGCTGCACAGCAATAAGGCCAACAAGAAGGATCTCTTAAAGGAGCTTAAGAGGACAATGGAGCTCGGTAAGCCGGTTATAGGCGACAGTGACAAGCTTTTTGAGCAGTACACCAGGCTTAGAAATGATATAAACAAATATTGCACCTGCGTAAATGAGCCTATAGAGCCAAGTAAGGTGAGTCCAATAGTGGCATATGGCAAGCTTCTTTCTGTCAAAAGGAAGGAAGAGGAAATGGGGGCGGAAGTACCTAGGTTGCTGCTTGAGGGAGTGCTTAGCTGGGATGATAGGTCCTATCAGGAGCGTTATGATAAAGTCCTTGAGCTTAGGGAGTATATAGGGAAAATAGGCTTGCCAAAGGAGCATCCCTTCTGGGGAAGCCGTCTGAGGCTGGTAGTACCGGGTACTGAGGAAGAGGTTGCAAGACTCTGTAAGACGCTGCTCACTCAGCTTTGTGAGCTTAAGACCTGTGAAGCAGAGCTAGTTAACGAACTTCATATAAATTCTCCAAACAGCCTTAAATATAGCAATAAGCTTTATGATACCATTAACCATTTTACGTCTGTACCAAAGCTTCAGGGCATCAGCTATAAGGATACTGCTTGGCATGAAAACAGCTTTAGTATAGAAGCGCTGCTGGAGGCTGGTAAAATAGCAGCAGGAAAGTATAAAAAGCATGAGGCTCTGTTGTTGGATAATTCCTGGGAGCAGGATGTGTTCCCCATAAGACAGGCATTGTCTCAGTACGTTGGGAAGTGGTGGAAGGTATTCAGCGGTGTATATAGAAATGCTTGCCGACAGTTTAACGGACTTTTGAAGCAGCCCAGTAAGACCAGCGTTGAAGAAAAGCTGGCTGTTCTCGATGATATACTTGCATTCAGGAAAAGTGAAAAGCTCATATATGAAAGTAAGGGTACAATTGAAGCACTGTTTAAGCAGCTGTATTTGGGCATTACGGCTACTGACTGGGAGCACCTTGGATTAGCTGCAGAGTGGCTCAAGCTTTATTATGAGAAGCTAAGCCAAAACAGCTTCTATGATATAACTGCCTACCTGCTTGATGAAGACAAAAAGAAAGCGGCTTTAGGCTGGGTATGGCAGCTAAGCAGCAAGCAGGGTGAAGCTATTAGAAGTATAGATGAATTTATAAGGAAAACAAGCTTCGATAGTACTCTAAGGTTTGGCAGAGACAGCTGGTATCTTGATATGAGCTATATAGAGGTGTCAAACCAACTTGAAGTATGGAGTAATAATGCTGACACTCTAAACGAAATTGCAATACATAATCAATATGCTGATAGACTTGATGAGCTGGGCATTGGCATAATTGCAGAAAAGGCTGCCGGCAGCAGGGAGTTTGCAGCCACAATGATGGAAGCACTGGAGCGTACAAGATACGAGGCTTTGCTTACAAAGGCGTATGAAACAAGGACTATACTTACTACATTTGATAGCGCTAAGCATAAGCTTACTATAGATAAATTTGTAGACAGTGATAAAAAGCTGATTAAGCACAACGTTGAAAGGCTGCTGTACAAGCATTGGGACGGAATACCTCAGCAGGGCGGCGTAGTACAGGGACAGATTGGAATACTTCTGAGAGAATTCCAGAAGAAATCCAGGCATCTGCCTATAAGAAGACTTATCTCTTCAGCAGGTAATGCAATCCAGGCTATAAAGCCGGTAATGATGATGAGCCCCCTGTCTATTGCAAACTTTATTGAACCCGGACATCTATCCTATGACCTTGTAATATTTGACGAGGCCAGCCAGGTAAAGCCAGTTGAAGCCTTTGGCGCTTTAATGCGCGGCAAGCAGGCTGTAGTAGTTGGAGATAGTCAGCAGATGCCTCCAACAAGCTTCTTTGATAGAGTAATATCGGGAGAGGAAGAGGAGCAGGAGGAGACAGAAGGAGCCAGCCTTGGGGATTATGAAAGTATACTGAAGCTGTTCCTGGCACAAAATGCTCCGGAAAGAACTCTGAGATGGCACTATAGAAGCCGACATGAATCCCTGATAGCTGTATCCAACAAGGAATTCTATGACAACAGACTTATGGTTTTTCCATCTGTCGAAAGCAGCAGGAAGGAAATAGGCTTGATATTCAACCATCTTAAGCAAACTGCCTATGACAGGGGTGGCTCGCGTACCAACAAGGAGGAAGCAAGGATAGTGGCTGAAAGGGTTATACAGCATGCTAAGAATACTCCTGAGCTTACTCTTGGAGTTGCGGCCTTCAGCATAGCTCAGATGAAGGCAATAATAAACCAGCTTGAAATAATGAGAAGAAATGACCCGGCGGCAGAAGTTTTCTTCCAATCACATAAGGAAGAGCCCTTCTTTGTGAAGAACCTGGAGAACATACAAGGGGATGAAAGAGACGTTATATTTATCAGTGTAGGCTACGGCAAAACTGCAGACGGTAGCTTATCTATGGAGTTTGGACCTCTAAACAGAGAGGGAGGGGAGCGCAGGCTGAACGTTTTAATAACCAGAGCCCGCGGTAGATGTGAAGTATTCTCAAATATCACAGGGGACGATATAAACACCTCAAAGACTGCATCGAGAGGTGTAGAGTGTCTGAAGAACTTCCTAACCTATGCAGAAAAGGGAATATTGGATGTGCCAAAACATGAAGGGGAGCAAGTGGATTCCATATTTGAGCAGGAGGTATATTATAAGCTTACCCAAAAGGGCTATCAGGTAAAAAAACAAATAGGCTGTGCCGGCTTTTATATTGATCTTGCTATAATTGATCCTGAAAATCCAGGTAGATATCTATTGGGCATAGAGTGTGACGGAGCAGCTTACCACAGCTCAAGGTCAGCAAGGGATAGAGACCGATTAAGGCAGGCTGTGCTGGAAAGCAAGGGCTGGACTATATATAGGATTTGGAGTACAGATTGGTTTAGGAGTCCTAAGAGGGAGCTTGAGAGACTGGAAGAATTCCTTTCAAAGCTCAAGGAACAAACTCCTGCTTGCAGCAAAGCTAGCAGCGAATGCATGGTGGAGGTTGTAAGAAGCGAAGATTGTGTAAGTATGTCAGAGACCTCAAGTGGGTGTACAGAACCCTATCAGGTATATTTTGAAACAGGAATAAGCAACAATGTATTCGAAAGGGAATATGAGCTGCGACGCTTGGTTTCAAAGGTTGTCAGGCATGAGAGCCCTGTTCACAAGGATGAGGTGCTGAGGAGGATTGTTGCACTCGCTGGAAGCACCAGAGCAGGCTCCAAAATGAAAAGTGCTTATGAAGTGGTTTTAAGCTCCTTGGTAAGGTCAGGAAGTGTTGCCATTAAGGAGGAATTTATATTTGATAAGTCAGTGCCCGTACGACTAAGATCAAGGGCAGAGTATCAGGGGGCTTACAGAAAGCTTGAATATATAGCCAAGGAGGAAATAATGCTGGCTGTCAAAAAGGCACTGGAGCTAAGCTATGGCATGAGTCAAAGCGATATACCTCTGGCAGCTGCCAAGCTTCTGGGCTTCCAAAAGACCTCTGAGGATATGCAGCAGCTGATACTTAGGGTTATAGAGGAGATGGAGATAAGCGGTAGCATTAAAAAGCAGGGGGAAGGGTATATAGTATAAACAATTAGCCTCAGGTTAAGCAATGAGCTTAATTTGAGGCTTTAATTTTTAGAAACAAAATGTTAACAAATAACGATTATCATTTGCGTTGAAAATATGAATAAGACATGGTAAGCTATTCATATAGATATAAATAAATTTTGCGAGGAGGTTTTGACATGAAACTATTGGAAGACTTACTTCCTGTTTTTAATAAGCACCTTATTACACTTGTGGAAAGCAAGCAGGAAGCTGATGATGTATATACCTTTGTTTTTGAAAGCTTCGAGAAGATAAACTGGAAGGCAGGACAGCACGGGATATTGTCCTTCGGAAAGCCGAAGCTTGAGGGAGGTTCATGGAGAGGCTTTAGTATAGCTTCAGACCCAAAGGAAGGATTAGTAAGGATATCAACCATAATACCAGAGCAGCCCAGTGAATATAAAAAGGCTCTAAAGGCTATGAAGCCTGGAGATTCAATAACTATGCGAGGGCCCTTCGGACCGTTCTACATAAGCGAAGGAGATAAGCCTGCTGTATTTATTGCAGGAGGTATAGGAATAACTCCATATAGATCGATAATAGCTTCATGTGTGGATGAAAGCCCTGTCAGCGGCCCAAAGCTCGACCTCATATATGTGGACAGTAAAGCCAAATTTACCTATAAGGATGATCTTGATAAGCTGGCAGGTAAAAGCGAAAGGCTAAATATAAGCTATCTAAATAACAGAGAAGCCTTAAGCCAGCAGCTTCAAGCAACATCAAAGAAGTATGGTAACACTGCAAATTACTATATCTCCGGCTCACAAACCATGGTGAAGGAGTTGAAGGATAAACTGATTAGCTTCGGAATAAACAAGAAAAACATTATTAATGAAATATTCTTAGGGCTTAAGTAATATATATATAATTAGCTCCCTGCAGAGGACTCATAGTCCTACGCAGGGAGCTTTTCATCTAGCTCACGGCCAGGAGTAGTGAATGTTAATAACAAACAATAGAGTTACGAGGCTAAGAAACTGTATGCTTCCTTCGGGCTGCACCAAGGCAGAAACCTCCTCTGGGTCGCCCAGTTGGTGCAGCTTCCCTTCGGTCGCGAACAGTTTCTAAGCCTCTTCACAAATTGCTTTTATATTAACAATCAATACGCCTTACCTTAAGTTATTTTGAGCGAGCTTTACGGCGTTTTTAATATCGTCGTAGCCTGTGCAGCGGCAAATATTAGCCTCTAGCCATTCAGTTATTACAGCATCATCAGCCTCTGGCTGCTCTTTTAGGAGAGCAAAAGTATTTAGGATAAAGCCTGAGGTGCAGTAACCGCATTGGAAGCCTGCTTCGTTTACGAAGGCATCTTGCACGACAGTATTAGAAAGCCCTTCTATGGTGGTTATCTCATGGTCTACTGCTTCTACTGCAAGCATGAGGCATGATTTGATAGGTACTCCATCAAGCAGCACAGTGCAGGCACCGCAGTCTCCATTCTCACAGCCTGGCTTGCCGCCTGTAAGTCCAAGCTTATCTCTCAGCACATCAAGCAGCACATCTGTAGGGCCCAGAATAACTGATTTTTTTTCACCATTGACATTAAGTGTGAAGGTTTTGATATCTTCCAGCTTAAGCATTTACAGTACCTCCTTTTTTGCTTACTAGCTCTGATAAAGCCAAATTAAAAAGTGCGCCTCTATATTCAGCAGAAGCGAGGTGATCCTGTTTTATGCTTGAAGGAAGCAGCTCATTAAGCTTATTTTGAACAGTATTCAAAATACTACCCTTAAGTGCCTCTTCTATAAGCTCTGCTCTGAAGGGAAAGGCACATAAGCCGCTTACTGCCAACTTGAGACCAGAATCAGTATACATAGCTGCAGCATGGAGTAAAGGATAATCCACTGAACCATTTCTCTCCTTGCGTATACTGTGATATGGTAGTGCAGCAGATTGCTTATCCACCTTTAGCTGGAGCAGCAGATCTCCTTCTGTAAGCAGAAACCTCTTGTCATAGGCTGTAGCTATAGATTCAGTTCGAATGCCATCCTTAGATCCAATCACTGCCAGCGAGTCAGACAGTAGAAATGGAAGTACTGCTTCTCTATATGGCAATCTCCCGCAGATATTGCCCCCAAGGGTAAGCCTGTTGCGAACTGTATGATCTGCTACAGTACGAGCTACCTTAGACAGGAGCGGAAAGTAAGGAGCTTCTATAACCTTGGTAAGGGGAAGTGCAGAGCCGTAGCAGATATAGTCTCCATCCTCATATAGCTCACGACATTCTGCTATTTCCTTAATATCTATAAGAGCATCCGGCCTTAAAAGCTCCTTTCTGGTCATGGATATTATTTCAGTTCCCCCTGCATAGTATAGTGGTTTTTTACCCTCTGATTGAAGCTGTCCGAATATATCTATAGCCTCTTTAAAGGTTGCAGGCTTATAGTATGAAAAGCTCTGTGCTATCATTACTTTTTACCCTCCTTACTTTTCCATATTTCCTCCGGAGTCAATGGAAGCCTATTAAGTGGCTTGCCTACAGCTCTTGATAAAGCATTGGCAAGGGCTCCCGGTATACCTATGACTCCCTGCTCTCCTAAGCCTCTCATTCCATATGGGCCATCACCCTGGGGTGTTTCTACAAAGTCTATAAGGTACTCAGGCTGCTCTCCATAACGAAGAATCTTATAGGAGCGCAGGTCTGAGTTTTGAACCTGGCCTCTTTCATTAAGCAAAAAACCTTCTTTTCCTGCAAAGCTTAGAGCCATGCCTATACTGCCAATTACCTGGCCTCTTGCAATATGAGGGTTTATTACCTTACCTACATCCATAACACTTGCTGCTCTGGTTATCTTATAGCTGCAGTCTCTTGGGTCAAGCTCCACCTCTATAGCCTGTGCTCCCATAGTCCACTCAAGAGCAGGGTTACCTGCACCATTGAGAGGGTCCAAGGAGGTCAGACGTCTCGCAATATACTTGCCTCTGCCTATAACCTGTCCTCCCACAGCAGTGCCGTCAGGATATACATAGCCCAATGCAACCTCGCGTACTTTTAGGCTTATTGAAGGCTCATCCTTCACAAATATCATTCCATTGGCTACTGTAAGATCCTCCTCGGGGCATCTTAACACAGCAGCTGCAGTATGACACAGCTGTCTTATGGTATCATCGGCAGCATCCAGTACTGCTCTACCTACCATAAATAAGCTGCGGCTCGCTGCAGTTGCCCAATCATGTGGAGCAACTGTAGTGTTGACATCATAGACTACATGTACTTGATTTATTGACATTTGAAGCTTTTCTGCCAGAAGCTGAGCTAGCCCGGTCTTTATACCCTGACCTATTTCAACAGCTCCGCAGTGAAGGTTTATACTTCCATCCTCATTAAAGGTTAGTATAGCGCCACCATCTGAGTTTGTTGGCATTGCTGGAGCCTTCCATAGGCAGCCCATGCCCTTTGCTATTATTTTTCCGTCCTCTTTTTTTATTACTGTGCCTTTGTCCCATTCTATAAGTGAGCCAACTCTCCTTATGCATTCAGGAAGGTTTCCGGTATTGTGATCTAAAACGCTTTGCGTTGGAGTTGTATCACCTGCTACAACTGCATTTTTTAGTCTTAGCTCCATTGCATCCATACCTAGCTTTTCGGCCAAGAGATCAATACTTCTTTCAATAGCAAAGGCCAGCTCCACGTGTCCGAAGCCCCTATAGGCTGTTGCAAAGGGGTGATTTGTATAAACGCATAAAGAATCACAGCTAACATTTGGTATACGGTAAGGGCCTGTGCACGCTATTGCTGCTGCGCGGCTGATGTTTACAGCATAATCTGCATAAGCACCTGTATCAAAAAGAAAGCTTAGCTCAGCGAAAGTTAAGACTCCCTCCTTTGTAGCTCCAAGTCTTACTTTGGCTTCAAAGCCAATATGACCGGGAGAGCTTATCAAGTCCTGCTCACGAGTATTCACAAGCTTAACCTTTCTACCACCGACTGACTTGGAAAGAAGATATGCAAGACCCTCAAGCTGTATCCCTGCCTTACCTCCATAGCCCCCTCCGATAGGAGGAGCTATGACTGTTATCTTTCCGGGCTCAATACCAAAGTATTCGGCCATGAGAGCTCTAACCACAAAGGGTGCTTGAGTTGTGGAATGTATAATAACCTGTCCGTTTGGCAGTATTTCTGTTATAGCTGCTCTTGGCTCCATAGCTACATGGTCCCCGGGAGGAAAGCTAAAGCTATCCGCTACAACTACATCAGCTGCCTCAAAGCCGGACTTAATATCTCCCTTGCGGATTTTTGTCCGGTTGGCAATATTTGTCCCAGGCTCCGGCATTATGGCACTTATGTGAGCGTAGCTTGCCATTTCCTCGTGAAGTATTGGAGCACCTTCCTTTAAAGCAATGCTTGGTGAATCAACCACCGGTAAGGGCTCATATATAACCTTTATAAGCTCTGCTGCCCTTAGTGCAGCAAGCTTTGTATCAGCCACAACTACCGCAACAGGCTCTCCATAGTATCTTACTTTATTGATGGCCAAAGGCGTTTTATCCCCAAGATATAAACCAAGATATTGAGGAAAGTCCTTCCCCGTAAGCACGGCACGCACCCCCGGAGAGGCAGCTGCCTCTTTTATATCCATCGAAGCAATTCTTGCATGAGCATGAGTGCTAGTCTTTAAGGCAGCATGCAGCATATCAGGTGAACTAAGGTCATTAAGGTATTTGACTCTGCCGCTGACTTTGTCTGGGCTTTCTTTGCGGATTACAGACCGTCCCACGACCTCAAAATGATCCATTCATTACCCCTCGCTTTCAATTAATAATAATTATATTTTAACATACTTCTGCTAATTTTACAGAATTTTTGGACAGGCATTTATTAAGCTTTATACCTGTGAGTTTGCAAATAATCTCCCAAAAAGCTATTATTAAATGGGATATTGATTGCAAATCGGATATTGATTGCAAATCGGATAACGATTTCTATATATAGGGGGAGATATATTTTGAAAACCAAAGATATAGGAGCTTTATTTTTACTAGCCGCCATGTGGGGGGCGTCATTTCTTTTTCTTAGGATAGCATCACCGGTCTTAGGACCTTTTGTGACTATAGAGCTTAGGGTGCTTCTGGCAGGTCTCGCACTGTTGCTTTATGCAGCTGCTGCCAGACGCAATATAAGATATAAGGATCTATGGAAAAAGTATATTATAATTGGAGCGCTTAATGCAGCGATACCCTTTGTACTGATATCTACAGCAACGCTGACGCTAAATGCTTCACTGGCTGCAATTCTTAATTCCACCACACCCTTGTTTGCGGCACTGGTAGCTATGGGGTGGTTAGGTGAACGGCTTACACTGAAAAAGGTACTGGGCTTTTTAATGGGAGTTACTGGGGTAGTAATACTCTTAGGCTGGAATCCGATACCTCTTACACCAAAGGTACTACTCTCTGCCTCCTTTTCAATTTTAGCAGCGATTACCTATGCCTTTGGAGGTGTGTATACAAAGAAAGCCCTTGCAGGGGTTGATTCACTTTCGCTTGCCATAGGACAGCAGATGGCAGCAGCTCTATTGATACTGCCCATTGCCCTTACCAAGCTACCCAAGGTACCGGTTTCGGGAGCAGTAGCAATAAGCATTGCAGGATTGGCTTTGCCCTGCACTGCTATTGCGTATCTTATATACTTCTATCTTATAGGAAGTGTAGGCCCGACAAAGACCCTGTGTGTGACCTTTCTAGTTCCACTGTTCGGAGTTATATGGGGCTTTGTATTTCTAAGGGAAGTCATTACCATAAGTATGCTGCTGGGACTAAGTATAATACTTTTAAGCATATTTACTATTTCAGATATAGATATAGGAGCACTATTTAAAAAGGAGGCAAAAAAACTATGATAACAATGACAAATGCGACATTAGCAACACAGGAGTTCAATAATCAACTTAACAGACTGATTGAGGACACCTTTGGCTTTAACTTTGAGGAGTGGCATAAAAGAGGCCTATGGAATGATGATTATGAGAGGTATTCCATAATTGAGGATGGAATTATGCTTTCAAATATATCCGTGTACAAAATGAAAATGCTGATAAATGGCAAAGAGGATGAGTACCTACAGCTAGGATCGGTAGCAACTAAAGAGGATCAAAGAGGCAAAGGCCTTGCGAAAAAGATCATGCAGCATATTCTTGAAAAGTACTGCAACACTCCAATTTTCTTAAGCGGTGACAACAATGCATACGACTACTATGTGAAGATGGGCTTTAAGTCATATACTATGATGCAGCCTTATATAGCTTGTAGACTTGAGGGTACAAAAGGTATGATACGGCTTGATATTGATGACCCAAAGGTAGACCGCTACCTAAATGGAAGAACTCAATATTCTGGTATATTGGACTGTAAAAATCAATATCCAATCAACTGGTTCCATATCCTTTATGGACTTTCAGAGCATGTCTATGAGATAGCTGAACTAAGAACAATGATCATAGCAAAAAAGTATGATAATGTGCTTAAGGTTTTTGATATAGTGTCAAAGCAGTCTATAAGCTTTGAAG
>CALJSV010000075.1 GCA_937976095.1 uncultured Clostridia bacterium | reverse complement strand
AAGGACAGAGTGTTTGCAAGACCTAAAACTATTATAGGCAGACAGGTAAGCAATTGCCATCCACCTGCAAGCGTTCATATAGTTGAAAAAATAGTTGAGGACTTCAGAGAAGGAAGAAAGGATAATGAGGATTTTTGGATCAAAATGGGAGACAAATATGTGTATATAAGATATTTTGCTGTAAAGAACGGAAAAGGAGAATATCTTGGTACTATGGAGGTTACACAGGATATTAAGCCTATACAGGAGCTTCAAGGTGAAAAGAGGTTGATGTCTTAATAATAAAAGCAGGGAGACAAGTAAATGTCTACCTGCTTTGCTTATAGACTCTATAGACTAAAGGTATAAACTGACTGTTGAAGCTCTTCTGCCATTTTTGCAAGTGCTTGGCTTGAGGCTGCTATTTCTTCTCCGGAAGCTGTCTCCTCCTCGGTCGCAGCAGCAATTGTTTGAAGCTGTTGAGCAGTAGTGTTTGTTACTTCATCAACCTCTTTAATTGATTGTACTATTTGCTCGCTACCAATTGCAACTTGCTGTATTGAAGCTGATATGGATTTTACTTGATTGGAGGTTTCTCTTACGAGAGCAGCAATATCTCTAAAGGACTGACCAGCAATACTTACAACATCAGAACCGATTTTAACCTGTTCATTTCCATTGAGTATTGCATTTACTGCTTCTTGTGTACCTGCCTGAACCTCAAGAATAATTTCAGATACCTGCTGTACAGCACCTTGAGATTGTTCTGCTAATTTTCTTACCTCATCTGCAACAACTGCAAAGCCTCTTCCTTGCTCCCCAGCTCGCGCTGCCTCTATTGCAGCATTCAAGGCTAGAAGGTTTGTTTGAGCTGCAATATCTGATATTGTCTTAACAATAAGGCCAATTTGCTTAGATCTTTCTCCGAGCCTTTGAATAACACCTACAGTAGCTCCTACAGTTTTTTCAACAACCATCATTTGATCTACAGCCTTTACTATGGACTCAGTACCTACTTCTGTGGCAGAAGCTGTCTTTGTTGAAGCCCTATCCATCTGATTAGAGCTATCTGCAACTTGCTGTATATCAATAGATATTTGCTGAATTGCTTTATTTGCTGAAGAAACAGCATTAACTTGCTTTTCAGCACCTTGTGCTACTTCAGAAACTATACTTGCAACCTGGCTTACTGCTTGGGCAGATTGCTCAGTAGTAGCTGTCAGCTCCTCGGACATTGCTGCTACTGTTTCAGCCGATTGAGATGTGCTTCTAATAAATCCTTGTATGCGTTCTATTACTTCATTTAGTGATCTAGACAGCTGACCGAGCTCGTCATTTGATTTTACAGTAATCAGCTTTATTGATACATTTCCGTTACTATCCTTTTGTATACTGTTTTGGATCAGCTTTATCTGAGTGTATAAGGACGCTAGTACAAGAAGCCCTGCCAGAACACTAATTAGAAGTCCTGCACTCAATGCGGATAATGTAACTAATCTAATAAAATCATAGTTTTTCTGAGCGGCTAAATATTCTTGCCGTGCAACCTCAATTTGCAGGTCAACTAATTCAGATATCTTATTTGAGATTGGATCTATGGATTGATATAGTTCATTAGTAGAAAAAAGTATAAGCTCGTCCATGTTTTTGGCTGCAATAATTTTTTCAAGCTTTGCAATAGCTGTATTAGCTTTCTCCAGTAAGCTGTCTGCTTCATTTACCAATCTTTTTTCTTCATCAGTCAAGTAAGTGCTAGTATAGGAAGTTAGCTCTATATCTATAGTATCCTTTGCTGTCTTTAAATTCCTTTCACCCTCACTCCACCCGATGTTTCCGTTTCTCACCTTGTGTGCTGTATCAACAATATTAATGGCATACATATCTGCAACTATCTTTAAGTGCTTAAGTGGAACTACTCGATCATTGTATACAGTAAGGAGACCATCGTTTGAAAGCTTTATTCCATTTAAGCCTAGGACTCCAACTGTTAGAGAGATTAGAGACATAATAGCAACCAATAAGATTATCTTTGTTTTCACCTTCAAATTAAGTATTAATTTCATAAAACTCTCCTTATCTAATAATAGTGATTATTATTATATCAATACTCTGGTAGTTTGAAAAGGGGTATTAGATTAAGATTTAGTTTATTGTTTATTACTTGTTATAATGAATTTAAGAAATGTTTAAGAATTATTTGAGATGAATTTAATAAACGACTGCTATACTATTTATATGGTTATGAGAGAATTCGTTTTTCATAATTAAAAAGTAAATGGAGTTGATATAATTGAAGAATAAAAGAAGAGGGTTTTTTATGATATTGTCATGCATAGTTGTGGTGTTAGTTATTCAGACACTGCCGGTATTTTTTGTAAAGCCTCTTGGAAGTCTCAGTATGAAGGGAGAAGACATTAGTCTTTATTATTCAAAAGGAGATGAGAAGGGCGCAAGAGAGGTTTTTGACCTACTGCAGGAGAAGGGTGAGGAAATCCGAGTGAAAATGGGTTATAGCAGTAAAAAGAATACTGAGGTAATAATTTATAAATCTCAAAAAAGCTTGGCAATAAGAGAAGCTGGTCTTATTACGCTGGCTATAGCTCCACCATGGCATATAGGGGATAGTCATAATGGAAATGTAATGCTGGTTTCTCCGTATACAAATGTAAAAAGCCACACGCACGACAGTATACTTCAGGCAGCCCTGCATGAGTATGTACACTCAATAGTTCATGAGATCAATCCTAAGCTTTCCTACTTTTGGGATAACGGTCTTGCAACATACTTGGCGGGTCAGAAACCAAGTGATGGTGAAGTAAGCAGCATGCCAGTACCAAGCGTAGAGGATATGCATACAGAGAACGGGTTAAAGTTTGGAAGTATGGGTGGCTATGCCTTTTCATACAAGTATATCGAATTCTTAGATAACACCTATGGATGGGACAGAATAATAGCTTACGCGTCAGGGTTAGGAAGCTATGAGGGAGTTTTCGGCAAAACAGAAGAAGATATTTATAAAGAATGGACTGAATATTTAAAAACGTTATAGAAAAAGATATATATAGTACATTTGGGGGCAGTTCTGAGCTGCTCCTTTTTAGTTTCCATTGATATATTTAGAGCTAAGTAAGCTGAATACTTAGCTTGGGTGATGAGAGAAGCCAAGAACCCTGTATATACGAGGGCAATGTAGGCTTTTTTTCTTATTTTTATTCCAGAGCTTAATACTGATGTACGTTATAGGAGTATTACATCAATTGAGAGGCTTACTTCAGTAATGCTCTCAAATAAAAACTCCTCTCTGGTTTATATTATTAATTCTTACCAGAGAGGAATATTCCCTTACTTTATATGAACAAAGCTTATTACAACATAGGGCTGTGGTATTTTGATCTCAGCCCCCACTTTTTATAGATATCCGCCTTGGTTTCCATCAAAATATAAACCTATATTGGCATATCCGAATTTTTGAGTTCCGTCTTCCATAGTTACAAGGAATCTTACTTTATAATCGTGATAAGTGTTAACCTTCAATTCTTTTTGAACCATAAAACCGTTTAGATATCTACCGAACTCCATACCGCTTTCGTATATTGTACTCTGCTCCTCCTCGCTTAAAATGCTGTATTCCGAGTCTTCCTTGCCTATGGCAACACTTAAAATATCAATAGACTGAATATCGGACGCTTCACCTACCGTAAACATCCAACCCTGACTTTCCTGCCAGCCTGCAACCTGCTCTACTTGTATTCCAAGCTCATACACTGAATACATATAGTTTAAAATAACAGTCCTTGTTTCGTTGTCCCAACCAACATCATACCTGAAAGCTTCTGCAAGATACCTTATAGGAGCATATGTGCTGGAATCCCTAATAATCGCTGCGGTGTTCATTGATATTTCACCGAAACCGCCAAAGGAGCAATAGTTTTCTCCTGGTGAAGTACCTTTACCGTACCACTCTTCATTATATACAGCAATATTATGATTAATCTTGAAGCTTACGCTTTCAATTCCGAGATAAACATCATTTTCACCGTCACCATCGGAATCCTGATAAAGAGGAGAGTTCTCCCATGTATATGTTCTGGTAAAATGGGCAGTTCGCTGCTCATTATCCCAGCTGACAGTAAGACCCATAGCCTCACCTATAGCTCTCAAAGGAACCAATGTACGGTTATTCTCATCAATAAACGGAGCCACGGTGGAAAATACCACTTGCTCACCGTCGACAATAACTTTAATCGGGCTTTGGGCACTTATTGTAGCAAAGCTTAACAACATTAGAAACACTACAGTTAATACTAAAAGCTTTTTCACGGATACCACTCCTTTATTTTTAAACATTAGTTATATATATGTACAAGATGTTGCCAGCATTCCCCATATTTGACAATACAAAAAAGGTAAAAAACAACCCTCTCGTTGCAATGCTTTGAGATGGTTGCCGTTATTATTCTTCAAAATTCAGACCATAACTAACTTCTCATGTTTCACAATTTGTGGGGGTTGTTCAAACCACCCATTATCAATTAGAATATCTGCTCCGTCTTTACTATAACTCAAATCTTCGTAAATATATTTTGTAAGCATAGTCTGTAAGTCACTCCGCATAGTATTTGCCATAGCTATGCCCAAGCTGCTTATCCTTGATGCAGATAATACCATAGCATGATTTAGCATCAATTTTTCTGAAAAAGGTGCAACGGTAGAATCAGTTACAAAAAAGTCAGAAGTAGAAGGAATTGGAATACCTTCATCCGTTAATAGTGAAGTTAGCTTCTCAACATGTTTCGCTTCAATATCTTGACCGTGGAAAAAACAATCAGAACTCTTTTTTATTTTAGAAACCTGACCGAATCCTGTTGAGATTGCTCTTCCAATGAGATTTTGATTAATAATTGAGGAAATGTGAGTTAGCTCTACTGCAAGCAAAGGTCGTTTTTCTCCAAACCAATCTAACATAAAGCTTTGGCTTTTTATATATTGAACCTCTTTAGGTACCGCTACTATTGGAGCACGAAGCGCAATACCTTTTGATAACTTGAGTTCTGTTGAGCTATTAAAAAGGTCAATGTACTCATGGATACGCGTTGAAAAGAAGTCTCTAATGTCTATGCGGGCTATTTGATTTAAAATTAAAGTGTAATTATGCATTGCAATCCTTGACATAAACGATAAATACTGTAAATAGAAAGTGTCAGTAAATAAGCGTGGCGCATTTATATTAACATCTTTATCTGTATATCCAACTGGTATAGGTAATTCCGCTTCATTAAGTAAATTAGTTACTTCCTCTATATGTTGCTTTAACAAATCAGAGGTTTGCTGCATTAAAGCCCGAGTTTCTTCACATTCTACATGGGTTAAAAAATGTTTTAGCACACATACTGTCATAGTATCACTCATGTATGAATTCCATAAGCCCGTTATTTCTGATGAAGCGAATGGTATTTTCTTTATATCTGTCATAAATATATCCCTCCTGTATAAATGGTGTTATTAGACTCCCACTAAATTCTCATGCTTCACAACCTGCGGGGGCTGTTCAAGCCACCTATTATCAATTAAAATATCTGTTCCTTCTTTAGCATACAGCTTACCTTTAGCAGTAAGTTTCATGTACTTAGTCTGTAAGTCTTTCCTCATAGTATCTGAAATTGCCATACCTAAACTACTAAGCCCTGATGAAATTAGAAGTAAAGAATGATTCAGCATCAATTTTTCTGAAAAAGGTGCAACTGTAGAATCAGTTACATATGAATCAGAGCTAGAAGGAATAGGTATATTTTCTTCTGGTAAAAGTGAATTTAAATCATCCATTTGATTCGATGTGAGCGTTTTACCATCGAAAAAATAGTTAGAATTCTTTTTATCTTTAGAAACCTGACCAAATCCTGTTGTCATTGCCCTACCAACTATATTTGCAAAAAGAATACTAAAAATGTGAGTTAATTCTACTGCTAGCATAGACCTTTTTTCCCCAAACAAATCAGACATGAAATCTTGACTTTTTATAAATTGAATCTCTTTAACTACTTCTACTATTGGTGCTCTAATAAATATACCCTTTGACAACCTAAGCTCTGCTGAACTGTTATAAAGGTCAATGTACTCATGGATACGTCTTGAAAAGAAATCTCTAATGTCGGCACGTGTTAACTCATTTAGAATAAGAGTGTAATTATGCATTCCGACTCTTGACATAAATCCTAAGTATTGCAGATAAAAGCCATCACTAAATAAGCGCGGCGCGTTTATATTAACATCGCTGTCTGTATATCCATCTGGTACAGGCAGTCCCTCAACGTTAAATAAATTAGTTACTTCTTGAATATGTTGTGTTGACAAATCAGAGGTTTGCTGCATCAAAGCACGAATTTCTTCATCGTCTACATGGGCTATACAATGCTTTAGCACGCATACTATCATAGTATCACCCATGTATGAATTCCATAAGCCTGATATCTCGGAAGAAGTTAATGGTATTTTCTTTATATCGCTCATAAATATGAACCTCCTGTATAAATAGTTTAATAGAATTAGTATTTACTTCTCTTTAAAACTTATAAGTGAGAGAAACTGATTAATGCCTCCACTAATTATTCAATTGGCTTTTACGATTTCCAGTTTTTTTATCCATAAATAATAAAGATATATAACATAAAATGTGATAAAGTATGCTAATAATGTTAAGGGAATATTCCATCCTTTATTATAATGGAGAATGTTGACATATATAAATATCATATCAATCAGTGATGATAGGATTGTCAATAATAGATTCGATATTATCGGTTTAACTCTTGTATGGCGTATAATGAGTATAAAAATACATGACTCAAGTACAAGTAGTCCAATGTTAGGAAATATAGCGACTGTGTGAGGCTTTATATTTTCTAATTGTAGCGGATAGAAGTATCCCAAATCAATTCCGATGGTGTTTAAGATAAAGCCCACCGTGCATGTAAACGGGGCAATAGTAACAATGGTTTGTTTATCCTTAAAATACAGGAATATTCCAATAACCC
>CALJSV010000074.1 GCA_937976095.1 uncultured Clostridia bacterium | reverse complement strand
GCTATATTTTTACTACTAACCCATCCAAGAACGTCGCCAATTGAAAGCTGCCTAACAGTATACTTTTCAGTCATTATTGGCTTCCTCCGCATCAATAAAATCTACTATGTCCCCAATGTTACAATCCAACACCTTACAAATCTTTGATAAGACCTCCATGCTTACCTGTTGGTCTTTACTTAGTTTTGCAAGTGTGGTAGTCCCTATATTAGCCGCTTTCATAAGCTCAATTTTTTTCATTTTTTTATCAATTAGTATCTTCCACAGTTTATTGTAGCTTATAGCCATATTTCCACCTCTTATCGACAATTTAACTTATTTTAACACAAACATTGCGATTATACAATATAAATCCTAAAATAAACATATTATATTTGCGAAGTGATATTTTTGTGCTCAAAGTTGTCTTGGCATAGGTAAGAAAGGAAAAACAAGTCCCTGGACACTAAATTCCCAAACCAAACATATCCTAGAAACGTAAAAACCCCGATTTAATCGGAGCTTTCACTGTGTTTTCTATTGAGGCAAACTACCGTCTCCACGTGCGCAGTATGAGGAAACATATCCACCGGCTGTACCTCCACAGCCTTATACCCCTTACCATCCAAATACTTCAGATCCCTTGCCAATGTCGAAGGATTACACGACACATACACCACTCGCTTCGGCTGCATGTCAGCTATTACATCCAGCATTTCTACCTCACAGCCTTTTCTTGGCGGATCTACCACTATTACATCTGCCTTTATGCCCTTCTTGTACATATCAGGTATTACCTTCTCTGATTCACCCAGTATAAACTCCACATTGTCCACATTGTTGAGCTTGGCATTTTGCTTGGCGTTTTCAATTGCCTGGTCTACTATCTCAACTCCATAGACCTTCTTTGCCTTTCTGCTTAAGAAAAGTGATATCGTTCCTATGCCGCAGTATGCATCAAAAACCACCTCATCCCCCTGAAGACCTGCATACTCCAGCGCTTTTCCGTATAGTACCTCTGTCTGAACAGGGTTTACCTGGAAGAAGGATAGGGGTGATATCATAAACCTGAATTCTCCTATATAGTCAGTAATGTACTCATCTCCATAGAGTACAATATTCTTGTTCCCCATTATTACATTTGTCTGCTTTTTGTTCACATTCAGGATGATGCTCTTTAGCCCCTTTACTTTATCCAGCAGCATATTGACGAGCTCCTTGTCGTTAGCTATGGTTTCACCGTTAGTGACGATACACACCATTACCTCTCCTGTTTTAAAGCCCTTGCGTGTCATTATATGCCTTATGAGTCCCTTGCCGCTCACTTCGTCATAAACGCTTATCCCGTATTTCTTAATAAAAATACGCATTATAGCTGTGACCTGATCATTCAACTCGTCCTGTATCAGGCACTGGTGGGTATCAATGATCTGATGTGAACGGCTTGCATAAAAGCCTATTACAAGGTCCTTGTCCAACCCGACTGGAAACTGAGCCTTGTTTCTGTACCTCCAGGGCTCCTTCATTCCTATTGTGTCATGCACCAGCAGGTTCTTAAGACCTCCCAGTCTCTCCATTGCATCCTTTACTGTCCTGGTCTTCATATCAAGCTGTCCTTTATAGTCGTAATGAAGCAGCTGGCAGCCTCCACAGCGCTTCGCTACAGGGCAGGAGGGCTCTATCCTATACTCTGATGGCTTTAGTATCTTGTTTAGCTTCCCAAAGCCGTAGTTCTTCAGTAGTTTTATTGCTTTCACTTCTACCTGTTCCTCCGGCAGAGCACCCTCAACAAAAAGAGTATAGCCCTCTATCCTTCCTACTCCCATTCCCTCACTCGTAAGACCTGTTATGTCAATTACGTAATCCTTGTTTTTTTCCACCGGCAGCTTTGCCGTTGCTTCCTTTGTCATTTGTATCGCTCCTCAGTACAATTTCTGCTTCGTCTTTATCAAATCTTGAATTTATTTTACTTATACTAATCTTAATCTCGTTAACTTCTTTTTTCAACTTTTTCTGTACTACTATTATATCATCTATTTTCATATGTAGGTCTTCCAAAATTATTTCAGACTTCAGGTTAATTAAATAATCGTTTTCTGCCTTTAGTCTGTCTTTTTGCGATTCTCTGTTTTGACTCATCATGATAAGCGGTGCCTGTAGAGAAGCTATACATGCCAATACTAAGTTTAAAAAAACATATGGATATCTATCAAAGGGGTGCCTTAGTATGACTCTGGTGTTTATTAGCATCCAGGTTAAGACAACTGCCGCAAAAGCACCCACAAACCACCAGCTTCCGGCAAAGCGCGCCATCTTATCCGCAGCCTTTTGCCCTGTAGTCAGCTTTTGACTTAGCTCTGTATTTATATTTAGAGACCTTCTGCCTCTTACCAGCTCATGTATCTTCTGCTCTCTTTCCTCTTCGTCGTTTATTAGTATCTCGCTTACTGTCTTATCATCCATACTATCCCTCCAAAATCTGCTAATTAAAATGTCAAATGCATGGTTTATTTAGTTTTAGCATTTAAGGAAAAATAATACTTGCAAACAAAAAGACTGAGTCAAAAACTCAGTCCATCAGTCCAATCAAGCAGCCTCCAGGCTACTCAAATATATAAACTCCATTCTTCATAACCAATTTGCCGTCTGCGTATATTTCACCGCAATCTCTAAGCTCCTTTATCATATCCCAATGCACTAAGGACCTATTATCTCCGCCTGAACCTTCGTAGGCATTTCCTGCCGCTAGGTGTATTGTACCGCCTATCTTTTCATCGAACAGGATATTCTTAATAAACTTCTTTATTCCGTAGTTCAAGCCTATGCCAAATTCACCAAGGTATCTTGCCCCTTCATCAGTATCCAGCATCTTATTCAGGAACTCCTCTTGCTTATCAGCCTTTGCGCTTACTATCTTTCCGTCCTTAAACTCTAATCTTACTGCGTCAACCTGCACTCCGTATCTCATTGCAGGGAATTCATAGTATATGTGTCCGTTTGCTGAATTGGTTATAGGTGCATAGTAAACTTCACCGTCCGGTACATTGTTTTGCCCGCTGCACTTTATACCCTTTCTGCCTTCTATGCTAAAGGTTAGATCCGTATCCTTTCCAACTATTCGAACTTCATTTGCTTTATCAAATACTTCCAGGACCTTGTTCATGTCCTCGTCCATTTGCTTATAGTCAACAAGAGCCGCATCAAACAGGAAATCCTCATATTCTTCAAGTGACATTTCTGCCTCTTGGGCAAAGGCGTTGCTTGGATAATTGGTTATTACCCATCTCTTTTCCATTACCTTTTTTAAGAGAGGACTCATGTTTTTGTTGTACTCCATATTCTTTTGTGGAGGTACATTTGAGAGGTTCTTGACGTTTTCAGGAGAATCTATTGCTAAAAATGCATCGCATTTATCATATGCACCCTCATACAACTCATAGACCTTCTTTAGCTGCTCTTCGCTTGCATTCTCCATAAAGAACTTGCTGTGGTCTGCATACAACATATGAACAAAAGCATTGGCACCAAGAAGTATAGCCTTTCTGTATACAGCATCAATAAGCGGCTTGCTGTTGTGCGTTGCTCTTATTATCAGGTTATCCCCCTCTTTAATCTTCAGTGAGTGTCCTAGCAGTACCTCCGCCAGCTTTTCAATTCTTAAATCCTTCAAAATATCATCCGTCCCTTCTGAATATTTTATGACTATGAAATTTCACTGTCACCTAAACATACTATATAAATTATAGCTTTATTACAAAAAAATATCAATCTAATCAAAACAAAAAAAAGCGCACCCATAAGGGTGCAAATGATCAGTTACCTTTTTTTCAAGTTAGACTTGATTTACAAGCATACTTTGGCGTCATATGCTTGAGTTTTATATAATTTAATTGTTGCCATTTTGTTCCTATTATATTCAAGCCTCCATAATGCAGCCTTGAAAAAGCTCATATAGCGAAGGCATTGCCTTTTTTAGGCTTAATGGCTTTTTATTATTGTTAGTAAAGGCATGGTAGGTTTCCCCTTCTGCCAGTACGCTTCCATCAGTATCTCTTACAACAGTATAGCTAAAAGCCATTTTGGCATAGCTAAGCTCCTTTACAGCTGCTCTTATAGTCAGAGCATCGTCATACATGGCAGGCAGCTTATATCTGCAGCGAGTTTCAATAACCGGCATTATAATACCCTGCTGCTCCATATCCTTGTAGGTCATACCTAATGACCTAAGCAGGTCAGCTCTCGCAACCTCAAACCAAACATAGTAGTTTGCATGATATACAATCCCCATTTGGTCTGTTTCAGCATATCTTACTCGCAGTCTGCTTTCACTAAATTTCATATAGGCTACCTCCAATCTGGATATTACAGTACTCTCGCAACGCCGCTGTAAATTAAGCCTCTTGTTGTATCCATAGTAATTGTCTGTCCGTCCTTAAGTGTATCCATGGCATACCTTACTCCAACTATAACAGGCTTGCCAAGTACTAATGCAACAATTGCGGCATGTGAGGTTATTCCGCCCTCTTCCACTATAAACCCTGCTGCCTTTTCCATTAGAGGCACTGTATCCTTATCAGTGCTTTCAATTACAAGAATATCGTCAGGCTGAAGCTTCTCTGCATCTTTTATTGCATCTTCGATCCTGCAAACCTTACCAGTAACCGACTGGCTTCCAACACCAATACCTCTTGCTATAACCTTTCCTACTATATGAACCTTCAGAAGGTTTGTATTTCCTGGTACTCCAGCTGGTACTCCTGCAGTTATCACTACCAGGTCGCCACTCTTTATGTAGCCCTGTGATACCGCTTCATTTACCGAAAGATCTATTAGCTCATCTGTATTATCACTCTCTGGAATTCTTACTGTATATATTCCAAAGCTCAGACACAGCCTTCTCCTTACCTGTTCACTGAAGGTTGCCGCGATTATTGGTGTCTTAGGTCTAAACTTTGATATCATCCTTGGTGTTGAGCCTGATTGCGTAGGCGTTATTATCGCTGCCGCACCAAGATCCATAGACGAAGTACAGGAGGCATGACTTATAGCATTGGCTACAGTAACCTCACTTAGTTCAGACAGCCTGGTATTAGCATAGTTATAGGTCAGAGACTTTTCTGTCCTCTCAGCTATTGTAGCCATCATATTAACAGCTTCTATTGGGTATTTCCCCGCTGCTGTTTCACCTGAAAGCATTATTGCATCTGTGCCGTCCAGTATGGAGTTAGCAATATCAGTTACCTCTGCTCTTGTAGGTCTTGGATTTCTTATCATTGAATCAAGCATTTGAGTAGCAGTAATAACAGGCTTGCCCATTTCGTTAGCCATCTTTATGAGCATTTTCTGGGTAAGAGGCATTTCCTCTGCAGGCAGCTCAACTCCCAGATCTCCCCTTGCTACCATTAAGCCATCAGCAACCTTAAGAATTTCTTCTATGTTGTCTACTCCTTCTTGATTCTCTATTTTAGCAATGATTTGTATAAAGTCTCCATTGTTTTCCTCAAGCACCTTTCTTATTTCCAATACATCAGATGCTTTTCTTATAAAGGATGCTGCTATAAAATCAACTTCATTTTGAATTCCAAATATTAAGTCATTGATGTCTTTTTCTGTCAATGCAGGAAGCTTTGAGGTGGCCCCTGGTATATTAACATTCTTTTTATCGCTTAGAGGACCTCCGTTTATTACTTCACAAATAACTTCTGTATCATTTTTCTCTATGGCTTTGAGCTCTAGCAGTCCATCTGCAATCATAATCTTGCTGCCTATACTAATCTCCTTTGGCAGCTCCTTGTAGGTAATTGTACAAATTTCACTATTCCCTACCACCTCACATGTGGTCAGTGTGAATTTTTGGCCGTTGCATATCTCAGTCCTTCCACCTTCAAAGCGGCCTAATCTCACTTCCGGCCCCTTGGTGTCTAGCATTATTGCAACTGGCTTATTGAGCTTCTCTCTAACCTTTTTGATGGCTTTTATTCTGTTTCCATGCTCCTCAAAATCTCCGTGTGAAAAGTTAAGTCTGGCTACATTCATTCCTGCTTCGACTAGCTTTGTTATCATTTCCTCGCTTTCACTTACAGGTCCGATGGTACAAATAATTTTGGTTTTTCTCATACGACTCCTCCAATCTAACATTAGTGTTTTTGCTAGATATCCTTCTTTTGGTTTTTGTATACAATATCCTAACATTATAAATCGAACACATTTTTCAGCTATTTAGCCGATAAATGTGTTCAACCTAATTATTCCCTAATTTATTTGTTGTTAACTTACTTTACCTTCCAAACATCAAGCTTCTTAGCAATAAGCTTTTTGCTTAGTCTCGCATATCTTGGAACTCCGTTTTCCATACGAAGCTTTACTTCTCCCATTATTAGAGGCTTGATATAATCTACTGCTTCTGTAGTTACGAAGTTACCTTCTTCATTTATCCATTCTCTTGGTATCTTCTTTTCTCTGTTTGCTACGTCTTCTAGGTCTATTAGCTGTGTATTGCAGTGGTAATCCTTAGACTTCTCTCTGATCATTCCTACCATCTTGCCGGTGTGGCCTTCTACTCCATATCTAACAGCCATTTGTCCGCACATATATGCTTCCTCGTTGTCAGTAAGGGAAGCCCAGTGAGCTGCACTTCTTTGAATTGTACTAAAGTTTACTGTTCTAACCTTCTTGCATATGTTTCTCACTACATATGACTCAAGCACTTCACATGCTCCGCCAAGCTGTACGTGACCAAAAGCGTCTACTGCCTTGTTTTCAGAGCCTATTTCTGATACATACTTTCCGTCTTCAGTCTTTATACCCTCTGAGAATGCAACTACACAGTGATTGTACTTTTCTATTGCTGATCTTACATCCTTATCAAACTTCTCAAAGGAGAAAGGCATCTCAGGCAGATATATGTAATGTGGGGCTTGATCTTCAAATTCCTTTGCAAGTGCGGAAGATGCTGTCAGCCAGCCTGCGTTTCTTCCCATTATCTCGCATATAGTTACTGTCGGATAATCATATACACGTGCATCCAGACCAATTTCCTTCATAGAAGTAGCAATAAACTTCGCTGCACTTCCAAAGCCTGGTGTATGATCGATTATTGGAAGGTCATTATCTATTGTCTTTGGAACTCCGATTGACCTTAGCTCATATCCAACCTTTTGTGCATAAAGGCTTACCTTGTGAGCTGTGTCCATTGAGTCATTTCCGCCGATATAAAAGAAATATCTGATATTATGAGCTTCAAATATGTCAATTATTCTTCTGTAGTCCTTTTCTCCTTCTTCTATTGACTTAAGCTTATATCTGCAGGAGCCAAGAGCTGATGCCGGAGTAACCTTAAGAAGCTCTATTTCCTCAGGATGCTCTTCGTTTAATGAGAATATCTCTTCATTAAGTATGCCTGCTATACCATTTAAGCCTGCATATACTTCATTGATCTCTCCGGTTCTGAAGGCTTCCTGTATGACTCCACATGCGCTGGCATTTATAACTGAAGTTGGCCCTCCTGATTGTGCTACTAAACAATTTCCTTTTAAAGATGTCATTGTATCTCTCCTTTTAATATTATATATAAATTTAATTTCTGTTTCACTGGACTTTATATTAATTATTTATTATAGCATTTTCACCAAAATATGACTATAACATACTTATGCTTTCCAAAAAACTCTTTGTTATTCTGACCGCCTTATTGCTTGCATTCTCTAGATTCTATCTCTATTTGATAAAATATTGGCAAGCTCATAAAGCTCATAATCAAATTTCTTTTCCATGGAAAGTGCTTCATGAATATCCATGTCTACTATCTTGTTGTCACGCATTCCTACTACTCTTCCGCCTTTTCCTTCAACAAGCAGCTCTACCGCTTTTGCTCCCAGCCTGCTGGCCAGAACTCTGTCAAAGGCTGAGGTATTTCCACCTCTTTGGATATATCCCAGTATAGAAGCTCTTACATCCATATCTACCTTTGCCCTAATTTGTTCCTCCAGCTCCTTTGCGTCACCAGCTCCTTCTGCAAGAATTATAATGCTGTGCAGCTTGCCTGAGTTTCTGCCCATGATAAGCTTCTTGCATATGTCTTCAAGGCAATATTTAACCTCAGGTACAATTATACACTCTGCCCCTCCGGCTAAGCCTGTATATAGAGCTATATCTCCAGAATTTCTACCCATAACCTCAATAATGCTGACTCTTTCATGTGATGTGCTGGTATCTCTTATTTTATTTATTGCGTCCAGTACATTGTTCACGGCTGTATCAAAGCCTATGGTATAGTCTGTATAGGCGAGGTCGTTGTCAATCGTTCCAGGTACTCCCACACAGGCGATTCCAAGCTCAGTAAGCTTCTTAGCTCCCATAAAGGAGCCGTCCCCTCCGATGACTACGATACCGTCAATATTAAAGATCTTTGCCATATTATAGGCCTTTTGTCTTCCTTCTTCAGTCTTGAATTCTTCGCTTCTGGCAGTTCTTAGTATGGTGCCGCCTCTTTGAATTATATCGGCTACGGAAGACATATCCATCTCAATCATATCCCCTCTGATAAGTCCATTATAGCCTTTTTGTATGCCATACACATTTAAGCCCTTGTTTATGGATGTTCTAACAACTGCTCTTATCGCAGCATTCATACCTGGGGCATCCCCCCCGCTTGTAAGCACGGCTATGTTTTTCATTTCCTCCTCCTTACCTGTCCCGCATGGATCGTTTTAGTCCCATAAAGTCAATAAATTACTTAATAAAGCATTTGTATGCCGGAGTATCTTTATGAGCATACAGACACCGTATTAAGCTTGTCTTACTAGAAAATATTTGCCAAATCAAACTCAGGCTAGTTCAGAATAAAGTCACTGGCTTGCGCTGCTTGCACACACTCAAGCCAGTGCTGTTAATACCCTAACTCATATAGTATATTATGAGCTTCCTCAACCTCTGATTCCGGTACTAAGACCTCGAAGTAGCTTTCCTCCTCATCGGCATTTCTGTTGACCGGCTGTACCTTAACCAGTACTCCTTCCTCAGAAATCAAGCCACTTACCTTATCAGCAAGCTTTTTACCTTTAGCCAGATATACTACTGTCCACATTGTTGTGCCTCCTTTGACTGGCCTTCCGTATATTATTTAAGAAATATCCTACTTGTATATCAAACATTTTAATAGAAATGCGTTAGATTTTCAAGGATATTTATGTTATATTTTTGCTTTTAATATCATTTTATGGCTACACAAGTAGCTCCAAGCAGCTTTTTCAGCTCATCTATGAGTTTTTCCTCTATATTTACCCAGCAGCCTTTGTCTGCTACCATAACACTAGGCTTTCCGCCCTTGCTTGCAGCCTCATCAACTACATATACCGGCTGGTTTCCTTTATACTCAAGCAGAAGCTTTTTTACCTGCTCCAGTATGTCAGGCTGCTTTTCCGTATCAACCTTCACATATAGCTTTTCTGCTTGTCTTTTTGTAAGAGGTGTCAGCTTCTCGCAAATGACTTTAGCCAGCTCATCCTCTCGTTGACTCACTCTACCCTCTACAAGTACGATGCTGTCAGCTTTAAGCAGCTGAGAGCAAGCATCAAAAATCTTTGGAAACACTATAACTTCAATTGAGCCATATATATCCTCAAGCTCTACAAAAGCCATCATCTTATTGCTCTTGGTGCTTTTTTGTTTAACTGATACAATTATTCCGCCCATGATAACTTTTTTGCCATCCATATCGGCATCAATTTCCATGAACTCTTCTGCTTCATTTTTATCTTTGATAAGATCAGCCGTGGTTGCAGATACCCTGTCTTTTAGTATGTCCTCGTATGCCTGCAGCGGATGCCCGCTTATATATACGCCTAGCATTTCCTTTTCCATGGTAAGCAATACATTTTGCGGATACTCTTCTATTTCGGGATAAATATCCTCACTTACGGTATCCTCAGCCATAGAATCAAAAAAGCTCAGCTGTCCCTCAATGTTGATTTTTTTCTGATCCTGAACACTATCCATAAGCTTTTCAAATACAGCAATCATTTTGCTTCTTGCAACTCCAAAGCTATCAAATGCGCCGCACTTAATAAGGCTTTCTACTGTTCGCTTGTTGACTAACCCTAAATCAATCTTTTGAAGAAAATCATATAGGCCATCAAACCTGCCCTTATCATTTCTACCCTTTATAATAGCAGCAATTGCATTGATGCCAACATTTTTTACGGCTGCAAGTCCAAATCTAACCTTCTTATCCTTTACCGTAAAGCTGATATGGCTCTCATTGATGCTTGGCGGAAGCACTTCAATACCAAGACTTTTGCTGTTTTGGATATACTCTGCAACCTTTTTACTGCTGCCCATGATGCTACTTATTAGAGCTGCCGTAAACTCTACAGGGAAATAATACTTCAGCCAGGCGGTCTGATATGCCACTATAGCATATGCAGCGGCATGAGACTTATTAAAGCCATACTTCGCAAATTCAGCAAGCTCATCAAAAATCTTGCTGGCGATATCTGCAGGTATACCCTTGCTTACACAGCCAGGGACAATAATACTACCCTTTTCGTCTACAATGCCGTTTATAAAGTTTTTCCGCTCCTTTGCCATTACATCAGCCTTTTTCTTTGACATAGCCCTTCTAACAAGATCGGACCTTCCAAGAGAATAGCCTCCAAGATCTCTAAAAACCTGCATAACCTGCTCCTGATATATTACACAGCCATAGGTTACATGAAGTATATCCTCCAGCATAGGATGAAGATATTTTACCTTTTCCGGGTTATTCTTATTCTGTATATATCTCGGAATCTGCTCCATTGGTCCCGGCCTATAAAGTGATATTCCGGCAATAATATCCTCAAGACTGCTTGGCTTCAGCTCCTTCATGAACTGAGTCATACCTGCACTTTCCAGCTGAAAAACCCCATAGGTCTCACCCTCGGAAATCATTCTATATACATTGGCATCATTATAGTCAAGTCTATCAATATCTGGAACAGCTTCTCCCCTATACTTTAGAAGCTCCAGTGTATTTCTTATAACGGTAAGAGTTCTAAGTCCAAGAAAATCCATCTTAAGAAGACCAAGCTCCTCAAGGGTGCCCATAGTAAACTGTGTAGTTATTACATCCTCATTCATCTGCAGCGGCACATACTCTGTAACTGCCTTTTTTGAGATAACCACTCCTGCAGCATGGGTTGAAGCGTGCCTTGGCATGCCCTCTACTGCCTTGGACATATCTATAAGATATCTGACATCCTCATTTTCATCATAAAGCTTTCTAAGCTCACCACTTACCTCCAGAGCTCTTTCTATTGTCATTCCAAGCTCAAAGGGTATTTTCTTGGCTATCATATCAACATCAGCATAAGGAATGTTCAGTGCTCTTCCTACATCCCTTATTGCCGCCCTTGCAGCCATCGTACCAAAGGTAATTATCTGAGCTACACGATCCTTGCCATACTTTCTCACTACATAGTCTATAACCTCTTGTCGTCTTTCATAGCAAAAATCCACGTCAAAATCAGGCATGCTTATTCTCTCAGGGTTTAAAAACCTTTCAAAAATAAGATTGTACTTAATAGGGTCTATATTGGTAATTCCTAAGGCATAGGCAACAAGACTGCCTGCACCTGATCCTCTGCCCGGCCCTACCATTATGCCGTTATCCTTGGCAAATTTAACATAGTCCCACACTATCAAGAAATAATCAGCATAGCCCATGCGGGTAATTACCGCCAGCTCATACTCCGCTCTCTCTATAAGCTCCTCGGTTATTTCCCCGTATATATCTCTTAAGCCCTCATAGCATAGATGCTTGATATAGGTATCAGAGTTATATCCTTCCGGAACATCAAAGGCAGGCAGATGAACCTGTCCGAAAACAAAGTCCATATTGCAAAGCTCTGCCACCTTGTTGCTGTTTTCAACTGCCTCAGGTACATATTTAAAAAGCTCGTACATTTCCTCTGGGGACTTAAGGTAAAACTCATCCCCCTGAAACTTCATGCGTGCCTCTTCTTCTACATTTTTTCCTGTCTGAATGCACAGCAGTATATCCTGCGCCCTGCTGTCCTCTCTATTTACATAGTGAACGTCATTGGTCGCTATAAGCGGTATTCCCGTCTCCTTTGATAGCCTTACCAAATCAGGATTTATCATGGTTTGCTCCCTTATTCCATGATCCTGTATTTCCAGATAGAAATTTCCTTCTCCAAATATTTCCCTATATTTGAGTGCTGCCTCCTTAGCTGCATCATAATTGCCATTCATCAGCATGTTGGGGATCTCACCTGCCAAACATGCGCTTAATGCAATCAGACCGCTTGAGTGCCTTTGAAGAAGATCTATATCAACTCTTGGCTTATAGTAAAAGCCCTCTGTAAAGGCTGAGGAAACCAGCTTTATAAGGTTATTGTAGCCCTCTTCATCCTTAACAAGCAGCACAAGATGATATTGGTTGGAGTCAAGCTTAGGATCCCTATCCTTCATGGTTCTGGCAGCAACGTATACCTCACAGCCTATAAGCGGTTTTACATTGTATTTCTTAGCCTTCTTATAAAAATCCACAACTCCGTACATGACACCATGATCAGTAATAGCCAAGGAAGTCATTCCAAGCTCGCTGGCTCTTTTGACAAGTCGCTCGACTCTGGCTGCCCCATCCAGAAGACTATACTCTGTATGCACGTGTAAGTGAACAAAATTCCTCATATGCTTCACCCTTCAAATATACAAATGGCACATACGATAATCATATGTGCCTTTATCCCTATACTAATATGATATTATAAATGTCCTTTTACTTCAAGTCCAAAGCTTTAAACATGATTATTTTACGTTAACCCTGGGATATTACCCTTTAGATGCCATTGATGTAAATATTCTTACTATCCAATTTTTATCTATCACTTTATGATACAAATTCATCAGATACAAAGCTTATGCTGAGGCTTCCCAATTCACATTCAACGTTGCTGGTCCAAATGCCGCTTTCCGCGTATTTGATTGAAGCTTTATCGCACAGCATTGTAACAGGAGACTCCATAGTCACATATTCTTCAATATTCGGAAAAAGCTTAATAGAGTTTCCGAGTATGATATTGGCGCATTCGGCAAGGGTATCCTCCATATAAACAGCCTCGTCCTCAGGTGTAAGCTCCTCAAGCACAAATCTACGTATAATACATCTTATTAGACCCTCATCCATACTCATTATGAACTTACCGCTTAGTATACCTTTAACATTTATAAAGGCTGCCACACGCTTTAATGGCAGAGTCCTAACCTGCTCAATATAAATATTGCCAAAATCACATTCAACCAAGCCCATTTCACCGTTAATAAACTGTTTTGTCGTTTCTATTATTGGGTTCATAACATCAGATACAGCTATTGCGGAAACCCCCTTTGCGTCATCCAAAGGCAGCCTTATGCAAAATGTAGTTCCCATTCCCTTCGTCGTATGTATATTTATAGTACCGCCCAGCTTATCTACCTCATTTTTTACAGCCGCCAAGCCTACACCCCTTCCTGATAGCTCTGTTACATCTGTTCTAGTAGAAAACCCCTCAACAAATACCAGGTTTAGTATCTCACCTTTTGATAAACCAGCCAACTCCTCCTTGCTGCACACGCCACCCTCAATGGCCCTTTGTGCAACAAGCTTAGGATCAATGCCACGTCCATCATCAGAAATTATTATCTCTATTTCATTCTTAAAGCTTTCAATGCTGCACTTTATACTTCCATACTCGAGTTTGCCGGCTTTACATCTTTCTTCAATACCTTCTATTCCATGATCTATCGCGTTTCTGAAAATGTGCACAAGTGCTCTTGCAAAAACATGGTATTTTTCCATATCTACCAGCATATCCCCGCCATCAATATCAAATCTGCCAAGAAGCTTTCCAAACTTGTCCGATAGCTTCTGAACATACTCCGGGTAAGTCCTAAGTAGCTCCCTAAATGGTCTGAAGCTAAGTCTTCTCAAGTCAGGCAATATCTGTCTGCAATCAGCGGCAGGCAGCTCATTTATTATCTTCTTCTCTACAGCCTTGAAGCACGTCTTATCTATAATCATTATATTATCATTATTTAAGAAGCTGTCACCAAGCATACCACCAATAATATCCAAATCTTCCTTTAACCATTCTATCAGATGATTTGCTTTTATAAAAGACTTAAATTCATTATAGTTTATAACTTCCGGCTGCTTCATAATATCAACCAGCTTGCTTTCCAGCTCGTGTAGCTTGCTGACAACATATATCATATCAAAAAGGCTTAATGTGCCCTTGAAATTGTGTATACTGCGAAATATTTCAAATATAAGACTCCTTATTGGAAGCTCGCTTTCTAGTATCTTATCAAGCTCCTTCTCACAAAACCTTCTGTAGTCCCTTATACATTCCATAAAGCTTCCATAGTTAGCTACTATCTTTACAACCATTTTCAAACGTCTTCTCTCCTGCTCAACCTGATCCTCCAAAAGACGTTTTTCTGTTACATCAGTGAGTATTACCATTAAAAGCTTCGACAACCTTATTCTTGTATCATTTATAAGCTTGTACTCGAGTTTTATATCTCTGCTGTTTATTTTGACTTCCTCTGGAAGCAGAGATAAAAATATAGTCTCAGACCATTTATTAGTGATGGAGAAAATCTCCTTGAAAACACCATCGAAAAACAGCTGCTGCTCCGCATCACATGGGTGTATTAGCTCAGATAAACGCTTCCCCTTTATTGATTGTCCAAAAATTATGCTGCATTGCGAGCTATGCTCATCATCTATAGTAAGATTCTCTCCAAAGGTCAACAAGCCTTGACCTGTATTATCCAGAAGGTTTCTCACAGCAAAGGTTCTGTCTGTTATAGTCTCCTCAAGAACCTTCGTCCACTCTTGACTTTTTTGAAGCTTAAGATTCATTTCCTGCTGATGAAGCTTCTGCAGCGCTGATAACCTCTGAAAAGCCATAAACGCAGATGCAAGGCTTCCAAAAGCATTCAGAACCTTAACAGATTGAACGGAAAACTTTTTCTGACTGTTTATATCAATATCCAAACCAAGATGCCCTAACCACTCGTTGTTAATATTTAATTGTACGATTAACGACTGCCTTATGGGCTTTGAAGCTTGGGCAAACACGCGGTGTATTTCCTCAGGCATTTTGGGCTGAACATTATCAACTATATAATCAGTTAATACTACATTATCCTCTTTATATAAAACGAAAGGCTTTATATCATCATTGTTGAAATCATAGAAATAGTCCTTTTTAAAGGGTATATACTTAAGCTTATCTATATCATGACCTACTGCAACTACAAAGTTCCAATTGTCTTCCTCTATAATAGATATACTCCCATAATCAGCTTCAGGTATGAGTCTTATAGCCATATCAAGCAGTTCAACCAGAAAGCCATCACTGCCCTCCATTGCATAGGAGCTCATCTTCCCCGAAAGCTTAACCAATCCCTCAAGCTTATTAACCAAAGGATTCGACTGCTTTATCGCCATATAAATAGACAAAATGCTTCCAAAGACTCCAAGAGTCTTTTTTGCTTCTGCTGTAAAGGCTTTGCTGCTGTCTTTATCAATGTCAAGAGCGATTCGAACCAGCGATTCTCCTTTAGAGTTAAGGTCAATAAGTAAAGACTGCTTTATAGGAGCACTGGCCAAGCTCATCTGATCATAGACATCATCAGGCATATGCTCCTTTGATTTCTCAACAATATTGTCAACTAACGTTATGCTATAATCCATATTGCTCAGCTTGTCATCAGAGGAGCTTATAGTCTTATAATCGGCTTTTAAAGAAAGCTTCTTTAGCATATCACCATTATGCCCCTTGGCATCTACAAAGCGCCATAGTCCATGCTCTACTACAGATACGCTGCCATAGTCGGCCTCAGGAACATACTCCATTGCAAGGTTTAAGAGCTCGCTTAAAAAGCTATCGTCATTATTTAAAGCATAAACACTAAGCTTCGATAGCAGCTTTATCAATCCATCAGCATTACCAAGAGAAAACTTGTCATTCTTATAAGGTACCACAGTAAGTACCTCCTTCTCAGCTATAAGCTTTACTGCAAAAGTTTTTATATTATTATACCATAATAGCAGCCTATCCGCCATTTTTAGCTATAACAAAGGCACAGTTTGTGCAACTGTGCCTTACCTGTTATTTGTTATCCAATCTCTTCTGCAATACTTCTCTCAGCTCTTCATAGCCTGGCTTGCCAAGCAGAGCAAACATGTATTTCTTATACTCTTCAACTCCTGGCTGATCAAAGGGATTTACTCCAAGCATGTAGCCGCTTATGCCGCATGCCTTTTCAAAGAAGTATACCAGCTTTCCATAAATGTATTCACTTGCCTCCGGAATATTCAGCACCATAATTGGAACCCCGCCGTCCTGATGGGCAAGCATAGTTCCCTTATAAGCGTTTTTGTTTACAAAATCCATTGTCTTACCACTAATAAAGTTCAATCCGTCAAGGTTATCTTCATCATTTAGAATCTCCACCTCCAGAGCAGGTGCTTCTATATTCAACACTGTCTCAAACAGGTTTCTTGTTCCATCCTGAAGGAATTGACCCAGTGAATGCAAATCAGTAGAAAACTCCATAGAAGCAGGGAATATACCCTTTCCATCCTTGCCTTCACTTTCACCATAAAGCTGCTTCCACCATTCAGCAAAAAAGTGAACCGACGGCTCATAGCCTATCATAACCTCTATTTGCTTGCCCTTACGGTACAAGGCATTTCTTACTGCCGCATACTGATAGCACATATTGTTTTCAAGGCTATCATCCTTATACTCTTCATAGGCATCCGCAGCCCCCTGCATTATCTTCCTAATGTCCATTCCTGCTGCTGCAATTGGCAGTAGTCCCACAGGAGTAAGCACTGAGTATCTGCCACCTATATCATCAGGTATAACAAAGGTCTCATAGCCCTCGCTATCTGCCAGCTTCTTAAGCGCTCCCCTAGCAGCATCAGTTATAGCGTATGTTCTTTTAGCTGCCTCTGCCTTTCCGTACTTTTTCTCCATAAATGACTTAATAAGTCTGAAGGCTATTGCTGGCTCAGTAGTTGTTCCTGACTTTGAGACAACGCAAACGCTGACTTCCTTGCCTTCTATTACTTCCATAAGCTGCTTATAATAAACACCACTGATATTATTACCCAGGTAATATACAGCAGGTGCCTTTCTTTCTTCCTTTGTCAGCATATTGTGGAAGCTATGCCCCAAAAATTCAATAGCTGATCTGGTTCCCAGATATGACCCGCCTATTCCTATTACCAAGAGTACTTCCGAACTGCTTTTTATCCTTTCAGCAGCAGCTATTACCCTCTCAAATTCATCCTTATCATAATTCCTTGGAAGCTCTACCCAACCCAAAAAATCACTTCCTGCTCCAGTCTTCTCATGAAGCATTTTGTGAGAAAGCTTTATTGCTTCTCTCAGATTCTCTATTTCATGCTCCTTTATAAAGGTCTTTGAATAATCTAATGTTAATCTGCTCATCATTATCCTCCTTTTGATACTCGTAGCATTATTGCTCGTTATTTATAAAAACGCTGCTCCAACTATGCCGGCCTCGTTTTCAAGCTGTGCTATTACTATGTCTCCATATGTAATATTGCAATTGAATACCAATTCCTTAACCTTGTTCTTTATTTTCTCCAGCAGGAAGTCGCCTGCCTTGGATACTCCTCCTCCAATTGCTATCATATCTGGATCCAGTAGATTATATATATTTACTATGCCGATAGACAGATACTTAACCATTCTGTCTACAATCTCCATAGCTAATTTATCTCCAGCCTTTGCAGCATTGAAGACATGCTTTGCCTCAAGCTTATCTGTATCATTTTCACAAAGCTCCAGTAGCATAGTTGCTTCCTTTGTTCCTGAGACCAGGTGAGCTGCATACCTTTTAATAGCTGTTGCTGAAGCAAAGGTTTCCAGACATCCATTCTTGCCACAGTTGCAATTATAGAAGTTTTCACCAACTATCATATGTCCTATTTCAGCACCAGCCCCATGGCTTCCGCTGAATATCCTGCCATTGATGATTATACCGCCGCCAATACCTGTGCCTAGGGTTAAAAACACAGAGTTTTGTACTCCCTTTGTTGATCCAAACAAGCTTTCAGCTAGGGCTGCAACTGTTGCATCGTTTTCAATGCTTACACTTACTCCCAGCCTTTCTTTTAGCCTATCAGCAAGCGGCACATTCTCCCAAGCAAGATTTGTACAGTATATAACCTTGCCTGTACTATAGTCTGTAATACCCGGTATTCCTATACCTATTGACTCAATATCGCTTATGCTAAGTGCTGCTTTATCTAAGATTTCTTTTACAAGCATCACTATATCATCAACTATTGCTTCAAAGCCATCAGCTACTCTGGTTGATGTAAAGGATTGCTGCAGTATGCCGCCTGAACTGTCAACAATGCCTGCCTTAATTGTCGTTCCGCCTAAATCTATCCCTATACGCATAAAAAACCTCTTTTTCCTCTTATTCTGTTTTAAATATCTTCTACTATTTCCTCGATTATTATAGTATTATGCTTTGTAAGGTCAAGCTCTTGCATTTCCTTAACCTCATTTCCATCCTTGTCCTTAAATATTCTTATTATTGGTCTGTTCGGATACCTTTTATTGACATCCACTACTATCGCAGTTTCTCCCGTATTCAGCTTCACGCAAATTCCAGAAGGATATATCGCAATATGCTCGACGAAGGTTCTTACTATACTATAGTCAAATTGGTGATGCCCCATCCCTATCAGATACTCAACTGTATCATTTATATTAGCTCTCTTTCGGTATACTCTATCAGATGTCATGGCATCATAAACATCAGCAATTGCAACAATCCTGGAAAACTCATGTATTTCATCACTCTTAAGTCCCATAGGATAGCCGCTTCCATTGTGTCTTTCATGGTGAGTTAAAGCTATGTAGCTGGCATAAGTGCTCAATTCAACGCTTCTTTTTAAGATTTCGTAGCCGTAGTTGCTATGCTTTTTTATAGCGTCATACTCATCAGGCGTCAAACTTGAAGGCTTATTTAATATCTCAAGTGGTATCTTAACCTTCCCTATATCATGCAGGATTGCTCCAAGAGCAAGCTGTTTAAGCCTTTCCTTATCATAGCCTAAGGAAATTCCTGTTATCACAGATAGTACGCAAACGTTTGCACTGTGACTGAAGGTATAGTTATCAGTTGTTTTTAAATCCTGTAGGTTAACCATTGCATCCTTTACATTCATCAATTCATCAACAATTTTACCAACAACATTTCTTACAAGCCTCACGTCCAGCTGATTTCCCATCTTCAGGCTGTCCATAGCATTTTTTATGGCTACTCTTGCCTCAAATCTGGTTTCATCAGAAATAACATCATTTATGACTATATCCTGGCTTATGTAATCTTCTATATATAATTCTGTAATGCCAAGCTCGCTGAACTTTGAAATATAAGATTCCTTAAGCTTTATTCCTGCATTAAGCAAAATATTCCCGTCAGAACTATATATGGTTCTGGCCAATACCATCCCACTGCTAAGCTTGTCTACACTTATTCTACGCATAAGACCCCTCCAAAAAACACTTTCTATGAAAAAAACAAATCTGTTATATCAAGCGAGAAGGTTGGAAGAAATTATAATAATTAATAAGGAGGTACCGAGCCCATGCATTTCTAACATAATGCTTTGTGCAAATTGCTGAGCATGGGCATAATTATGTCGAATTTTATTCCATTTTAATATATTAACATATAATTACAGTGCCGGTAAATGATATTTATTACTCAGGATCAAAATACTTAGTCTTTAAGTTAGTGGCCAATTCATCCAGCTTTCTAAGTCTATGATTGACTCCAGACTTTCCTATTGGCGGGTTCATCAGCTCTCCAAGCTCCTTTAAGCTGACATCAGGGTATTTAAGTCTTAACTCAGCTACTTCAGATAGCCCCGAAGGCATTTTTTTTAAACCGATTTTTTGGATAATGTACTTTATATTATCTATTTGCCTCATGGCTGCATTAACCGTCTTATTAAGGTTAGCCGTCTCACAGTTTACAATCCTGTTTACATTATTTCGCATTTCCTTGTATATTCTAGTGTTCTCAAAGCTCATCAGCGCAATGTGAGCACCTATAATATTTAGAAAATCGACGATTTGTTCGCCTTCTTTAATATATACAACATAGTTTCCCTTCCGATCAACCACCTTAGCGTTTAAGCCATAGCTGTTTATCAGCTTTTTTAAATCCTCTGAAAATACATCACTAGTTGTCACTATCTCTAGGTGATAAGCCTTCTCAGGATCACTGACAGAACCTCCACCCAGAAAGGCCCCTCTTAGGTATGCCTTCTTGCAGCAGCTCCTTTTTACACGCTGAGTAGGCAGCTTATAATTCATTCTTATGCCTTGGGGACTTTCTACCAGGATACCTGCTGTTTTAAGTATATCCTCAGAACCCATGTTATAGTCTATTTGCAGGGTGTAGCTGTTGTTCTTTTTCAGTTGCTTGTTTCTTTTTACTATTACCCTTGTATTTATATCAAAGTTGGTTTTAAGCAGCGAAAAGAGTCTCCTTGCAATAGATGCATTTTCTGTAGACAGCCTAATACCTATATTTTTTGAGCCTTGTATTTGTATAGTACCTGTCATTTTTATCAAAGCCGAAAGCTCGGCTAGCTGACAGCATTTGTTGTCAATCTGTATTTTTGATATTTCGTTTTTTGCAACTGAGGAAAATGTCATATAATACCTCCATTCTGCTGTTACTTTATGGTTCCAAACAGCTTCAATGGCCAGATTCTAAACACGGCCCTTCCTACTACGCTCTTCTTCTCAACAAAGCCAACAGTGTCTGCGCGACTGTCTCTGCTATGTGGTCTATTATCTCCCATTACAAAATAGCTTCCCGGAGGAACCATCCATTTATTTTGCCCATAGCTTCCTGTTTCAACAGCCGTATAGTCAGGTTCAAGCGCTTGATTGTCTATAATCACTCTGCCATTGCTGATTTCCAGCTCCTCTCCCGGCAGACCGATAATCCTTTTTATCAACAGCTTGTTTTGACTTTCATCCTTGAAAACAATTATATCTCCCCTATCCGGACTTCCTACTATGTAATTAATCTTTGAAATAACCAGCATTTGACCTTCAATTAGTGTAGGCTGCATTGATATTTGATTTACAATAGCCATTTGAAATACAAAGGTTCTTAGTATAAAGGTTATTATAAAAGCTGATAAAATCCACTTAACCCAAGAAATGATTTCTTCTCTTGCAGCATTCTTGCTTTTATCCTGATTTTCCTGTTCATTATTTTCTAAGTTGTTGTTTATGTCTTCCAAAGCTCTCTCCCCTTTTGCTATCTATATAGATTTTCTGCTTTTTTTAAGCTTGCCGTTAACAAAATAGTAGTCTAATAGCCTCTTTTTGTCCTTTGAGAGCTTCTCTTCGTTTATAAGCTCAAAAATACATTTAGCCAAGGCTTCATAGTTATGTCTTAAATACCCATTCTCAATGCTTACAAAATCTCCTTCAAGCACCCTTGTTCCTATTTTATATATATTATCATAATCTACAACAATCGGAGAAGCATTTTCAGTCTTATATTTCTCAATAAAAATATCAGCCACTCCTCCAGTGTTAGCTATAGCATAATCAACTACTATACCGTTAGAATGATCATTTATTGCCCTTAAATGCTCTGAGAGTGTATAACCTATTGTCTCACCCTTTTGGGTCATTATATTTCCTACATACAGCTTTAATGCTTCAGACTTGTTTACAGCCTTAACGACATCCTTTACCAGCAGGTTAGGTATTATGCTGGTATAAAGACTGCCAGGCCCCAAGATTATTGCATCCGCATCCAAAATGGATGCCAAGGCATCTGGCAAAGCTTTGCAGTTTGAAGGACGTAGAAATATCTTCCTTATCCTTTTGTTTATGTCATTCTGCCTTATAGGGATTTGTGATTCGCCTTTTATGATAGTCCCATCCTCTAGCTCTGCATATAGTACAACATCAGAAAGGGTCACCGGCAGAACCTTCCCTGTAACAGCCAAAACATTGCTGATCTCCTTTATTGCCTCATCAAAGCTTCCACATATATCGTTAAGGGCAGCAATAAAAAGATTACCAAAGCTCTGACCTTTAAGCGATCCATCTCTGAATCTGTACTGCATAAGACTTTCCATTATAGGTTCAGTATTGGCCAGAGACATAATACAGTTTCGAATATCTCCCGGAGGCAGCATTCCCATATCCTCTCTGAGCATTCCAGAGCCTCCTCCATCATCCGATACCGTTACAATGGCAGTAATGTTTGTTGTATATTTCTTAAGACCTCTCAGTAGTACAGAAAGTCCCGTTCCTCCCCCAATAGCAACAACCTTGGGACCTCCGGAAAAAATACGGGTTTCCTGCAAGAGGCTTCTTAACATCTTTTTTTTCACATGACACCCCCGCAACAAGTATAATCTAATCTATTTGCTAGCAAATATTGCAATAGTGCTCCCTGGCTAGCAATCTGTAAGTACCTATCTATAGGTTTCTTCTTCTATATCCCTATGCTCTGTAATAACTCTATGGTTATTATTCTTCAAGGTTTGACTCAGTAGGTTTGCCATGGTGACGGATCTATGACGGCCTCCTGTACAGCCTATCGCTATTACAAGCTGCGTCTTTCCTTCTTTAATAAAGTGAGGAATAAGAAACTCGACCATATCCACAAGCTTCTTCATAAATTCTAATGCAGCAGGCCACTTCATAACGTATTCTCTTACGCCCTCATCATTCCCGCTGTATTTTTTGAGTGTTTCTATATAATATGGATTAGGCAAAAACCTTACATCAAAAACCATGTCAGAGTCTAGGGGTATTCCATACTTGAAGCCAAAGGAAAGTACATTAATCATTAAACCCTCAGATTTTCCGCCTTTTACAAATATATGAGATATTTCTTCTCTAAGCTCAGAAGCGCTCATATTTGTGGTATCCAGTATATAATCAGCCTTCTCCTTCAGTGCTTGAAGCTTCCTGCGTTCTGCCTTTATTCCCCTTATAATTCTTCCGTCAGCCGCCAGGGGATGTTTTCTTCTGCTTGTTTTATACCTTTTGATAAGAGTTTCGTCCGACGCTTCCAGAAACAAAATCTCATAGTCATATCCTGCCTGCAGCATTTCTTCAAGACTTGACTGGAGCTGATCAAAAAACTTTCCTCCTCTAATATCTATTACAACTGCAATGTTTTCATTCACACCCTTGCTTTGACTGCACATTTCTGCAAATTTCACAATCAAGGCAGGAGGCAGATTATCAACACAAAAGAAGCCTATATCCTCCAGATATTTAACCGACTGACTTTTCCCAGCCCCTGAAAGACCTGTCACAATAAGAAATCTCACTTGCATTACCTCCTTAAAACCCTTCCTTAAAACTATATCGCATTAATGATCTGGCTGCTATCTAAGCCCGCGGCTTCAGCTATAGCAATACCATTATCCAGATTACCTACATCCGATGGCTTATGCGCATCGCTATTTATCACAAAGCTGACCCCTTCGGTAGCAGCAGCTTTTACAAAGTCTACACTCATTTCATTGTTTCTCGCATTTATCTCCAAGGCTGTACCGGTCTTCTTAGCTTCTTTTGCAACCACAGTTGTGTCTATATTAATCCTTGCACTCGGATGAGTGATTATATCTATTTTATACTTCCTTATGGCCTTTATCATGGCTTCCGTATTTGCTTCTCTAACACCCTTTATAAGGTTTGGAACAAGTCTTTCTATGTAGTTTTTACCATATATCCTTGCTGCTTCTCTAAGGTTTTTTGGCATAACCATCATGTGATAGCCTACGAGAAGTATGTCAAGGTACTTCATAATGCTGTCATTTATATCTATATCTCCATCAGTGCTTATTATGTTGCACTCCATTCCCAATAGCACCTTTATATCCTCACAGCTGTTGTTTATTCTGTCAACCTCTTCCCTTATCTTCGGAAGCTTCTTGGGGTCTACTCCAAATGTGAAATGTCTGATTCCATGATCAGTTATGGCAATTTCCTTAAGCCCTTTCTTTCTGGCTGCGATTACATTATCCATGATGCTTCCTTTGCCATGGCTGTATATTGTGTGTGTGTGGTAATCCGCATATAGCCTTATCAATTATTTCACCTCTATTAATTATTTTACAACTTTTTTACTATAATTTATATATTCCCGTAATTTTTATTTAAAAATACAGCAGTTATTATAAAATAGTAGAGTAGCTTCGACTATTTCAGCTTGCCTATGTTCTTGATGTATATAAAAAAGCTGTTCTGCGCAGCAAAACAGCTTTAACCTATAACGACTTTCTTAGCAGGATTTTCTTACAACAAGCTTGGGCTTAAGGCATTTCAGCCTGTTCTTCACGGGTTTTTTATCAAAATGCTTTATAATAAAATTAACAGCCTGTATTCCCAGCTCACTTATATTTTGAGTCACACTGGTTAATTCAGGAGTTACGTAGCTGCATAAGTAAATATTGTCGTAGCCCACCACAGCTACATCTTCAGGTATCCTTACTCCCTTTTTTTGCAGTGCTTTTATAGCACCAATAGCCATTAAATCATTAGCTGCAAATACAGCAGTGAAAGCAGCCTTCTTCTCCAAAAGTTCCATGCAGGCATCAAAGCCTCCCTTTACATCGTCCGACTCTGCTGAAATCTCCAGCTCTTCTGAGAAGTTAAGCCCTGCTTTATCCAGTACGCTAATCATGCTCTCTCTTTTTACAATGCTAGGATAGGAATCCTTATAGCCGTTAATATAAGCTATTCTCTTATGTCCTCTTTCCAAAAGATAGCTTACTGCCAGCTTAGTTCCTTCTTCCTCATCAGCTATAACGCTGTAAATATTATCACCGTCCAGCTTATGGTTAGCAAGGATCACAGGTACACTTCTGCTTGCTCTAAATATGTTGTCATTACTCTTTTCGTCGATTCTTCTTCCTCCGGCAAAAATGATAGCGTCTACCTGTTTTTTCAGAAACATGTTTATGTATTTTTCTTCCTTGCTTATATCATTGTCAGTATTCCCCAGAATTATTGTGTAGCCTTCCTTAGATGCTGTTACTTCAATGGCCTTGACCATTTCACCATAAAAAGGATTATTTATGTTTGCTATTATTACACCAATAGTTTTAGTAGATTTTAAGACTAAGCCTTGAGCGAGAGCATTAGGAGTATAATTTATCTCCTTCATAACTTCATATACCTTCTCTAGGGTATCAGGCTTCAACATATTTGGCCTATTTATAGCCCTTGAAACAGTAGTTATGGAAACACCTGCCAGCCTCGCTACATCATATATGTTTATATCCTTCTCTAGCTTCATGACCTATCCCTCAAATCAACTTTTATTTGCTGTACATAGTACCCTTGCGAATATACTTGTATAATTATAACTCAGCTAACAAAAACATGCAATGTCTGCAGAACATTACTAAATAAAAAACAGCATAGAAGCTTGCCATTGCAATATTCTATGCTGCCAAAGCCTAAAACTCCCCCAGAAGCTTAACTTCTGTTTCAAGCCTTACATTGAATTTTTCATATACTGTATTTTGAACATGCCTTATAAGATTATATACATCCTCAGCAGTAGCATCTCCATTGTTTACAACAAAGCCGCAGTGCAAATCTGACACCTGAGCACCACCAAGCTTACAGCCCCTTAGCTCTGAGTCTTCGATGAGCTTTCCTGCGAAATATCCCTCAGGTCTTTTAAAGGTACTTCCTGCACTAGGCAGATGCAACGGCTGCTTTGTTTTTCTTTTTTGAGTCAGGTCGGACATCTGTTCGTTAATTTTGTCCTGTTCTCCGTATTGGAGCTTCATTGCACATTTGGTTACTATATAGCCTTTGTCCTGTACAATGCTGTGTCTATATGAAAAGTTCATTTCTGCGTTGCTTAGTCTAATAGGTCTAAGCTCTTCATCCAAAACCTCAACCCACTCAATTATGTCCTTCATTTCACCGCCATAGGCTCCTGCATTCATTGCAATACCTCCACCTAGAGTCCCTGGTATGCCGCTTGCAAATTCCAGTCCTGTAAGCGTGTTTTTTGCAGCCAGCTTTGATATGGTAGAAAGTAGTATGCCACACTCTGCTATCAGAAGCTCGCCTTCTAGCTGAACCTTTGTAAAGTTATCTGCAATCTTAACTACCGCACCCCTGATCCCTTTGTCCGAAACCAGCAGATTTGAGCCATTTCCTATAAGATAATAAGGAATATTATGCTCTCTCAGACATTTTAGCGTAGCAATTATTTCCTCTACGTTTCGCGGTTCACAAAATATATCTGCTGTTCCCCCCAGCTTAAATGATGTATGCTCCTTCATCGGAACATCATATCTCACACTATCAATATCTAAATCTATATACTCACAATAATTAAACTTACCAGCCAAATAATTTACCCCCTGATTTCTGTTATTGTACAATCTATAGAGAACACGTTAAAGTATCTATATCCTTGGCTTTATAGTGTTCTCTTAAATATAAGGCACGCTTCATTATGGCGTAATTTCTCTAGCGTGACTTATATATATTATACCTTATTATTGACAATATGCTATAGAAAAATGCATAATAGCTCCACAAGTGGCCCCCCTACCGGTCGTTCATATACCTTTCTGATAGGAATTTCATTTCCTGAATAGCCTGATCAATAGTTATTTCATTGTTTACCGCTGACTTGATTCTAGATTGTACTACAATATCTATTTCATCCCAATTATATAGACGCGGCAAAGGCTCTGAAAATGCGAGGCTCTCCTGAACAATACTCATTTCCTTATCATTCCTGTATAGGTTCTGCCCTGACTTCCTTGCAGGGAAAAAGCCAAAGTCCACCAGCTGCTCCTGACTCTCTGCTGCTGTCAGGAATTTTATAAACTCAACGCAGACTTTGCGTTTACCTTCATCCTTCTGCTTGAAAACTGCATAGGAACAGGTTTGGGAGCTTACCGTAATAGGCATCTCAGCACTTCCCGATGGAAAGTTTGCTACAGTAAAGCTTAGATCATGATTGCTCTGCACGCTGCGCAGATATGGTATGGTCCAAGATCCGGCAGTATAGACAGCTGATTTCCCCTGCAAAAAAGCAGTCCATGCTTCATTCTCTGTCATTTCACCAAAGCTTGGATGGGTAACCTTATGTAAATTTTTAAGCTCCCAAAGCTTTTTAAGTCCTGAGACTGCTTCTGGATAGTCGAAGGTATATTTCCCACTGTCGGCATCTACTATTTGTCCTCCGTCTGACATTATGATTCCAAAAATATTATAGTAGCCGGGTTCAATAAAAGAGTTAAAGCCAAATACATCAGGCCCTCCCTTTCCGTTAGTGTCAAAGGTAAGCTGCTTCATAGACTCTAAGAACTGATCATAGGTCCAATTTCCATCAGAGGGTATAGGCACCCCTCTATCGTTGAACAATCCTGTATTAAGAAGAAGAGTGTAACCCGTCATCATCCATGGTATTCCGTACTGCCTTCCATTGTGCATGGTAGTTTTTAGGGCTTTATCCAAAAAATCCGCTTTGTCACTTTCACTTATATAGCTGTCTAATTCCTCCAGTATACCTCTTGAAATATAATAAAAATCGCTTCCTATAGGTGCAATATCGGGTAAGGCTCCTGACTTTTCAGCTGCTCTAAGAAGGGTTGGTCCGCTCTTCCAATCCAACTCTCTAAAGTCTATGTACACACCGGGGTTTTTTCTTTCAAACTCCTTAATTTTACTTCTCAACCAGCCATATCTAGTGCCAGTCCTTATGTTTAGTCTTGGATAATCCCAAATGGTTATAACTCCACGCCACTCTATGCTCTTGTCTAGCTCCTTATAATGCTCGTTATAATCCACTTTATTCCTCTTTAGGTAGCCTGGCATAATAAATATAAAAATGGTCATAATTGCGCACAAAAAAAGAGTAAACGCTCTTTTAAGGATCATTTACATCCCTCCGATAAGCTTTTACTCTATGTATATTCCGACTTGGCAGTCTTATACACTATTTTTGTTCGTTCTGATTTTGTGAATTAATGCCGTTATCTACGTTCTGATGATTGTTTTCATAGAACTCAATGGGCTCCTCTGGAATTATGAAGGCAGCTATTACATATGCCAGTATTCCGAATATAAAGCCCGGTATAGTTAAAAGCACCCAAACTAATCTTATAATAGTTACATCAATATTGAAATAATCCTCAAGTCCGCCGCAAACACCCGCTAAGGTTCTCTTTGATCTTGATCTGTATAATTTCTTGTTCATATATATACCCTCCAAATTATTGTTCATTTTTTATTTTCATAACTATATACGAAGTGTTTTATAAAATGTCTTATAATCTGAAAAAATTATATAAAATTTCTGCTGTTTTTTTGTTCATGCCCTCAACCAAGCTAAGCTCCTCTACAGAAGCCTCTTTTATTTTTTTCAGACTGCCAAAGTGCTTTAAAAGTGCTCTTCTTCTAGTATCTCCAATTCCGGGCACATCGTCAAGAACTGATTTTACGGTAGTTTTGGCCCTTAAGCTTCTATGGTAGTTTATAGCGAATCTATGAGCCTCATCCTGAATAGCGGTAATCAAGCGAAAGGCGTTTGTGTTAATAGCTATTGCTTTCTCAGACTTCTCATAAATAAGTCCTCTTGTGCGATGCCTGTCATCCTTCACCATTCCGCTTATAGGCAGCTTTATGTCAAGCTCATCAAGTACTGCTTGTGCTGCGTTAACCTGACCTATTCCACCGTCTATAAGTATTAAATCCGGAAAGCTTGAAAATTTACCTGCTTCGTAATCCTTTCCTTCAGCCTCCAAGCGTTCTCTTTCTTTTATTCCATGGATAAATCTCCGCATAACTATTTCCTTCATGCTTTGATAGTCATCTGCGCCTTCAACGTATTTTATACGGAAACGCCTATAGTCTCTGTTTTTTGCCTTACCGGCTTCAAAAACAATCATCGAGCCTACATTTTCCACTCCCTGCAAATGAGATATATCATAGGCCTCAATCCTGTATGGAGCTTTTGAAAGCCCAAGATGTTCTGCCAGCTCTCTACAGGCTCCCATGGTCTTCTCCTCATCATTCTTAAGCTTTTCTATATATAGCATAAGTGTATCCTGAGCGTTTTTCTCTACCATTTCTATAAGCTTCAGCTTTTCTCCCTTTTGGGGAACTGTCAGTCTGACCTTGCTCCCTTTTTTCTCTTTTAGCCAGGTCTCAATAATATCCATATCGCTTAGCTGGTATTGAATTATTATCTCCTTTGGAACATATGCGTCATCTCCATAAAACTGCTTAATAAAGCCGCAGAGTATCTCCTCGTTACCTTCATAGGCTGTTTCAGTGATAAAGAAATGCTCTCGTCCCACCAGCTTTCCCTTGCGAACAAAGAAAATTTGAAGGCACGCATCATCATGCAGCTTTGATAGTGCAATAACGTCTTGGTCCTCCAAAGAGGATGATATTACCTTTTGCTTTTCGCTAATTTTTCTTAAGGAATTGATATTATCCCTTATCTCTGCAGCCCTTTCAAAGTCCAGCTCCTCAGCGGCCTTGTTCATACTATCCTCTAGTCTTTCAATCAGCTCATCCTGCTTGCCTTCCAAAAGCATGCAGACAGATTTTACTGCTTCGTTGTAGGTACTTTTATCAACATTTCCCTGACAGGGAGCCATGCACTTGTTGATATGGAAATTCAGACACGGCCTTTCGTTTTTCTTTATTTTCGAAAGGTTCTTACTACAATCTCTAAGAGGAAACATTCTTTTTATAAGCTCAAGAGTCCTGTTTACTGCATAGCCGTCTGTATAAGGCCCGAAATACTTAGCTCCGTCCTTCTTTACTTCTCTGGTCATCATAACCCTGGGATAATCCTCATTAAGTGTAACCTTGATGTAGGGGTAGGTCTTCCCATCCTTCATCAATATGTTGTACCTTGGCTTATGCTTCTTTATTAAATTACATTCAAGCATTAGGGCTTCAAGCTCTGAGTCAGTAATAATATACTCCAAATCAACTATCCGCTCTACCATAGCGGCTACCTTGGGGTGCTTGATGGTGGAGTGAAAATATTGCTTTACTCTGTTTTTTAAATTAATAGCCTTACCTACGTATATTATTTCATCATTTTCGTCCTTCATTATATAGACACCGGGCAATTCCGGCAAATTCTTAAGCTTATCCTCCAAAATCAGCATACAAACCACCACGCTTCCAACCATTTGATTTTTGACCTGCAATTATATATAATAACAGTGTGTTAAAGTTAAATCCATATAACAGCTTGAAAAACACAATAACACGAGAAGAGAGGTAAACAAATGTCAAACTCAATGAAAACCTTAAATTTCATAGCTTCCGTATTTGCAATATTCATTTACTTCACCTTGACAGCAGGAATTACTGCAAGCATTGGGACAGGAAGCACATTATCCTACTATTTGATGAATTTCATCACCCTGCTTGGTTTTCTGGTAATGCTCTGCTCACAAGCCGTATTTAGAATCCTTTTTACCAGAGCTAAGCTTAAAAACCTTAACATAATATCAAAGCTCACTATGAAGCCAATCAGGTTTGTAGAAAGGCTTAGTATTTATGTCTTTCCTGCTGCTCTAACTCTAGTCCCTATAGTAAGAAACAGAAGCTTCTTAGAAAGCGATATCACAACCCTTGTTTCCTTACTTATATTTATTATTATAGTTGAAATACTTTTTTATTTAAATAGACGGACTATGAAAATATATATAACAAATAATGGACTTGTTATCACAGGGATTGACTTAAGACTTGATACTCCTTTTCCTTCAAACCACAAGAACCCATCAGGCTATTATTCCTTTGAAAGACTGCAAAGCCTCATAGATATGAATGACAAACTCGTAATGTACCAAAGCTATGATGCAGGTGCAATTGAGGTATTTGCAGATAGAGATGAGCTTAAAAAGCTTAAGGGACTTCTGCTTTCAAAGCATGTAGTCGAAAAGAGATATTAAAATAATTAAAATGCAGCTAAAAGCCCTGAAACAATGCACATGATCTTGCATTATCTCAGGGCTTCTATTTATAGATCTTCCGGTGATGGCCTCATAGTCTTTGCCCCAAAGGTGAATAGAACAACACCAAACAGTAGTATGATCAGCAGCTCAATCTGTGCATTGGCAATTCCCTGCCCTCCTGAGAGCTTTACGAAGGCATCCATCAGCCATTTTTGTGGAGTAATGTTTGCAAGCTTTTTTATAAAGTCGTTCATATACTCCAACGGAAAGAAGCAGCCTCCCAAGAAGCTCATGCTGACTGCTGTTATTGTCATTATCATATTGAACCTTCCGCTGTCACTGACAAAGCTTACCACAGCCAAGCCAAGCCCTATTGCAGTTAAAAGGAATACTGCCAGAAGCACAAACACGTTAAGCATTGAGGTGCCAAAGTCAAACTTAAATACTAAGGCTGTTGCACTAAGGAATATCAATATTTGAACAAGCCCCAGAATAAAATTTGCTATCAAATGCCCCAGCATAAGCTCAAAATCATGCATAGGTGCACACAGGCTTCTCATAAAGGTTTTTTGCCTTTTATCCTCCAGCAGCAGCTGAAGCCCTGTACCTATAAACATTATTATAAACATTGATACCATGCCTATTGCTGCCTTAGGTTTTTGTGCGGCATCATTGCTTTTTTCTGCCTGCTCAGCCTTCGGTAGAGGTGCATTTGCCACAGCAGCACCTATATAACCGTCAATCAGCCCTCTAAGCCTGTGGACAGCCTCTCCATCCTTTTCACTTATCAGCTTTATTCTGTCACTGCCGTGAAGCTGGTCCGGAAGTATCAACCCCATAGCTGCCTTATTGTCTTCAATTGCTGCCTCAAGCTCTTTTGCATCCATTAGCCTAATATCATAATCCTTATGAAGCTCAAGATAGCTGATTAAGCCATAATCATCGGCAGGAACACCCGCAATAGCCACTACAGGAACGCTTGAACCTCCAAACATCAAGGTTGCAAGCACTGCTGCCAATATGGGAAAAAGAAAAATAAATCCAAATGCACTCACTTCCCTTAAGAGTCTTCTCATTATGTTTAATGCAATCAGTATACTATTCATATAAATTTTCCCTCCTGTAAATCATACTGGCGATTAGCATCATTGTTCCTCCTATTGCAGCCAGTACCAGCAGATTAACAGCAATAGACTCCAAGCCATTTCCCTGCATCAGGCTTAAATAGGCCTCCGATATCCACTTGTTTATTGTAAAGTTTGAGACTACATCCAAGCTGTCTGACTGAATTATTCCTCCACTCATAAAGGTCATTCCTATTACCACCATTGACATTACACCACCAGCTACCTTTGAGCTCCTGAAAAGCCCAGAGATAAGAAAAGCCATTGCTGCGGCACTGAATACTGCAAATACCGTAACCAAAAGAACATTTATCCATGAGCTCCCCCAGCTGACATCAAAGGCAACTCTGGTAATCAGAATAATTACCGAGGTTATAATAAACAGTACTGCAGAGTGTCCCAAAAGCATTCCTGACAGAAGCTTTAGCTTGCTTATCGGTACACTGCAAAGCCTTAGCATTGTTTTTTGCTCTCTTTCAGTTATCATCATTGATCCGGCTATCATACCTGTAAGCAGAATAAATTGAACGAGTATTCCAGATGAATAAACCTCCATCAAATTGCCATAATTGACCTTAGAGGTCAGAACTATATCCACAAAGCCTTGATAGGCATCCATGCCTGCTGCTGCGGCCGCCGCATTGTCGGTTATCAGCTTTATCATATAAAGCTGCATTATAGGCATGAGGATTATGAAGGCTATTATCAGATAATTGCTTAATATTGCTTTTGCGTTTTTTACTGCAAGTCTTATCAATACCATAATTTCTCCTCCTTAATCCCTTAGCTTTCTTCCGGTCAGTGATAAAAACACGCTTTCCAGATCCGGCTGTTGGAGTGATATACTCCTTACAACAGCATTCTCCTTAGAAAGTACAAAGAGTACATCCTGCAATATCAGCTGAGCATCCTTAGTTATTATTTCTATTGAGTTCTCATTTACTGAAGCATTTGCAACTCCTTGAAGCTTCTTTATTTGCTCTATAGTGTTATACCTAATGTCAAGTGCTTCAATTACAAGCCTCTCTTCCTTGTTAAGCTGCTTCTTAAGCTCTTCTTTTTTGCCTAAAGCAATAAGCTTGCCATGATCTACAATTCCGACACGGTCGCATATAGCCTCAACCTCTTCCATATAGTGAGACGTATAAATGACAGTTGTACCACACCTATTAAGCTCCCTTACTGACTCCAGTATATGGTTTCTCGATTGAGGATCTATACCTACTGTAGGCTCATCCATGATTATTATCTCAGGCTTGTGCACTATGGCACACGCTATGTTTAGTCTTCTTTTCATTCCTCCTGAGTACTTTTTTGGCTTATCCTTTTGTCTATCAATAAGCCCTGTAAATTCCAGTGCCTCATCAACCTGCTTTTTGAGATTACTTCCCTTAAGTCCGTACAGACTTCCAAAGAAGGTCACATTTTCTCTGGCTGATATATTTTCATATATTGCCAAATCCTGAGGCACAAGACCCATCAGTCTTCTTGCAGCTATAGAATCAGCCTTCACATCCAAGCCTTTTATTTTGATTTCTCCGCTATTTGCCTTAAGCAAGCCCATTATCATTTTTATCGTAGTGCTTTTCCCTGCACCATTTGGTCCCAAAAGACCGAAAATCTCTCCCTCTTCAATATCAAGGCTTATATTATCTACTGCAAGCTTAGTATCATATCTTTTTACTACATTTGTGAGCTTTATTGCCATTACTACTACCTCCCGCTTCTCTTCTATGCTACTATTCTATTTCTTTTACAGCTTACATTCCATTACCATAAGTCACCAATTAAAGTGACTAAAGTAATTTTCTAGCTCAGGCGCGGTACTTGCGCCCGAGCTAGTATAACTCAGGTACGAGACTTGCGCCTGAGTTAGTAATAAAAAAGCACCTTCCGGTGCTTTACTCAATCCTTCCTCCCTTGAGGTAATATATTGCAATCTGAGTTCTGTCTCTAAGGTTTAGCTTGTCGAGTATATCTGATATTTTGTTTTTAACCGTACCCTCACTTAGATACATTTTTTCAGCTATTTCCTTGTTTGAATATCCGTCAGCAATAAGCTTTATTATCTGAGTCTCTGATTCACTTATGCTATGGCAAGACAGATCAAGCTCCTGCTGCTGGGTAAGGAGTCCCGTCACCTTAGATGCAATGTCAGGATGTATCAACATACTTCCATTATGAACCACCTTTATAGCATCTATAATGCTGTCCGGAGATATATTTTTCAACAGGTATCCTGATGCACCGTTTTTAAGTGCATCAACTATATAGTGATCATCATCAAAGGTTGTTAGTATTATGACCTTTATATTACCAAAGGTCTGCATTATCTTCTTTGTTCCCAGTACTCCATCGCATACTGGCATTCTTATATCCATAAGCACAAGCTCTACTTTATTGTGTCTGCAAAACTCATAGGCCTCATCTCCATTGGAGCAGGTTCCTACCACATTTATGTCCTTGTCCATGGATAATATTATCTTCATACTGTCTCTTACTATTCTATCATCATCAACTATTAAGACATCTATCATTGCTCTTCACCTCTAACAGGAATTTTACTGGTTACTCTAAATCCTTTATCACTGCTGATGCTCAGGCTGCCGCCGACAAACTTGAGTCTTTCCTCCATTGCACTTATCCCCATTCCCTTTTTGATCTCCATACAGCCTATTCCATCATCCTCTATGGCTAGGCTTACGCCGCTGGCTTCGTATATAAGGTAAACTGCTATAGCCTTCGCTTTTCCATGACGGACTGAATTAGTGACAGCTTCCTGCAGATTTTTATAAAGTACCATCTCTATTCCTGGCAAAAGCCTTACAGCTGCGCCTGTAACAGAGAGTTCTACGCTTATGCCTGTTTCTTTTTTGAATCTTTTTAAAAGCTCCTCTATAGAATAAATCAGGTTTCTATACTCTCTGGGCTTCATACTCCTTACGGTTTGCCTCAATACATCTATACTTTCTCTAAGGTTCTCCACGGCCTGTCCCAAAAGCTCTCTTCCATCGAAGCTTCCGGCATCCAAAAGCCTCACTCCTGCCTCAAGCTGCATTAGGAGGGCTGTAAGCCTATGTCCTATAGTGTCATGTATTTCCTCGGAAATCCTTTGTCTTTCTTTAACTAAGGTCAGTCCTTCCACCTGCTGTGAAAATGCTTCTATCTGCTTTTTTGCATTTTCCAGCTCATAGCTGTATTTTCTGACATCATCATAAAGATACTCTATCTCCTGCAGCTTGCTGCTCATGTGTCTGTAAGCTAAGCCATAAGCAAATATTACCGCATAAGCCAAAGCAAGGATCAGCTTCACCTCAGCAGCAGCCATTGAAGCAAAATAAAGCAATCCGACGCTGGATAATAACACAGCTCCAATCCTGTAGGATCGGCTATATACAATACTGTCAAGCAGAGTAATATACAGGGCTATATAGGTTAACCCTCCATAGCTCTCATGTATAAGGTATACTAAGCCTAAATCCACTAGCAGGGATAGTAAATAAAAGGCATCCTTTGTGATAATTGTTCTAAGCTGAACATTTGAAGCCAGCAGCATAAGCAGGACAAGTGCCAATGCAACTTCTCCTTCGCCAACCCCTGCTATTACCGATATAAGACTAAAAATAAGTATCAGGATTCTGGTATAAAATATATAATCCCTTTTCATGCTTTCACCTACCTAAAGCATTGATAGCACTCATCAATCCTACTGCACAGCTTTTCTACAATCTTACTATTGCCTGCTATTACATTTACGCCCTTTTCTTTGTAGAAGGAAATCAGCTTTCCTCCTGCCTCCTCTATCAGAAGCTTGCCTGCTGCTATATCCCATAGCTTAAGCTTTAGCTCCCAAAAGCCGTCGAGCCTGCCTGCCGCTACACAACACAAATCAAAGGCAGCACTTCCGCTTCTTCTTATGCACATTATTTCAGTCAGCAGACTATTCAGTATGGTAAGGTTATTGTTTTCCTTATCTATAGCCTTATCATATGGAAAACCGGTGGCCATAAGTGCTAAAGTCATATCCTTCCTTGTGGAAACAGAAAGCCTTCTTCCATTAACAAAGGCACCTTCTCCCTTGGAAGCATAGAAAAGCTCCTTAAGCTTCGGAACATATACAACACCTACCAAGGCTTCTTCTCCTCTATATAACGCAATGGAAACAGAGAAAATAGGATAGCCATGGAAATAGTTATTTGTCCCATCCAAAGGATCTATTATCCATTTAAAGCTGCTATCATTATCAATAGAGCCCTCCTCCTCGGATAGTATGGAATGCTCCGGATAATAGGTCTTTATTCTCTCAATAATCATTCTCTCTGACTCTATATCTACCTCTGTAACTATATCTGTAGCAGTAGACTTAGAATGGTATACCAGCTCCTTCTCAAGCATTTCAAGCTGGTAGTTGCCAACCTCCTCAGCCCACTGTTTAACTCTTTCCAATGCTTCTTTTATATCAAACATTTATAACACCTCTTTCAATGATACAATTATAACATACCATATAAGGAGCATAAATCCTTTTAAAAAAAAAGGGATGCAGTTACTTTTACATAACTACATCCTTCATGACTCATTACTTCAATATTTTCTCTTCAAAAATTCTTGCTTCATCAGGCATATCAAGAGCTAGAGTTCCACCTGGGTTCATTATGTTATTAGGGTCAAAGTGTCTCTTAAGTGCTCTGAAAATTTCAAGTTGGTTTTTACCTATTTGGCCTTCGAGATATGGTGCTATGGTCTTTCCTATTCCATGATGGTGACTCATTGTAGCTCCATACTTCTGTATGCTTGCTAATATCCCTGACTGGTACTCCTTATATTCCTTCACATCACTAATTTTTGCAATAAATATAAAGTATAGATTTGTCCCTTGGGGATAAAGGTGTGACATGTGAGTCATGCATATGGTGTTCGGCCTGCTCTTGCAGTACTTTCTTACACCTTCATGCACATGCTTAAGATTATCCCAGGATACTGTACATTCCAGTGTATCTGTCATTATACCAAAGTCCTGAAGGTCTTCCCTCATATATGGATCTCTGAATCTGCCATGCTCCCATGCCTTTGTTACAAAGCCTGTAGTATACATTGCACCGTACTTTTTACATACCTTGTGGATATTTCTCTTTACTACCTTTGTAAACTTTGTTTCTCCGTCGGTATGTCCAAGCATCAAGCATCTTTCCATTGGCTTGTAGCCTCTTATTATCAAGGCATTATCTATAAGTGTACCCTCTACTCCATAGAGCTTCATGGCTACGCTTGTTTCCTCAGGGTCAGAAATTCTTAGCACTGATGGATAACCAAACTGTGCCTGCATTATCTCTCTTGATGCATTTACTGCATCATCCCAGTTTTTGAACACATAGCTGAAGCGTCTTTGATTTTCAGGCATATATCTGAATATCTTAAGAGTGCAGGATGTCAGTATTCCATATGCTCCTTCGCTTCCTATCATTATCTGATCTGTATCGGGACCAGTTGCCTGCGCAGGATAATCCGCAGTTTTAATTATTCCTACAGGAGTTACATATTCCTGACCTATAACCATGTCCTCTATCTTACCGAAATATGTAGAGGTCTGGCCTGCCCCCCTTGTAACTACCCAACCGCCTACTACAGAGTATTCAAAGGATTGAGGAAAATGTCCACAGGTGTATCTTCTCTTTGCGCCAAACAGTTCAGGAGCGTTATTCAGTATCTTTTCAAGCTCTGGCCCGTACATACCTGCTTCTACTGTTATTGTCTGGTTAGTCTCATTGAAGCTTACAACTCTCTTCATATGAACGCGCATATCCAGGGACACTCCACCCTTCATACACTCTGTTCCTCTGGTTACAGAAGAACCACCGCCATATATATAGATTGGTATATGCTGCTCGTTACAGTATTTCACAATAGCTTCTATATCCTCTTTAGATCTTGGGTAAAGTACTACGTCCGGGATGTTTTCAACTATGCCATTTCTTAGCCTCATAAGATCTATCATTGTTTTTCCATATGAAACTGCAAGTCTTGTATAGTCGTCTGTCTTTATATTTTCTTCGCCTACTATCTTCTTAAAGACTTCAATTTGCTGAGGCGTAAGGTTTATCGGCTTGTTATGAACTACTTTTTCAAGCCCCATTTTTTGCTTTACCTTAAAATCCTCATCTGTCATTTTGAAGGTTTCCTTCATCAGTCTATAAAGTCTTTCATTGGGGTTTTTAAACTCGTCCATAGCTCCCCATTTAAGTATTGATCTGTAGGAATCCTTTGGAGGTACTTCTCTATACCATTGTGGTTCCGGCTCTCTCTTGTAGCTTTTATTCTTTGACATTACTACTCCCCCTCTTAATGCTCAGGATATTTTGTTATATCCTGAATTTCTTTATATAGACTTCTCAGCTTAGAATATATTTTTGTATAAACCCTGTTGTATAGTTCACTATATACACCTGCATTAGCATTGTTTGGCAGGAATTCCTTACTGTAATGCACCATGCCCTTAACAGCCTCTTCATAGCTCTTGTATATTCCCAAGCCTACCATGCAGCTTATCGCGGCACCCAAGCCTGAGGCTTCATATGTAGTTCCTTTATATACAGGTCTATTGAACATATCTGCTGTGATCTGGCATATGGTATCACTCTGTGAACCTCCACCTGAGAGCATTATTTTCTCTAGCCTTTTCTTTGATTTTTTCTCTATTTTCTCTGCTCCCTCTATAAGAGCATAATTGATACCCTCAATGATTGATCTATAAATATGTGCTCTGGTATGTACATCACCAAAGCCCAATATGGCTCCCTTGGCTTCTGGAAGCTTATGGGCAGCTCCCCAGTAAGGCTGCAGCATAAGTCCATGAGATCCCGGAGGTATCTTTCCAAGAAGCTCATTTAATAGCTCCTCAGGCTGAATGTTCCTTTCCTTAGCCTCATGCACTTCCCTTGATGAAAACTCCTTCTTAAACCAGCTTATCATCCAGTAGCCTCTGTTTATTTCTATTTCAGGATTATACCGTCCCGGAACAACGGCTGTATAGGAGGGAAAGAACTGTATAGGCTCATAGTATTTATCTGTAGTGGTTTGTATTGTCGCAGTTGTACCAAAGCTTATGCTTGCTGATCTTTCATCCAGACATCCGACGCCTAGCGTTTCACAGCTTTTATCAGAGCCTGATATTACAAAGGGCGTCCCGGCCTTTATACCAGTTTCCTCAGCTGCCTTTTCAGTTATGCTGCCTACAATTGTTCCAGGCTCAACCAGCTCCGGAAGTCTGTCTCTGTCTATTCCAAAAACATTCCATCTGTAGTTTATATTCGATTTTGGCCAGCTCTTTTTCTTATAATCATATGGAATATGTCCTACCTGGCTAGCTACTGAGTCAGCCATTCTACCTGTGAGCTTAAATGTAAAATAGCCTGACACCTGTAGATACTTATGAGTTTTTTCCCATATTTCAGGCTGGTTTTCCTTAACCCAGTTTGCTTTACTTTTTTTTCTTACCAGGTCAATTGTTTTTTGCATCCCTACTGTAGAGAACATAAGGTTGTCCAGTATAGGCAAAGGCTCACTGCATTTTGCCATTCTCTGATCCAGCCAAGTGATTGCTGGCCTTAGTACATTTCCATCCTTGTCTACAAAGACACCGGTGTCTCTTTGGGTAGTTGCCGATACTCCGATAATACTATCCCATAGCTCCGGATTTTCCTTTTTTAGCTTTTGGGTAGCCTTACATACGCTCTCCCAGTATAGTTCAGGATCCTGCTCCGCCCAGCCAGGATTATGAGAATAATAAGGCTCAAACTCAATCTTTTCTTTAACAACAAGCGTACCCTGCTTATTAAAGATCAGCGCTCTTACGCTCTGAGTCCCACAATCAATAGTCAAAACATACTCTTCCCTCATATTAGCTTACCCCCATCATAAGACTCATGCTTATTGTCGCTACTATGTTGATGCCTGTGTTTGAAATATTTTCTACTATAACATCACCCGACTTAACAGTATCTTTAACAAGTATGCAGTCAAGCTCCTTCATTACATCAAAGATCTTCCCTAGCGGTACTTCTCCGTCAGTTTTTACTGGAAGCCTTGGAAACTCTGTAAAGACTGTTCTTACTGTTGTCGTTACTGATCTGGTCGGGTTTGTCAGCTCATTTACAGCGAATTCCTTGCCTCGCTTGCACATTTGCCCTGTAACCTTGTATTCTGCTCCTTCTTTTTCAACTGTAAGACTACAGCCTCTGGGGCATATGATGCAGGTCATTGTTTTCATAATTATCCCTCCAGCATCAGTATTTCTAATTTGTTGGCTCCATTAATATCCAGCTTGTTTAAATCAAGCTCCAGCTTTTCCATTTCCGGTGGACGCATTACGCTGTGCTTTTTCTCATGGAGCTTGTCGTTTCCGCACTTTATTGCAACCTTTGCATCATATCTTACATCCCTCGATCTGAAGTATAATACCACATTTTTATTGTCTGATGCAGCATCTATATATTGAGGCACCACATAAAGAAAATCCTTATTACTATAGCCTATGTCTACCAGTCTTCTTTCACTGTGCCTTCTTCCATAAGCTGCTGCAAACTCACCGGCAAGCTCACCACTTTCCGACACATAGTCTACAAGATCATTTACGTGAAGTGCATTGCCGCAGGAGAATACCCCCTCCATTGAAGTCATAAAGTTCTGGTCTACCAAAGGTCCTTTCGTGCTTGCATCAAGCTTTATGCCAAGGTCTTCCGCTATTTCATTTTCCGGAATAAGACCTACCGAAAGTATCAAGCCATCACACTCCACCAGCTGCTGTGTACCTGCTATTGGCCTCATGGCTTCATCTACCTTTGATATTTCAACTGCTTCTACTCTGTCAGTGCCAATAATTCTTGTTACTGTATGTGATAGATGCAAGGGTATGTTGTAATCCTCCAGACATTGGGATATATTTCTGGCAAGCCCTGATGGCGTTGATTTAGCTTCATATACGCCTACTACCTCAGTCCCTTCTAGGGTTAGCCTTCTGGCCATAATAAGACCTATATCGCCGCTGCCTAGTATTACGCACCTTTTGCATGGCAGATAGCCCATTATATTTACAAAGTACTGAGCAGTACCCGCAGAGTATACACCTGCCGGTCTGGCGCCGTGTATAAACACCTGCTTAGAGGTCCTTTCCCTGCAGCCGTTAGCAAGCACCAGCGCTTTAGCTTTTAGCGAAAACACTCCGCTCTTCTCATTTACAAGCTGCAGCTCAAAGCCGTCCTCTTTTTTATTTACTTTTATAACGAACGTTGAGGTAAGTACAGTAACAGCTTGCTCTTCCACCAGCCTTATATACCTTTCTGCATATTCAGGCCCGGTAAGCTTTTGCTGAAAGCGTATAATTCCAAAGCCATCATGTATGCATTGCTTAAGGATACCCCCGGCCCTCTCTTCTCTTTCTATAATCAAGGTGCTAGCGCCAGCCTTGGAAGCGGCATAGCCCGCCGCAAGGCCTGCAGGACCTGCCCCCAATACTATTACGTCATAGGTGCTGCTACTTTTCACACTGACACCCCCCGCTTATATTTCCTGTTTTGGTTTCACCTGTAAGCATATAAGAGGAATTTCCTTTCTTGGTTACCTCCGTAATGCTGCCCCCAGACTGTGTTTGTATCAGCTTTACAACATGAGGCAGACAAAAACCTCCTTGGCATCTACCTAGTCCGGCTCTTACCCTTCTCTTTATTCCATCTACAGTGTTGCATTGTATAGGTGAGTTAATCGCGTCGATTATTTCACCCTTGCTGATCTCCTCACATCTGCAAACTATTACTCCATAATCAGGTCTTTCCTTTATAAACCTGCTTCTTTCTTCAGCAGTCATCCTATGAAGCTCAGGTATCCCCTTTCTTCTAGGGTTCCAGTTCACCTTGCGCTTAACCTCCATAACCTCCTGCAAGGTCTCACAGGTGAGTCTTTCTATTTCCTCAGCTATTGCCGGAGCTGATGCCAGACCCGGAGACTGTATGCCCGCTGAGTGTATGAGGTTCTTTACGTATTCGGACCTTTCTATGATAAAGTCCTCCTCAAAGGTTGAAGCTCTTATACCGGCAAAATAAGTAATTATATCAGCCGGAGTTAACGTCGGCAAAACAGGAAAGTGCTTTTTCATAAGTCCTTCTATATTTTCACGGTTGGTGGTATAGTCCTCTCTATAGGGTTGTTCATAAGCATCGGGACCGATCAAAATGTTATCCTCTATAGTTTTTACTATGCCCCCACCTTTTGTTACTCCTTTAACATTAACGAAGCTTGGCTTACCTATAACGGAGGTAAGTATGCTTCCCTTCTTTTTGTCCAGCAGCAGAACCTGACCCTTTCTAGGGTGAATTGTAAAAAACTGGTCATTTGCCATTGCTGCAATTTTATCTGTAAATACTCCCGCAGCGTTGATTACTGCCTTGGGGTAAACAGTACCCTTATTGGTTTCAACAGATATTATTCTGTTTCCATCAAGCTTCATGGACTTAACAATAGTGTTCAGGCTTATTTCTGCACCGTTTATCATTGCGTTCTCGGCGTAAGCTATCGTTAGTCTGTAAGGTGACAGTACTGCAGTTGATGGAAAAAGCAGCCCCCCAGCTACGCTGTCGGTTATATATGGCTCTCTCTCCTTCACCTCTGCCTTAGATAAATGTCTTAAGCCCTTTATGCCATTTTGGGCAGCTCTTTTCTTAAAGAAGGGATATATAAATTTCAACCAATAGCTGTCATAAATGACTACAGAGCCACTGCGCCTTAAAGGTACGTCAAGCTCCTCCGCTACTTTTGTATACATCTCATTGCCCTTGACATTAAAGTATGCTTTCTTAGATCCTGGTTTAGGCTCTATCCCAGGGTGAACCATTCCATCGTTTCTGGAAGAGGCGTGCATTGCAAGATCTTCTTCCTTTTCTACCAAAAGCACAGATATGTTCCACTTGGAAAGCTCTCTTGCTATAGAGCAGCCAATCACACCTCCGCCAATTATCAATACATCTACCTTTTTATGCTCAAGTGAATAATCATTTACAGCCGGATTCTTGGGTTCAGGTATAAATAGACCCTTTACAGTCATTTTATTTACTACACCCTTGTAGCCTCTATTTGCAGCCCTAAGACCTGCGCTCATTAATTCATCCCAGCTGTTGACTTCTCCTTCAAGTACGATGGAGCTTCTCCATTCACTGCAGCTTATAGCTTTTGATATAGTCTTTTGAAGCTCGTTCTCAATTCGTTTTAGCAGCTTGCTCACTAATCACACCCCCATACGTCTGGTCATCCGGACATCCTAACATTATTATATATAATTATAATATGTTAGTCAACAGTACTGAGATACCAGTTTCTAAAATAATAAAAAGTCCTTAAAAAGGACTTTAATATTTCATTGAGTATATATTTTCCGGTATAACAAACTTCAAATAATAAATTGGTTCATCATTTTCATTCCCGTATATCCATCTCTCCAAATTTAGGACAGTAGTATTCTCATCAATTTTAAGAAGCTCCTGTTCTCTAGCATCTGGTACTCTCGGAATAATAGTCTGCTCAACCTTGTTGATGGTAATCTTAAGCTCCTTTAAAATCATGTGAGCGAAGGAACCTGTTATGTCCAGCTGCTCTATATACTGCTCAAAATCACCGCTAAAATACGAGTGCTCAATGGCTATGGGGATATTTTCTGCGTATCTTATTCTATTGATAAACAAACACTTTCTTTGCTTCTTCCATTTGAGTCTCGCTAGCATATGCTTATCAGGCATAATTTCGCTTTTCTCCATTACGGTGCTGCTTGAGCTTATTCCGCGTACATTAAGGGAATATGTCAAGCTAATAAGGGGCTCAAAGCCAAGTGAAGGCAGCTTTCTTGCCACAAAGGTTCCAATCCCCTGCTTTTTATATAGGTATCCCTCATTAACCAGCATAGAAAGAGCTTCTCTTACTGTTGCTCTACCTACCTCATACTCCTCCATCAGCAGCTTTTCTGTAGGTATTTGAGTGTCTACCTCCCATACCCCTTCTTTTATATTGTTTTTTAGCTCTTCCTTTAGCTGTATATAAAGTGGAATGTATTTATCTCTATCAAGCATTGCTATCCCTCAATTTCTGTTTTATCCTAAAAAATGTATACACAAATTATACTATATAGACTATAAAAGTGCAAGAAAAGCAACAGGGTGCACTGATTTGCACCCTGTTTGTTGATAGCTTCTATGCTATTTGCTTATCGCGACCTCATTATGGCTGTCTGCTTTTGTCTGAAGCAGCTTCTTAAGGAACTGTCCGGTATAGGAATTTGGGTTTGCAACAATTTGCTCTGGTGTGCCCTCTGCTATTATTAGGCCGCCACGGTCCCCGCCTTCAGGTCCAAGGTCTATGATATGATCTGCCCTTTTTATAACATCCAGGTTATGCTCAATGACTAGTACAGAGTTGCCTGCGTCAACCAGTCTGTCAAGTATGATCAGAAGTCTGTCAATGTCTGCTATATGAAGTCCTGTAGTAGGCTCATCCAGTATATATAGTGTCTTTCCGGTGCTTCTCTTAGAAAGCTCATATGCAAGCTTGATTCTTTGAGCTTCTCCGCCAGATAGCTGTGTAGATGGCTGTCCCAGCTTGATATAGCCCAGACCTACATCATTAAGGGTCTGCAGCTTCCTTTCTATCCTGGGAATATTACCGAAGAACTCCAAGGCATCTTCTACAGTCATGTTAAGCACCTCAGAGATGTTCTTGCCTTTATATCTAACCTCAAGAGTTTCCCTATTGTACCTCTTCCCTTTGCATACCTCACAAGGAACATATACATCGGGAAGAAATTGCATCTCTATCTTTATGATGCCATCACCCTTACAGGCTTCGCAGCGTCCGCCCTTTACATTGAAGCTGAACCTTCCGATTTTGTAGCCTCGCATCTTTGCTTCTGTGGTAGCAGTAAATACTTCTCTTATCAGATCAAATACGCCTGTATAGGTAGCAGGATTAGACCTTGGTGTGCGCCCTATTGGAGACTGATCTATATCTATTATCTTATCCAGATGCTCATAGCCTGTTAGCTTGTCATGCAGACCCGGTCTGACCTTGGATCTGTTTAGCTTGCTTGCTAAAGACTTATATAATATCTCATTTATCAAGGAGCTTTTTCCTGAGCCTGATACTCCGGTAACACAGGTAAAAACTCCTAGAGGAAATCTTGCATCTATGTTCTTTAAGTTGTTTTCTCTTGCACCGAATATTTCAATCCACTTGCCGTTAGGCTTTCTTCTCTCAGCAGGTACAGGTATCTTTTTTCTGCCGCACAGATACTGACCTGTAACCGACTCTTCACAAGCCATTATTTCATCTATGGTACCGGCAGCAACTATTCTGCCTCCATGTATTCCAGCTCCGGGGCCTATATCTATTATGTGGTCTGCAGCCCACATTGTATCCTCATCATGCTCTACTACTAAAAGAGTGTTTCCTATATTGCATAGATTTCTGAGAGTTTTTAGAAGCTTGTCATTATCCCTTTGATGCAGCCCTATGCTTGGCTCATCAAGTATATACAGTACTCCAACAAGACTTGAGCCTATTTGAGTAGCAAGCCTTATTCTCTGTGCCTCACCACCGGATAGAGTACCTGCAGTACGTGACAGCGTAAGATACTCAAGTCCAACGTTTAAAAGAAACTCCAGTCTTTCGTTTATCTCCTTAAGCACAAGCTTTGATATGAGCTGCTGCTTCTCTGTAAGCTGAATACCCTCAAAAAACTGCTTTATCTTATATATAGACATTTCACAAACCTGAGCAATAGAATGTCCACTTATCTTTACAGCCAAGCTTTCCCTTTTAAGCCTTTGACCCTTACACTCCGGACAAGAAATAGCTGACATATACTTTTCTATTTCTGCTCTCATATAATCAGATTTAGTCTCTCTATAGCGTCTCTCAAGGTTATTTATAACTCCTTCGATAGCTACATTAACTTCGCCCTTTCCGTACTCTCTCTGATACTTTACTTTGATTTTTTCTCCGGCATTTCCGTTTAAAATAATGTCGATATACCTTTGATCCAGCTGCTCTACTGGCACATTTAAGTCGAAGCCATAGTGCTTTGCGGCAGCTTCTAAAATATTATAGTACCAGGAATTTTCATCAAGATTTCTCCATGGATCAATTGCGCCCTCCATGATAGAAAGCGACTTATCAGGTATCACAAGCTCCGGATCAATCTCCCTTAGCTCTCCCAAGCCATCGCACTTTGGACATTTTCCGAAGGGGCTGTTAAAGGAAAACATTCTGGGAGCAAGGTCTTCTATGCTTATTCCGCAGTCAGTACAAGCAAAGTTCTGACTGAAAAGCATTTCGTGGTCGCCTATAATATCTATAAGAGCTGTTCCGCCAGTAAGCTTCATGACTGTCTCCAATGAGTCAGCCAGTCTCTTCTCAATTCCAGACTTTACTACAAGTCTATCTACCAGAATCTCAATTGTGTGCTTTTTATTCTTCTCCAGCTTTATATCTTCATTTATGTCTAATATCTCCCCGTCAACCCTGACCCTTACATAACCACCTTTTTTTACATCCTCCAGTACCTTCTGGTGCTCTCCCTTCTTGCCTCGAATGACTGGCGCCAGAAGCTGAAGCTTAGTCCCGTCAGTAAGATTCATAATGTAGTCCACCATCTGGTCAATTGTTTGCTGTGATATCTCTTTGCCGCAGTTATGACAGTGAGGTGTTCCTATCCTGGCAAAAAGAAGCCTGAGATAATCATATATCTCAGTTACAGTTCCAACTGTGGAGCGCGGGTTTCTGCTGGTAGTCTTTTGGTCTATGGAAATAGCAGGCGATAAGCCCTCTATATAATCCACATCCGGCTTCTCCATCTGTCCCAAGAACTGTCTCGCGTAGGCAGACAAGGACTCCACGTACCTTCTCTGACCCTCAGCATAAATAGTATCAAAGGCTAAGGAGGATTTCCCTGATCCACTCAAGCCTGTAAGCACTATAAATTTATCTCTTGGTATTTCTATGTCAATGTTCTTTAAATTGTGCTCTCTGGCACCCTTAATAATAATTTTATCCCTTACCATGTTAACCTCCAAAAAAACTTCGTTTGTCGCTAGACGATAGATGCTAGTCACTGGTCGCTAGTCTCTAGTCACTAGTGGCTAGTCTCTAATCACTAGGCTCTAGTCTCCGATCACTAGGCTAATACACTTCTTCAAGGCCCTTCTCAACCCAGTGACCAGCGACTCAAGCTAAGCTAAGCAAAGCTTAGCTTAGCACCCTATTCTTTAATTCTATAATCTTATCTCTCAGCTCTGCAGCTCTTTCGAATTGCATTGACTTTGAGCAATCCTTCATTTCTGACTCCATGGCCGCAATCACTCTTAAAATGTCTTCCCTCTTCATCTTGTCTACATTGCTTCGCATTCCGTATTTTACAGACTCCTCAGCAGCTGTAGTTGCTTCAATTATATTTCTGACAGCCTTTATTATCGTCTGCGGCTGAATGTTATTTTCTTCATTGTACAGAACCTGCTTCATGCGTCTTCTGTTAGTCTCGTTTATTGCCTTTTTCATAGAATCAGTCATCCTGTCAGCGTACATTATTACCTTGCCCTCTACATTTCTTGCCGCTCTGCCTATTGTCTGAATAAGCGAGGTTTCAGAACGCAAAAAGCCCTCCTTGTCTGCGTCCAGTATTGCAACCAGCGATACCTCAGGCAGATCCAGACCTTCCCTTAAAAGATTGATGCCTACTAGCACATCAAATTCTCCAAGCCTCAAATCTCTTATTATCTTCATTCTTTCCATGGTATCTATATCTGAATGCAGATATCTTACCTTTATGTTTATCTCCTTCATGTAGGAGGTCAAATCCTCTGACATCTTTTTAGTAAGTGTAGTAACTAAAACCCTTTGCTTCTTAGCAATACGCTCATTTATTTCTCCGATAAGATGGTCTATCTGTCCCTTTACAGGCTTGATCGCTATCTCAGGATCTATAAGCCCGGTAGGTCTTATTACCTGCTCCACTACGGCTGAACTTCTTTGAAGCTCAAACTGAGATGGAGTGGCACTAACATATATTACTTGGTTCAGTTTGTCTTCAAACTCACTGAAATTCAAGGGTCTGTTGTCGTAGGCGGATGGAAGTCTGAATCCAAACTCTACAAGAGACTCTTTTCTGGATCTGTCACCTCCATACATACCTCTTACCTGAGGGATAGTTACATGAGATTCATCTATAACCAGCAGGAAATCATCAGGAAAAAAGTCTATAAGAGTGTATGGAGAGCTTCCAGGTGGTCGTCCGCTTATGTGTCTTGAATAGTTTTCAATACCAGGACAGTAGCCAACTTCCTTCATCATCTCTATATCATAGTTTGTCCTCTGCTGAATTCTCTGAGCCTCAAGAAGCTTATCCTGCTCCTTAAACTCCTTAACCCTTTGCTCCAGCTCTACTTCAATATTCCCTATTGCAACCTGCAGCTTTTCGTAGGTTGTCGCAAAGTGAGAAGCAGGATATATATAGCTATGCTTCATCTCGCCGATGATACTACCGGTAAGCGACTCAAACTCCAGTATTCGTTCTATTTCATCACCAAAAAACTCTACTCTGATGGCCTTATCTGAAGAGGCTGCCGGAAATATATCTACTATATCTCCTCTAACCCTGAAGGTTCCTCTAACAAAATTAATATCGTTTCTTTCGTATTGTATGTCTACAAGCTTTCTTAGAACCTCATCTCTATCCTTTATCATTCCCTTACGAAGAGACAACACAAGGTTTCTATAATCCTCAGGGTCACCAAGGCCGTATATGCAGGACACGCTGGCTACTATAATAACATCTCTTCTTTCAAAAAGTGCAGCTGTGGCCGAGTGTCTGAGCTTATCTATTTCGTCGTTAATATCAGCAGTTTTTTCTATGTAGGTATCCGTACGAGCTACATAAGCCTCTGGCTGGTAGTAATCATAATAGCTTACAAAATACTCAACTGCATTTTCAGGAAAGAATTCCTTGAACTCGCTGCAAAGCTGTGCTGCCAATGTCTTATTGTGGGCAAGCACTAATGTAGGTCTTTGCACCTTCTCAATAACATTAGCTATGGTAAAGGTTTTACCTGAGCCTGTTACACCGAGCAGGGTCTGATACTTGCTTCCCTTATTAACTCCCTCTGTCAGTATTTCTATAGCCTGCGGCTGATCTCCCATAGGCTTGTAGTCTGAAACTAGCTTAAATATATCCATCTTTAACCTCTCCTACTTAATATAATATAGAAGAATTTTATTGTTTACATAATGTATTATACAGTATTTGGTGGTATATATACATTAGAACATGTGTTCGCAATATTAATTGTAATATTAATACATCTAGCTGTCAATCCATATATAAAAATTTACAAAAAATACATAGAGTAAGTACCCTTGTTTTGTGAGCACTTACTCTAGTTTTCTTTGCTGATTATCCATGCCAGCTTAAAGAGCCAGCTGTCCTCGAAACGTCTTAGATCAAAGCCTGTGGACTTATATATCTTATCTATTCTATAAAGTAGCGTATTCCTGTGTATGTACAGCTTGGCTGCTGTGTCTGTCAAATTAAGATTGTTTTTGAAGAAGACATCTATGGTAGTTTCCATTTCTCCATTAAGCATTTCGGATATCTTGTTTTTAAATACCTTCTGTACTATTTCATTTTTTATGACTGGATCTATACTTGAAGCTATCCTGTATGTGTACACATCCTCAAAGTTAAAAACCTTGCTTCCTAAGCTATACCTTTTTACCTGGTTCAATATTTCTTCACAGCAGTCATACTGCTCAATCAGCTCTAGCTCATTTGATATATCGCTTCCGACTGCAATTAAGCATTCTATATAAAGCTCTGTTAAAATATTCTCTCTTATAGCCTTGCATGCTGAGATTTTGTCTTCATCCTTGCCAATTATTACGATTCTATCCCTGTATTCAAAAACCAGTCCTGCATTAATAGTATTGTTGATTATCTCTATAAGGTCGCTACTCTCATATTCTTCTCTGTTGTTTTCAAGTAATGCCGTCCAGCCCTTAATATAAAGTATTGGCTTCGCAGCCTCGTTTACTCCATGTATCCTCGCGTTATCAAGTATGGTTCTGATATACTCAACAGGAGAAGCCCCACTGGTGAGCTCCCTGTCAAGTATATCAGATATATTTAACATTATCAGGTCTATCAGCCTTTGGTCGTCGCTATCGCTGTGCTCTATTCCTACATAAAAGGTGCTGTTAGTCGTATCAATCTTGTTGATTCTGTAGCCTTGGTAAATTCCTGACACGCTTTCAGTCAGAGCCTTAAAGCTCATGAAAGCAGGAAGGACTTCAGGAAATAGACAGACATTCTGGCTATTTACAACCACAATATTCTTATCAACTGTTTTTGATAGTCTGGATAGAGCAGTAACGATATTCGCCATACGTATCCCCTTCTTTGAAAATCAATCTACACTATAGACTTTTCTGTTTCACCGTCAAACAAGTGAATGCTGTCCCACTTAAACTGAAGAACTACGTTATCTCCGGCTCTTTTCTTTGTATGTGAATCAACCTTAGCTATAACCTGCTTGCCGCAAACCTTCAGGTATAGGTAGGTTTCTGAGCCCATAAGCTCTGCAACCTCAACATTTCCTGATATGCTTGAAAACTCGCTTGCATATGGCTCTACTTCTGACTCTTGCAGGTGCTCAGGTCTTACTCCAATATATACGTCCTTGCCTATGTAGCCATTTTCCTTTAATGTTTTTTCCATATGTGCAGTAAGGTTGATAATTGTGTTGTCTTCCACCTTAACTGCTACTCTGCCGTTATTCTCTACTACTACTCCCTTAAGCACGTTCATTTGAGGGCTTCCTATAAAGCCTGCAACGAACAAGTTGGCAGGATTGTCATAAGCGTTTTGAGGAGTATCAATTTGTTGAATGTCCCCATCCTTCATTATAACAATTCTTGTTCCCATTGTCATCGCTTCTGTTTGATCGTGTGTTACATAAACAAAAGTAGTTTGAAGTCTTTGGTGCAGCTTTGATATTTCTGTTCTCATCTGAACCCTTAGCTTAGCATCAAGATTTGATAAAGGTTCATCCATAAGGAATACCTTTGGCTCTCTTACTATTGCTCTACCTAATGCAACTCTTTGTCTTTGTCCGCCGGAAAGCGCTTTTGGCTTTCTCTCGAGAAGATGCTCTATTTCAAGTATTTTAGCTGCGTTTCTAACCTTTTCATCTATTTCAGTCTTTGGAACCTTTTTAAGCTTTAGTCCAAAAGCCATGTTTTCGTATACAGTCATGTGAGGATACAAAGCGTAGTTTTGGAAAACCATTGCTATATCTCTATCCTTTGGTGGCATATCGTTTACCAGCTTATCCCCGATATGAAGCTCTCCGGCAGAAATATCCTCAAGACCTGCAATCATACGAAGAGTTGTAGTTTTTCCGCAGCCGGAAGGTCCAACTAATACTATGAATTCCTTATCTGCTATTTCCATATTAAAGTCTCTAACAGCTGTAACATTGCCCGGATATATCTTTTTTATTCCTCTTAAAGATAGATTTGCCATACAATTCCCTCTTTCCATTTAGTTTATACTTAAAGTATACTTTATCCCCAAGTTGCAGGCTATTATGAATATTTATAAATATTGCACAGCATTTTTGTAAATACTAATAAACAATTCCCTGCAAAAAAGCACAAGCAGCTTTAGTATAATTATGCTGCAAAAAAATATAATAAAACACGAGGTGATTTTATGGAGATTAATGAAAAAAACAATGGACTCGAGAAGGATGAAAGTGATATCTATATGGAGCCCTTTAAGTACCTCGAGCAAATCAGCGACAAAAACAGAAGCATTTTTAACGAGCTGCTGCGATATACTAATGCACATGTAGTGAACAACAAACATGATGAATAGCATTTAAAACCCTGTACCTATAATTTCATATGATAAAACCACCAAACACTAGACGCAAACTATGTTTGCCTGCTTGGTGGTTAATACATACATATTATCCGGATATCTTTTTTATGTAGCTCATCAGCTTTTCATAGGGCTTTACAGAATCATTAAGCTCAAAATACACAGAAACATTCTTCGGCACTACTAAAGCCCCCAAGCCTGATACTCCGTTTCCATAGTCTTGGTACTCCATGGTTTTTATAGCTCCACTTATTTTTTTTACTTCAAACCATACATATGTAGGCCTTTCAGCAAGAAAATCTGCAAGCTCCTTTTCATCTTCTACAGGTTTATTGTTTACACTGAGTATAATATCTCCAGGCTCAAGCTTCATAGCCTCTGATGGAGAATTTTTCTTAGAATATAGTATTGTCACACCCTTTTCTGCAGGTCCAAAGATAGGCCTTCCTGTTTCTTCTTCTTTTTTGCCATGTAGAATTATTGCTTCATGGGCTAAAGGAGCGAACAACGCAGCAGCGAAAGCAAATATCAGATACTTTGAAGCTGCTATCGACAAAAATATAAGTATAATGCTGTAAACAGCAAGACGTGCAGCCGACTCTCTGCATCTTTGCTCGGGGGTTCGCGTTATTGCTATATCTCCATAACCAAGTATAACAGGCACTAAAAAGGGCATATACCCTAGAGCCTCATTGGCAGTAAAGCTGTGATTAAGAATCGGCCACCACCCTGGCATGCTGTCGATGCCTATAGCCTTACCTCCCTGTATTAGCAGGAAGCCAAAGGCCAAAAGCACCAAGGGTATTGGCCACATCTTATTCATCATGTATCCGCCAACTATTGAGCCATCCTTTTTTTTCAGAAACAATGGCACAGAGTAGGTATATCCATCCAGTCTGATCAGGATACTCTCAATCAAATGCAGTACGCCTATAAGTGCCAGCAAGCCAGGGACATTTATTACGGGAAAGCCTGTCAGCAGGTTTGAGAGTGCTATTATCCCTCCTGCATAGGAAAAGCAGAGATACCTTGTGTTAATCAAAGACAGCAAAACTGCAATCACCCATATATACATTATCCCGGAGGTCAGTATGCCCTGGTCGGTATTTGCAAAGTCTTGCAGGGTTATTCCCAAGGTTATTACCAAGAAACTTCCTACTAGCCCCCCAACAACACCGAGCACTAAAGAGTGAGATGCTTTTTCTACAAGTGGAAATTTCTTCCCAAGCATAACACTCTCAACATTTGCGCTTTTCTTGTACATAAAAACCAGCAGTATGAAGACCAGCCAAAAAAACTGATTTATAACTAGACTGCTTATCTCCCTAAGTACTAAACCTGCTATCCTAAGTAAGTCATGCATATTATCCTCCAATTACCTCGCCAGTTTTAGGACCTCTTCCATAGCTCTATCAAGCTGAACATCCTGCTGCTCTTCATCACGTTGCCCCTCTTGAGGCGCTGGCTGCTCAACCACTATATTTGGCTCCACACCCACCTTATGTATACTTATACCGCTAGGTGTATAGTATCTTTGAACTGTGAGCTTATAGCCTGAGCCATCCTGCAGATCTTTAATGTTTTGTACTAAGCCCTTACCGAAGGTTTTCGTGCCAATTATAATACCTGCTTTTCTATCCTTAACAGCCCCTGATACTATCTCAGATGCGCTTGCACTGCCTTCATCCACAAGTATAACAAAGGGCACCTCTACCTTGCCTGCCTTTGATTTGAAGGTATCACGCTTCAGCTGCTTATCCTCTGCATAGAAAACTATACCCTCATCCAAAAGCTCATCCGCAACCTTCAGACACTCCCGCACATACCCTCCCGGGTTCTGTCTAAGATCTAATATAAGACCTCTCATGCTTTGTTTTTTCAAGCCTTCCAGAGCCTTTCTAAACTCATCCCCCGTGTCCTCATCAAACATGCTTATCCTAACATAACCTATTTTATTTTCAAGCATTTTGCTCTTTACATACTTAATATTGATCATCTCTCTGGTAATGTCAAAAACAAGAGGCTCATCTGTTGCTTCTCTTATAACAGTAAGCTTTACCTTAGTTCCGGGCTCACCCTTCATGATCTTAACCACCTTATCGGTGTCCCAGCCTACCACATCGGTGTTATCAACCTTTATTATCTTATCATTAGTTTTTAAACCTACTCTTTCACCAGGGGTATCCTCTATTGGTGCAACAACCGTTATGTAGCCATCTTCACTTTTAGTAATAATAATTCCAATACCGCCATATGTACCAGAGGTTGTTTCATTGAAGGATCTGTACTCATCCTCGTCCATATACATTGAGTATGGATCCTCCAGAGCTTCGAACATACCTTTTAAAGCACCCTCCATAAGCTTTTCCTGCTCAACTTCATCAACATAGTACTTATTTATTTCATTTTTCAGAGCCATCAGCTTTCGTATATCCTCATATTGTTCCTTAGATATTAGCTTCATATCACCAAAGGTTAAGGAAATAGTATTTGCGAGCATAAAGGTAAGCATTGAAGTTACTATAACCAAAACCAACCCCCAGGTAAGTGCTGTTTTTTTGCTAACCATAATTCACCTCATGTCTTAATGTCATTTTTGTATTTGCTATTTATTGGCACCTAATATTATATCATACTACCATTATATCCTTCATTATATAAAATAATATCATAATTTACTTTTATTACAGTGAATTTTTTTAAAGCCAAGGGGCAGCCAATAACAAGCTATTGGCCACCCCCTTTATTACTTGGCATTGCATTTATTACAAAACCCATATATCTCAAATTTGTGCTCAGTAGCTGAAAAGCCCAGCTTATCAAGCTCTTCATTGTTAATCATTTTATATGGACAAAAATCAATTGCCTTGGTCTCTCCGCAGCCTTTGCATATTACATGGTGGTGATGCTCTTCCCTGTCGTTTATTTCAAAATGACTTACACCGCTTTTCAAATTCATCTTGTCAACAATTCCAAGCTCACTCATAAGTTCAAGGTTTCTATAAATAGTTGAAAAATTTATATTGCTGTATGCAAGCTTTACTAAGTCATATACCTCTTGGGCTGTGTGAGGCACAGAGTTGCTTTGCAATATAGCTAAAATAAGCCTTCTTTGCTCGGTTAGCTTATATCCCTTTTCTCTTAGTAGAACTTCAATCTTTTCTAAACTCATTACTTCACATCCCCGCTTATTTTCTAAAAAGCCTTTTATAAGCAATAACCAACAACAGAATTGCTACAGAAACAAGTACTATTGTCCCCCCTGGTGCAAGGTCAAGATAAAAGGAGGTGAATAAGCCTATTAACACAGACGATAGTGCAAACAGCACTGAAAGAACTATGGTGTTTTTGAAGCTTTTTGATATCTGCATGCTTGATGCAACAGGTATCACAAGTAGGGAGGACACCATAAGTATACCCACTATTCTCATAGATACAACAATTGTCATAGCTGTAAGCACAGTAAAATAAATATTCAACTTAGCCACCGGTATCCCAGCAAGCTCAGCACCTTCTTCGTCAAAGGCAATATAAAAAAATTCCTTATATAGTAGTGTTATAGAAGCGATAATAATAAGACCTAAAATGCTTATCATTAAAACATCCTGTGCAGTAACTGCAATGATACTTCCAAAAAGATATCCCATTAGGTCTGCATTAAAGGACTTTGCAAGACTTATCAGCACAACTGCAAGACCTATGCTGGCAGATAGTACTATAGATATTGAAAGCTCTGCAAACTGCGAAAAATCCTTTCGCAGCTTTTCTATCCCTATTGCTGCAGCTATAGAAAATATTAATGCACCCCACAAGGGGTAGAACTTCCCCAGCATACCAGCAGCAATGCCCGCAAGAGATGCATGTGATAGGGTATCACCTATCATCGACATTCTTCTAAGGACTATAAAAACCCCGATCAAAGGACATATTAGTGCTACAAGGAGTCCTGCCGCAAATGCCCTCTGCATAAAGCTATATTTTAAAACTTCTAACATGATTACCTCCGAATTCATATGTCATTTGTAGGCAGAGCAACCTAATGCTTGTGGGCAAGCTTCATTTTGCTGTCTCCGTATGCATCAAAACAAATATCGTTGCTGCAGCAGCTGTCTGCATCATGCACATGCAGCTTACCGTCCGTTATGCATGCGATTCTGTTCACCTTTGTACTGATAGCACCGGTATCATGAGTTACCATAACCAGAGTCATCTTTTTCTCTTTGTTTAGGTATTCCATCAGTTCATAAAAGCTTTCTTCTGATTTATAATCAATTCCCACTGTAGGCTCATCCATAAACATTATCTCCGGCTCGCTTACTAATGCCTTTGCTATGAACACTCTTTGCTGCTGGCCTCCTGAGAGCTTTCCTATAAGCCGCTCTTTATAATCGGTCATTCCTACAATCTCAAGGGCAGCCTCTACTTTATCCCTATGCAATGAACCAAGTCTTTTACCCAGACCTATATGCTGATACAGATTAGCAGCTACAACCTCCTCTACAGTAGCAGGGAAGCCTTGATTGAAGGAGGTTGCCTTTTGAGGTATATAGGCAAGCAGGCCCCATTGCTTGAACCTGCCGCTATCCTTTCCAAATATTGTTACAGTGCCGCTTTGACGCTTAACAAGTCCTAAGCATGCCTTTACAAATGTACTCTTTCCAGAACCGTTTGGTCCCACTATACCCATAAAGTCACCTCTGTTTATATCAAGGCTGATGTTATTGAGTATGAAGCTGTTTCCATATGAAAATGTAAGATCTTTAACACTAAAAATTATATCCTTCATTTAATCCTTCAACGCCTTTTTAAAATTATCAAGGTTTTCATACATAACACTGATGTAATCCTTTCCTTGTTTTTGTTCTTCTTCATCCACTCCATGAACTGCATTTAATACCAGGGTCTGTCCCCCTATTTCTCTGGCTAATGTCTGCGAAAGCTTAGGGTTTACCAGCTTCTCAAAAAAAACAAACTTTACCCCATGCTCCCTGCATTCATCTACAAGCTTTGCCATCTTTGCAGGACTTGGCTCATCGTCAGGTGATACCCCTCTTATAGCTATCTGCTCTAGTCCATAATCATAAGCAAAATATCCAAAGGCATCATGTGAGGTTATTATTATATTGCTCTTAAATTCCTTCACTGCCTTCCTAATATCTGCATCCAGCTTATCAAGCTTTGCAGCAAGAGTCATAAAATTTTCTATGTAGTATTCTTTATTCTCTGGATCAAGCTCAGCTAACGCATTCATTATGTTTTGAGCCTGCTTCTTAAATCTGACAGGGCTTACCCAAATATGAGGGTCGAATTCACCGTGATGATGTTCATCTTCATCCTCTTGCTCATCTTCATCATGATGCTCGTCATCATCATGTTCATGTTCATCATGTTCATGCTCAAGCTCTCCCGACTTTATAAGCTCAATCCCATCGCTGGCACAGACTATTCTGGTCTTAGCTTTATCCAGTGTTTCTATAACCTTCTCAGCCCAGCCTTCCATCTCTAAGCCGTTATATATAAACATCGCTCCGGTTTGCATCTCGATAATCGTTCTAGCCGTTGGTTCCCAATCATGGGGTTCCGCTCCAGCAGGTGTTAGATTAATTACCTCTGCCTTGTCACCTGCTATTTCCTTGGCTGCAAAATATAATGGATAAAAAGATGTAAATATCTTTTGCTTAGAAGGCATACCCTCACTAACTCCCTTGACATCACTTTCCTGCTTCGAAGTACATCCTGCCAGGCTCGCAAACATGTACAATAGTACTAATAATACTGCAATATTTCTTTTCAACAATAACCACTCCTTTTTGCAAATCATTTGCATTTATATTGTATAATATTGCCTAAGCTGGTGTCAATTATTCATTGCAGAAAATTTTTATAAAAATAGCACCCAGCCTAGGCCGGGTGCTATCAAACTACTTATAATACTTCATTGGATCTACGTGCTGACCGTCTTCTCTAACCTCAAAGTGGAGGTGAGGTCCCGTTGAAAGACCTGTACTTCCAGATTTAGCGACTATATCACCTTTTTTTACTTCATCGCCTTCTTTAACAAGAAGCTTTGAGTTGTGAGCATATAAGGTTGAAATCTTTCCACCATGGTCAATAATTACTGTATAACCATAACCGCCATAATAATCCGAATAAATAACTGTTCCGCTATTTGCTGCAACAATATTTTTACCCGTCGGAACAGATATATCTATTCCTGTATGCATCTTTTTCTTTTTCAGAATTGGATGTGTTCTATAACCATACTCTGATGTTATCTTATAATAATCTGGTGCAGGCCAGTCCATGGTTCCGCCTGTATATTTCTTAGAGTTCATGAGTTCCAGCATTTTTTTAGCAATTACTTCTGCCTCTTTCAGATGTTGATCATACTGCTTCTCAAGCTCTTCTATATCATCTGTCAGGTTACTTATTTCACTTTTTTTATCCTTCATAAGGTCTTCTAGCTTTTGCTTTTTTTCTCCTAGCTCACTTTTTAGTGTCTCTTTTTCGTTCTGTTCCTTTTTTAGCTGCTCATTAGTCTCCTCAATATTTGTGGTTAATAGATTCATGTCATTGAGAAGATTAACATCAAAATCTATAATTTTTTTAAGAAAATCTAGCCTTGTTAAGAAATCCGAAAAGCTGGTTGAATCTAGTATTACCGAAAGGTATCCTACATTGCCATTCTCATACATAGCTCTTATTCTTTTCTTTAATAATTCCTTTTGCCCTTTTTCACTTTCCATGGCTCTTTCAAGTTCTCTTTTAGTTACAGAGACTTTAACATCGAGCTTTTCTAACTCCTTTTCAATTCTTTCTATGGTTATAGCCGTGCTATATAAATCCTTATCTAGCTTTTCAACTTGATTACTTACCTGTTTTAGCTGCTTATTTTTTTGTGCTAGAGCAGTTTGAGTTTTCTTTGTTGCCGTTTGATTCTTCTTTTGCTGTGCCTTCAATGTTGCTTCGTCAGGTGTGGCATATAATGGTACTATGCTTAGCAATATCCCTAATATTATTAAAAGTGCCAATGCTCTCTTAAGTTTCAATACATACCCCTCCTTTTAAACCTTAATAAATCTTCTAACTGATAATAGGCTTCCTATGGCACCTATAACTATTCCTACGAACACCAATAGGAATGCCAGACTGGTAATTATACTTCCAAAGGGCATAAACGAAAGCGCCAAGAAGCCCAACATCTGCTTTTGTATGAGGTTTACTGTATATAGATAGCCGCCTCCAAGAAGTGCTGTTGAAACAACAGCTCCTGTTACTCCCAGAAGGATCCCCTCAACAATAAATGGACCTCGGACAAACCAATCAGTAGCTCCTATAAACTTCATAATGCCTATCTCTCTGCGTCTTGCAAATACCGTAAGCTTTATTGTGTTGGATATTATAAAGATTGAAATAAAAAGCAAAATAGTAATTATTAGCAAGCTTGTCATCCTAAGTACATAAGTTGCTTTTAAGAGCTTCTCAAGCTCATCTTTTCCATAGGATACCTTCTCAATGCTCGACATTGAGTTTAATGCTAAAGCAACCGAAGATGCTTTTTGAGGATTTGTAAGTGTAACAACAAAGGTATCCGGCAATGGGTTGTCCGATTCAAGTCCATCTAATAGATACCCCTTATCTCCAAGCTTTTGCTTCATATTCTTCAATGCAACATCCTTAGATACAAATACTACCTCTTTTACGCCTTCTATGGCTTCTATCTCGCCGCTCATAGCATTGATTATGCCTTCACTTAGTCCATTAACCAGATGAACTGATATTTCCACTTGCGATTCCAATGCAGAAGCGGCGTAATCGACATTAAGAACGACTATAAAAAATATCCCTATAACAAGCAGTGCAGCAATAACTGAGGTTATCGAAGCTACACTCATTACTTTGTTTCTTCTTAGATTGCTCGTTCCTTCTTTTATGAAGTACTTGGTGGTCCTAAGCTTCATCGAAATAACCACCTCTTTTCTCATCCCTTACCATGACTCCATCTTCAATTGCAATTACTCTTTTTTTCATTGCATTTACTATGTCTCTGTCATGAGTTGCCATAAGTACAGTTGTCCCTCTTTGGTTAAACTCATATAATATTTTTACTATATCTCTAGACATCTCAGGATCAAGATTTCCGGTTGGCTCATCAGCAACAAGTATTGATGGTCCGTTTACCATGGCTCTTGCAAGAGATACTCTTTGTTGCTCTCCTCCTGAAAGCTGCTTGGGGTATAGGTTTGATTTTTTGCTCAACCCCACCATGCTTAAGGCTATGGGAACTTGCTTTCTTATGTCTCTCGGCTGTGCCTCAACAATTTCCATTGCAAAAGCGACATTCTCATACACAGTTTTATCTTGTAAAAGCCTAAAGTCCTGAAATACTACACCCATGCTTCTCCTTAGATATGGTATATCATTTCTCTTAAGCTTTGTTGTGTTTTTACCGTCGATTACGATTTTGCCGTTTGTTGGTTCTACTTCCTTTAAAAGCAGCTTGATAAGTGTTGATTTGCCAGAACCGCTTGGTCCGACAAGGAATACAAATTCACCCTTATCTATAAAAATATTAATATTTTTTAAAACCTTATGTCCGTCATCAAATGTTTTATTAACCTTTACTAATTCAATCATGCGATACCTCCCTCTATGCATTCGTTCGCATATCTGGTCGTAAAGTTCGTCAAAATCCGCCAGCTGTAAAGCTTTCACAGAATAAATCAGCAGACCAATTTATATACTTCTACATAAAAACACAAATTCCTTTTATTTTATTCATTTTCTTAAGCATTTTAGCATAATTCGTTGATTTTTTCATATAATAAAAAAATCCATTTACTGAAATTACAGTAATGGACTTTTAATCTAGTCTTGCAGCATTCTGCAGTGAATTAAATATAATTCTGACTTTTACCCACCATTCTTTATCCTCAGCATATTTTCTGTTTATCCATTCAATGGGATCTCTATAAAAAGGGCGTTTTTTGCCAAGATTTATAATCGTCCTTGCAGCTATTGCGGCTGAGTCAAATATATCGGTATTGTAATCTCTCCAGCTACCGTAAACATTAAATGGGTTATTTGCAATTTTTTTTGCATATTTATTACTTCTCGGAACAAAGGATTGCTCTTGTCCGGTAATAGCAAACATAAATAGCGGATCGATGTCGAATTCTTTAGCGGTGTCTATAATAGCTTCAAAATACGGCGATTCTGAAAGAATCGAATCCTTTCCCTCAAGCCAAACTTTTAGCAGTTCTGCATCAACAGACTTATAACGCAACTCAATATTCAGCTCTTCCTCTATATCATATAAGTATTCTGTAACATTACTATCCCTATTAAGATATTGATTAAGCATATAATCTGTGCTCAGCATTTCCTTGAACGCGGCTTCATTCTGAAGCATTTGGGAGCTTGCTGCAGCTGTACCTCTGCTATAGAACGAAAACAACACTATGCAGGCAATGCTCAGCGATATCGAAATAAGCAGCCTTGAGTTAAGCTTAATACCTTTTAGCCTTACTCCTCCGAGTAGTTCAATTGCTCCTTTAATGTATATTCCAAGCTCTCTCATAATTTTCAGCGCATTTTCTATTATCTTGTCCTTATAGGCAGCATAGAATTTCCCCCTGGTTTTTTCCTCATAATTTAAGATTGCATTTGCTGCTTCGTTTATCTTGCAAATCACTGCTTCAAGATTGTACTGTATAATATCCTCACTGAAAGACATTGTCTTTTCAATAAAGTCACCTACCGTATATGTACTGACCTTAATATCCTGCACATCATTTAACCAGCTTGTAAGAGAAAAAATAAATTCATTATCAGCCTTCTTTAAGATAAGGCAGGAAGTAAAAAGCTCCTCTGCATCTATAGAAAAAACACTTTTATAGGTAGTCTTTTTTAATACTGCTTCTCTAATGGTTTTTCTGTATCCCTCATTAAACTGGGCAAGGTTGTTGTCAATAACTGTTTTTATTGCACTAGCAAGAGCAATTGCATGCTGCTCCTGACTGTAATCAGAGTACTTTTCACTAATATACTGACGCAGCTCGGCTAAATCGCTATTGCTTAATATCTCTTTAGTTTTTAGGTTTCTAACAACACTCTCTATCATACCTTCACCCTTAAGCATTATTATTCAGATATCAAAAATCTTGGAAAACAATACCTATTCTATATTATAATAGACTTTCCGAACTATTGCGACAATTTTTTGACACAAACGACATATATTTTGTTTTTTTGACATATAAACAGTTTGTTAATCTGTTAACTTTTATTGCTTGCAATGTGTAAATATAGTATTATTAATATATACCCCTACAGGGTAGTAGTGTAATGGAGGTTTTTATATGAAGATTAATATTTCAGAACAGGCTCTTCTTGAGCTGGAGAGAACAGGCATTAGTGATTTTAAGATAAGGGTGCATGGTGGTGGCTGAGCCGGCCCTGTATTTTCACTGGCTCCGGGTGGGCCGGATACTCCTGATATACTCATAGAGGCGCACGGCATGAGGTTTGCCATAGAGCAAGAGCTTGCAGGTGTGCTTACTTCTATAGACATCGATTATCAAAAGGGCTTTTTAAGAAAGGGCTTTGTACTATATCCTAATGGGGTAAAAGCTAGATGTTAACAGAACAGGTATGGCTAAGCAGCCATACCTGTTTTTTTTGCTTCATATTTTATTTCAAAGATGTTTAACCACAGCATATATACTGCTGCGACAGCCGCCATGGAAAAGCATATAAACCATAGGGTACTTAGTCCATATGCATCAATTATTCTACCGAAGGCCACTATTCCAAGGGTGTGTCCCAAGCTCATCAAAAGCGGCATAACTGAATTAAACCTGGCCCTATGGTTAATTGGAGAGTGGTTCGCCAGATAAACGCCGGAGTTTGTTACATCAAGTATTTCACCAACAGTAAAAATGAAGCCAGCTATAAAATACAAGTATAAATCGCTTGCAAAAGCCATCATTCCGAAGCCAACTGCGTAGAAGGCTCCTGCAAGAGCTGCGTTAACCACAGGCTTGTTGCCCGATGTAAGCCTAATGGATGGAAGCGTAAAAGCTATTACCACAAAGCCTGTAAAGGACATAACATAACCAAAGTATGAAGGTCCTAACTCTGTTCCAAAGGCTTTGCTTATTTGAAGAGGAATAGCAAAACCTATGGATGCATATACGAAGGAGTACACAAATCTCGCAACCATAAATAAAAGCAATACAGGTCTTCTCAATAGTGCAACCAAAAGCCATTTCGACTCTGCACCCTCATCGTCATTAAGCTTCTTACTTATCTCAATATCTTCTTCTGTAGGAATGGTTTCTTTAATGAAGAAATATAAAAGCAGCACTGTAATTATATTGGCTGCAGCATTGCCTAAGAATATCCATTCAGTATGGAGGTTATAAAGCAGCCCTGCAAGAGTAGGACCAACAGTAAACCCTATATTGATGCCAAGATATAATAATGACATGGCATACTTTCTATTAGCCTTGTTTGTTAGGTCAGCAACCATAGCGGAGTTTGCAGGCTGTGCTGCACTTCCGAAGAAGCCCGCTACTATAAGAAGTCTTGGTATCCATATTGGCTCACTGACGAAGGCGCACATACCAAAGCATATTGCTGCCATCCCCTGGAACAGCACCATAAGGTTTCTTCTGCCAAGGTGGTCTGCAAGCTTTCCGCCTATCAAAGAGCCAACTGTTGTAAAGGCAAAGCTGTAGGTAAAGTAGTTGCTGGCCTCAGTAGCGCTGAAACCAAGCTTTTGAGTTAGAAACATTGTAAGAAAAGGATATACGAAATTACCCAGTGCATTTACTACTCTTGTTATAAAAAGAATATAAATTGACCGTGGCAAACCAATATAATCCTTAAACCTTACATTTAAGAAATTGATTAACCCATTCATTTTATTAACCCCCAAAATAAAAAATACATTCCAATTATAACAGAAAAGCCATTATAAATATAGAGCTAATAGCAACAAGCTATCTATATTTATAATGGCTTTTTATTTATAAAAAGCAGAAAAGTCCCCTTTAACCAGTAAATATTTTCTCTAGCTCAACAAACTTATCATGTGTTATAAGCGCATCCTTCTCTGTATTTTTTAGCTTCACGATGTAGGTCCATCTTCCATAAGGATATATTTTATCCACATAGGCAAGGTTGATTATATAGGACTTATGGCATCTGAAAAACTGTGAAGCATTAAGTCTCTCTTCCAAGTCCCCCAGTCCTTCTGATGTTGTGTAGCTCTCATTTGCAGTATAAATTACAGTGCTCCTGTTTTCTCTTTGAATTAGCATAATTTCATGCATATCAACGAAGCTCATGCCTTCCTTATTTTTTATCAACAGCTTATCTAGACCTTTTTCATGCTTAATTATTCTATGCATCACAGGGTCGTCCTTTTGAACCCCTATGGTTTTAAGCCTTTCCACTGTCTGGTATATCCTCTCAAGCTTAAATGGCTTTATCAAATAATCAAAGGCATATAGCTCAAAAGCATCCTGCATATACTCCTCATGCGCAGTAACAAATATAATAAAGGTTCTTGGATTTATGTCCATAATCCTTTTGGCACACTCTATTCCTGTTAGCCCTGGCATTTCAACGTCTAAGAATACTACATCTGCCCCAATCTCCTCATAAAGCTGGAGAACAGCTTCGCCGTTCTCCGCTTCACCCTGTATATCAACTCCTTCGATATTTTTAAGTGCCTTCCTAAGCACCATTCTCATTCCAAAATCATCATCTGCTATCAAAACATTAAGATTCAAGCTCCCCACCGTCCTCTTCTTTTACCCCTCGGCTTTCCCAGTACTTCAGCCATTATTACAGCCTTTACTAAGCCCTCACCGTCAAGCTTTCCTAACAACCCTATCCTACAGATTCCTAAAGGTGCTGTCATTTCTGGTATATGCTCAATGTTTTCTATTCCTACCGGAGCTACAATAGTATTTTTTTCTAGCTGTGCTCTCTTGGAAACACTCTTCTGCACATTATTATTCATATTATTAGCAGGCATTTTAATCACCCTTCATACTATTTGTTAGGCTTATTATCATGGCTCTGATCCATTGAGCCTGTATTGCCTCCGACCTTAGATATTGAGTCTCTCATCTTAGTGTCAGCCATTACATTTTGCATGTCATAGTAATCCATGACTCCAAGCTTTCCTTCACGAAGTGCAGCTGCCATTGCTCTCGGAACCTCCGCCTCTGCCTCTACAACTGAAGCTCTCATTTCCTGCTCCTTTGCAACAGCCATAGCTCTGCGCTCTTCAGCCTTTGCCTGAGCAATATTTTTATCTGCCTCCGCCTGTAATGTCTGCAGTTGTGCACCAATATTTCTTCCTACATCTACGTCTGCTATATCTATTGATAGTATTTCAAAGGCTGTTCCAGAGTCAAGGCCCTTGTTCAGGACTACCTTTGATATTCTATCAGGGTTCTCCAACACTTCCTTATGTGAAACAGAGCTGCCGACAGTTGTTACTATGCCTTCGCCTACTCTTGCAAGGATAGTTGCTTCTCCCGCTCCACCTATCAACCTGTCAAGATTTGCTCTTACAGTCACTCTTGCCTTTACCAAAAGCTCAATTCCATCCTTAGATACAGCTGATACATTTGGTGTTTCAACCACCTTAGGATTTACACTCATCTTTACTGCTTCGAGCACATCTCTACCTGCAGGGTCTATAGCAGCTGCTCTCTCAAAGATCAAGTCCATGTCTGCTCTTTGAGCAGCAATAAGCGCATCTACCACTCTATCAACATTGCCGCCAGCCAGATAATGTGCTTCAAGCTGATTTACATTTACTCCAATTCCCGCCTTAATAGCCTTTATCAAGGGAAGTACAATTTTAAAGGGAACTACTCTTCTTAACTTCATACCCACCAGATTAAAAATGCTTATCTTTACCCCTGCAGCCAACGCCGAAATCCATAATCCAACCGGAACAAAGGTAAAAAACAAAACTGCAGCTACAAGAATCAAACCTATACTAATTACAAAAGTTACTATACCTTCCATATATTATCCCCCTTAGCTATATTACTTAATTGCCTTTACTACTATACGTCGTCCCTGAACCATTACTATCTGTACACCTTCGCCCTTTTCAAGGAACTCTCCATCAGTTACTACATCCAGCCTTACGCCATCAAAATCAGCAGTTCCTGCAGGTCTTAAAACCGTTACGGCAGTTCCTTCCTTACCAACAAGATACTCCAGATCCTCCATACCGATATAACCATTTTCTTTATTTAGGGACTCATGCAGTATCAAGTGCTTGGATAGTCTTCCTCTAGAAGCTGATTGAAGCACCATTATCAGCGCCATTGTCAGTATAGCTAATATTATTATTATTAGAATCAAAGCTTCCATAAAGCTTTTGGCAGTGAATATTATCCCAAGCAACAGCAGCACTCCGCCGCCGACTCCCGCTAAGCCAAAGCCTGGCAAATGCATCTCCACTACCACTAATATGAAGCCTAAAAGAAAACAAATCGCAGCAATCCAGCTCAGATTACTAAGGAAACTAAAATAATTAATTAAGCTCAATATATTCATAAGCTCACCTCCTTCGGGCTGTAAGTCAGAAAATCCACAACCTTTTTGGTTATCTATAGCTTTATAATACTACCTGGTTCAGTTAAACAAAATATTAAAGGGTTATAATATACATATCACTGCTTTAGATGTCATTTTTTATGCATTTTATTGTGTCGCTTTTGGCAAAAAGCCTTCAAAAACTGTAGCAGCCTCGCTGCTAATTACCGATATATCACCCTTATATGCTTCTAAGGTTTCCTTTACTATAGCCAGACCCATACCTTCACCTTTTTCGCCCTTTGTAGTAAATCCACTGCTGAAGATCTTGCATTTGATTTCCTGGGGTATAGCCGGCCCATTGTTTCCAACCTTAAATCTATATGCCTTTAAGTCCTCTGAGAGCTCTATCCATAAACGTTTTTCATCAGTAGCATTGTTTAGCTCAAATATTGCATTATCTATAAGATTCCCCAGGACTCTACAGAACTCCCAGGCAGGGATAATCATACTTGCAAGCTGTGTAGTTATACTAACATTTACAACTACGCCTTGCTTTTCTGCATTTATGATTTTTGCCTGCAGCAGTGCATTAACAGCAGGATTGCTGGTCTTAAGAATCCTGTTCACCTTCTGGATGTCTTGAAACACCTTTTCTATATAGTCCTTAGCATCCTTATACTCATCCATTTCAATAAGGCTGTATACTACCTGAAGGTGATTCATAAAATCATGGCGCTGAGATCTCA
>CALJSV010000073.1 GCA_937976095.1 uncultured Clostridia bacterium | reverse complement strand
CTAAATAACGGTTTTTCTGCTGATGCAAAGGAAATGATAGATAGCTATATGCAGACAATGAAGGACCCTGAGCTGATGCCTTTACTTGAGCTTCTTGCCAAGAACAGCGATTCGCCGCTTTTTATAAACAACCATATAAGCATTTTCAATAATGGTGAAGAAAAGTTTGCAGCACTTAAGGAAGAGCTAAAAAAAGCGGAGCACCATATCCATCTTGAATATTTTATTGTAAAAAGCGATGGCATAGGTAAGGAAATAATAGATATACTCATCGAAAAAGCAAAGCAGGGTGTCACTATTAGGTTCATTATGGATAGAGTTGGCTCCATAAAGGTAGAGCCCAGATATATAAAGCTGCTGAAAGAAGCGGGAGTTGATGTTGTATACTATTCATACTTTTTAGCGCCTTTACTCAGATTTATAAATACGCAGATTAACTATAGAAACCACCGTAAGATTGTAGTAATAGACGGTAAAGTGGGTTTTCTCGGGGGATTAAATATTGGAGATGAGTATCTGGGTAAGGGAAGACTTGGCTTTTGGAGAGATACACATCTAATGATAAAGGGCGATTTTGTAATAGGTCTTCAGGCTACCTTTCTAAATGATTATATACATATTAAGAAAACCAATAAAAGTAACATACTTCATAAGTGTGAGATGATTGCAGACGAGTACGGCATTGCATCCTTGGGTGACTTTGACAGATATTGTCCAACCTACCATGAAAGTGATGGAAAGATCATGCAGCTGGTGCTTAGCGGTCCTGACTCGGAATTTCCTTCTATAATGCAGTGCATATTTAAGCTTATTACCATGGCGGAGAATCATATTACTATAACTACACCATACTTTATACCATCAGAAAGCATAATGGAAGCTATTAAAGTAGCTGCTCTGGGAGGTATAGAGATTAGACTGCTTTTTCCTGGGAAATATGATCACTTTATAGTGTACCATGCTTCTCAGACCTACCTTAGAGAGCTAATAAAATATGGAGTAAAAATATACTTTTATGACAAAGAAGCCTTTGTACATGCAAAAATAGTTACCATAGACGGGAAAATCTGCACAGTAGGGACAGCAAATATGGATATAAGAAGCTATCTCTTAAACTATGAGGTCAATGCAGTTATATATGATGAGGAAATAACCAAAAAGCTTGAAGAACAGTTTGAGAGAGATATTGAAAAAAGCATACTTATAGCAGAAGATTTTTATGATAAGAGCCCGGGCTATGTAAAGCTTGTGGAGGCTACTGCAAGGGTGCTTTCATATTTATTGTAAAAAATATCAAATGAGGGGGTAACGTAATGATCAGAAGGGCTTTAGGAGGCTATAATAAGCTGTTTAACAGCTACACAGAGCTTCGACTGCAGGAAAACAGGAACACACTGATAGGTCTTGTGAAGGGAAGCTTAATCAAAAATGAAAAAACATCAACAAGCGGCGTAAGCGCAAGGGTGTACCAAAACGGCTCATGGGGCTTTGCATCGAACCCTAATATATCTGATGATAGCATCAGAACAGTAATCAATACTGCTTCAAGCAATGCAAGGTTTTTGGATGCAAAGCAAAACAAGGGTAGGGGTGAGCTTCCGGAGAGGCAAATAAGACATGAGGTGGATTATACTACAAAGAAAAACCGTATATCCAGCAGCTATATTATGGAGTTCTTAAAGGAGATAGATGCTTACATAAGCAACAAGTATTCAGATCTAGCCAATAGATCAGTATACTATACCGCACAGGAGTTCGAGAAGAGCATAATTAACTCTGATGGAACCGAGGCATATTCACTTTATCCAAGGTCACACATATATGTTGCACTTACAACAGAAAACGACGGGAAGCCAGTGGATAACTCCCTAATGTTTGGCGGGTTAGGTAATTTCGAGGATTGGTTTTTATCACCGGAAAGCCTATATAAGAAGATAGATGATACTTATGTAAAGCTTATGCACAAGAAAGAGGCTGTATATGCTGAAGCAGGGAAGAAGGAATGCATTTTAAGCCCTATGATGGCAGGAATGCTGGTGCATGAGGCTATAGGACATACTACAGAGGCTGATTTGGTCTTAATGGGCTCTATTGCTGCGCATTACTTAGAGCAGCAGGTAGCAAGTCCTCTTGTCAATATGGTTGATTTCGCTCATACTGCCTTTGGTGAGCTATGCCCAATGCCTGTACATTTTGATGATGAAGGTGTAGAAGCAATTGATGCATCTATAATAGAAAATGGAATCCTTAAGGGTTATATGCATAATAAGGAAACAGCGAAGCACTTTGGAGTTGTGCCTACGGGAAATGCCAGAGCCTTTGGATTCTCTGATGAACCTCTTGTAAGAATGAGAAACACAGTGCTGCTTCCAGGCAAGGATAAGCTGGAGGACATGATAGCATCTATAGAAGATGGCTACTATCTAATAAAGTCCAGCAATGGAGAGGCTGACTCTACAAGTGAATTTACCTTTAGCGTAAGCTTGGGGTATGAGATAAAGAACGGAAAGCTGGGCAGAGCAATTAAGGATACTACTGTATCAGGAATAGCTTTTGATATGTTAAAGACAGTGACAATGCTGTCGGATAAGCTTGAGTGGGATGTAGCGGGCTACTGCGGTAAAAAACAAATGATGGTAACGGCTATGGGTGGTCCTGCATTAAAATGTGAGCTAAGTATAGGGGGTAGGTAGCGTGAAGGGAAAAGAACTGATTGGTTATTGTCTGGAAGTCTTAAAAAAGGCAGGTGCGGATAAGGCACAATGCAAAGCAGTTGAAAGCAGCAGACATGAGCTAAGCATAGATACCGGAGATATTTCGCTGTTTAGAACAGTTTACAATACTAATATTAACTTGACTGCAATAAGTCAGGGAAAGAAAGCAAGCATAAGCATAAACAAAGCTGACGAAGCGGCTATAGATAAAGCTGTAAGTGAACTGATGGACTCAATTGAAACAGTGCCCTATGATGAAGCTAATGATATTTCGCCTTTACAGGCTGAGAAGGAGTTTACTAGCGGAGAAAGTCAGGCTGATGTAGATAAAATGTATACGGCCTTAAAGGAATTATTGGAAAAGCTTAAGGTGAAGTACCCAGAGACCAGCATAGATATGTCTTTTATGCATTTCACACACACCCAAGAGTATTTTGGCAATACAAGCGGTGTATACTTTGCGACCTCTAAAGGTCAATATGGCTTTGAGCCTGTTATTATTACAAAGTCAGGGAAAAAGACTTCGTCTGATAACTATACGTTTGTAAGCTTTAAAAATATAGACAGAGAGCTTATTAAGCTTGGTTCAGTTGAAGAGCTTATTGACCAATCCTCAGTTTCAGTTGAAACTACACCTATTGAGGGGAAGTTTGACGGGGAGGTAATAATAACACCCGACTGCCTGCTTGAGCTGGTTAAGAGGTTTACGGATATAACAATAAGTGATAGAGTGCTTGTTGCAGGCACCAGCTTGTTCAAGGAAAAGCTAAACTGCAAGGTTGCCGATGAAAAGCTTACCTTACATTCTAATCCATTGGCAGAGGAGCTAGCAGACGGATATTATGTGACAGAGGATGGCTTTGAAGCTCAAAATAGCACATTGATAGAAAACGGTATATTGAAAAGCTTTATATTAACCCAATATGGAGCAAATAAAACCAAAAGAGAAATATCTGCAAATCCCGGAGGAGCATTTGTTATTGATGCAGGTCAGTCCTCATATGCAGATATGATAAAATCAATAAAAAAAGGAATCCTGCTATGTAGGTATTCTGGAGGAAGACCTAGTGATGATGGGGAGTTCTCCTGCGTAGCTAAAAACAGCTTCTATATCGAAAATGGAGAAATAAAATATCCCATAAGTGAAACTATGATATCAGGCAACCTATTTGAAGCATTTAATAGCATTAGGGCAATATCACAGGAACGAGTAAACTTTGGAAATGCAGTAATGCCTTATATTAAAGTATCAGGACTAAATATATCAGGCAAGTAATAATTAAAGGATGTATAACCACAAAGTGGCTGTACATCCTCCTAATTTTTTATACTACTCTTATAGCAAACTCAGGACAGGCGGGAGCACAGTAACCGCAGGTCAGGCAGCTTGACTTCTCTATGCAAGCTTTACCTTCCTCGTCGAAGGATATTGCGTTATTGGGACAGGCGGTGAGACATTTTCCACAGCTTTTGCATAAGGCTCTGAAAACCAGTGCCTTTTTTGCGCTGCTGGTTTTAGTTATATCAGCCACCCTTTCCCCGTTAAAATAGCTGATATTATAATCAACCTCTTCAATGCTTGTCATGCCCATTGCTATAGCTGCATAGCCCTTCATGCTCCTTGCATAGGATAGGGCTTCGTTATAGCTTGGCAGCAAGCCACCACCAGCCAACACCTTCATAAGGTATACACCTTTGTCAGTGGCAGCAAGCTTATCGATAGCAGCTGACATATCCTCCTTTGTACCATCAAGAATACCTAAGCCTGCCATATTTATAATTGGAAAAACAACGTCTATCATTTCGTTTTCTGCTGCCATGGCAGTAACGGCAGCACTATGAGTTGAAATACCAATTGCCTTTATTTTCCCCTTTTTCTTATATTCCATAAGACACTTTGAAGCACCATCAAAAAGCTCAAACACATCTTGTCTTTCCCTGGCTGCATGAAGATGAAAAATATCTATATAGTCCACCTCGAGCTTTGTAAGAGCCTCGTTTATAGCAGTCTCCATGCCCTCATAGGTCTTCTTATTGGACTTTGAAGCAATGATAGGCCTAATTCCGGTTTTCTTTATTGCTAATGCTATAGGTTCGTAGGTACGATACATTTCTGCTGTATCAACAAAGTTTATGCCCTCTTTTAAGGCATGTGCTACTATTTCTGAATTAGCTTCTACTGAAAGGTTCTTTTGCAAGGGCCCCATAGGCAATGCTCCAAAGCACAGCTCAGTGACCTTCATGCCTGTTCTACCCAAGACACGTATTTCCAATAACATCACCCCATCAAAATATTACATTTACCAATATTATAACAGATGAGCAGCTTAATAAAATACTCATAAAATATTCCCATGCTGAAATAAATTTCTAATATATTTATTTTTATGGAGGAAATTTTTGATGTATATAGAATTAAAAATAATAATAAGTTTTGAAATTACATAAAACTGTTAGGAAAATTGTATATTAATTGTAAGTAGAGAATTGGAGGTAGAATTATGAATT
>CALJSV010000072.1 GCA_937976095.1 uncultured Clostridia bacterium | reverse complement strand
TATTCAACTGCTAATAAAAATGCGAAAAACAGAAAAATATAGAAATTTGTAGTAAAACTTAACATTGCTGCACCATCCTATCACTTAACTTTGCTTTTATTATAATATTTCACTTGTGGCATGTCTATAAAGTATGTTATATAATTAGACATATAATAATATCGGTATTTTTTAATAAAAGCTTTATAGTAAGTATGAGAGGAGTAAAGTTGATGCAAAATAAAAATGAATGTGTACTTATAGATAAAAAAACCTGTAATAATTGTGGTGAATGTGAAAGATGTGATTTAGATCCAAAAAAAGAATGCGACAATTGCTGCAAATGCATTGATAGAGAATCTGATTATAAGGGCATTTATATAGATGATATAATTGATGAAAATGCAGAAGCTAAGGAAGTAGAGAATGAGCTTGATGAATGGCGCTTTGGAGAAGCTGTAGAGGATGAAAAATAAAGAGAAACAGAGCGCGCATCAGGTGCATATAGTGATATAAAGAAATATGAAGAAGGTTTATGTTTTTAAGGAAATTTGGCAGATTTCTTTACAATTTGAGCAATATATAGTAAAATACATATAGATAAATATTTTCTAGACACATCTTGTTAGGTGAGGTTACTACGTGGATATATGCTACTGCCCAGAAACGTCCAGAGACGCCAATGGGTCAGCAGGTACTACCGAATTAAGGTTTTACTTAATGTAGCTGGGTATTTCCTATGCCACGCAGAGCCAAAACTCAACGGAAAGAGATGGTTTTGTCGTGCATTCATCTATTTATCCTTGAGTAAAGAGATTTTTTATTTTTTTTGAATGAAAGGATGGTGACAGTTATGGATTCTGGTCCTTTACCCAGTATTAGTAGTTATAATAAATACAGAGCTGTAGCTGTCAGTCGCAATTCATCCTTAGAAGAGATGAATTGCGGTCGCAATATCTCCTTAGAAGAGATGAATTGCGGTCGCAATATCTCCTTATAAGAGACATATTGCGTGAGCAGTACAGCTCTTATAAGGAGGTACTGTATTATGGAAAAAAGAATAATGGAGTTGATCAGTGATAACAAAGTTGTAGAAATCAGAAATGAACTATTAGAAATGAATATAGTTGATATAGCACAGGTGCTTGAAGAGGTTGATAAGCATCAATTAGTCAGACTCTTCAGGATACTGCCAAAGGATATTGCAGCTGGTGTTTTTTCTTATGTGCCTGTTGAGCTTCAGCAGCATATTATTGAGTCTATTACTGACAGTGAAACAAAAAGCATTGTTGATGAGCTTTTCTTGGATGATGCTGTTGATTTTATCGATGAAATGCCTGCTAACATTGTAAAAAAGGTTTTAAAGAACACTGATGAGAATATGAGGACAATTATAAATCAGCTGCTTAATTACCCTGAGGATTCAGCTGGAAGCATTATGACTATTGAGTACGTGGACCTTAAAAAGGAAATGACAGTAAGAGACGCAATAGCTCATATTAAAAAAACCGGCGTAGATAAGGAGACTATCAATACCTGCTATGTTATAGATAAAAATAGAAAGCTGGAGGGAGTAGTGTCCATACGAAGGCTGATACTAAGCAGCGAAGAAAAGCTAATCAGCGATATAATGAATGAAGACTTTATTTTTATTTATACAACTGCTGACCAGGAGCAGGTTGCAATGCTTTTTAAGAAGTATGACCTTCTAACAATGCCTGTAGTAGATGCTGAGTGCAGGCTGGTAGGAATTATAACAGTAGACGATATAGTTGATATTATAGAACAGGAAAACACAGAGGATATTCAAAAGATGGCAGCCTTACAGCCCTCTGAAGAGGAATATCTAAAGACAGGGGTGTTTACACTTGCTAAGCATAGAGTAGTATGGCTTTTGGTTCTCATGCTTTCTGCAACCTTTACGGGTCATATAATAAAAAGATTTGGAGATGTACTGCAATCAGTTGTTTTACTTGCAGCATTTATACCTATGCTGATGGACACCGGCGGAAACGCTGGCTCACAGTCATCAACTCTTATAATAAGAGGTCTTGCTCTTGGTGAAGTAAGTATGAAGGATGCGTCAAAGGTGCTTTGGAAGGAATTCCGTGTAAGTATAATTGTTGGTTTAGCTCTTGCAATAGTTAATTTCCTAAGGATTTTCTACTTAGAGAAAGTAGATTTCCTTATAACCTTCACCGTATGCTTTACGCTTTTCTGTACAGTCGTAATTGCTAAGTTGGTGGGGGGCATACTTCCTATTGGAGCTAAGTACCTAAAACTTGACCCGGCAATAATGGCAAGTCCACTTATAACAACAATAGTTGACGCTTTAGCACTGATGATTTACTTTACGATGGCAGCATGGCTTATTGGTCTATAGTATATAAGAAAAAGTCCGGAAAAAACCGGACTTTTTCTTATATCTTGATATCTATATGTTTACCGAGGTTTGGGTTAACGCTTTGCTCTAAGAGCTTCTTCATGTCTTCGCCGGATACTTTCATGGCATCCATAGACTTTTTCAAAAGCGCTACGCTAATCACATCTCTGCCATCAGCTTCACGTACAGGTATCGATACGCCACCGTCAATTCTCATACAAATCATCTCCTCTATTGTAGAAGACCTCGGTATACATATAGTATATCGGAATCATTTAGAAGTTTCTTCAGCCAATGGGTTGGATTTAACAGCCTTTCTTAAGCTGTCATCATCAATATGGGTGTATATTTGAGTTGTAGATATGTTCTCATGTCCAAGTATCTGCTGTAAAGCTCTAATATCTACCTTGCCATACTTATACATAAGGGTTGCCGCGGTATGTCTTAGCTTATGGGTAGAGTATTTTTCTGAGTCAAGCTCAGATATACCAATATATTTCTTAACAAGGTATTGAACAGTACGCTTGCTTATACGCTGTCTACGTTCGCTTAAAAAAAGAGCATTCGGATCCTTGACGTTGTCTTTTGGGCGAACCTTAACATAATTCTCAATAGCACTGATGCAGGCATTGTTAAGATAAACTGTTCGCTCCTTGTTCCCCTTACCTATAACCTTTAAGGTATCTTCATTAATCTTATTTATATCTATACCTACAAGCTCTGATAAACGCATGCCGCAGTTAAGAAAGAGGGTTATTATTGCATAATCTCTTTCTTTGTTTTCGCCATCGACAGAAGAGAGGAGCTGTTTGCTTTCATCCAAAGTAAGATATACCGGATGCCTTGAATTGATCTTAGGAGCTTCAAGCTCAGAGGTAGGATTATCCTTAATGATCTTCATTTTAACAAGATATTTAAAGAAGGATTTAAGGCATGCAACCTTACGAGCTCTGGCGTGATTTTTATTTTCTCGCTGATTTGCCACAAAGGACAAAAATGCATATAAATCAGTTAAGGTTATCAATTGTAAAATATAGGAATCAATATCCTGGACGGGAATGTCGTTAAATTCCAGACCGTCAGAAACATAGCCACGCCTCCTGCAAGCCCTCCTCCCTCTTGCTGCCACTATGACCCCCGAACAGCAAGCCAAACTATCCCTCCTCCAGCAGATCACAGAGAGTAAAATT
>CALJSV010000071.1 GCA_937976095.1 uncultured Clostridia bacterium | reverse complement strand
ATACAAAGAAGTTCTATAATGAAATAATGCTAGCCAAAAACAGCAGTGCAAACGGCTCTCAGGAGGAAGGCTTTTTCTACGGAAGAGAAGCAGAGCTATCCGAGATGATAAGCTGCTGCGGCAGTATGAGAGAAGGCGAAGGAAAAATAATAGCCATAAAAGGGGAGGCTGGAATAGGTAAGACAAGGCTGAAGGAAAGGTTTTTGGCTATTATTCAAAGGGATGAGCTGCTCCTTGAGGCAAATTGCTATCAGGCAGAGGAGAGCTATATGCTAAGACCCTGGAGCGACATACTAAGCAAGCTTTCTACTGCTTTAGACTTGGATGCATTGAGAATTCCTGAGGCTTGGAAGAGTATCATTTCAGGTTACTTTCCCAGGTTTTCTGTAAAGGGTACAGTAAAGGCAGCAGACGCTTTGGAAAAGCCGGACCCTGTCAGATACAAGCTGCTTGAGGATGCTGTATTGGGGCTTTTTGAAAGGGTTACAGCAAAGCAAAAGCTGATTGTGGTATTTGATGACATCCAATGGATGGATAGTCTTAGTATATCTCTGCTTTTAAGTGTCGCTCTGCATAACAGGAGCAATAGGCTTCTGCTACTTTTGACCTGCAGAAATGAGCACTATGCTAAGCTAAACAACCTTTTTCTTACTCTTTCCAGATATAAAAGCACAAAGCTTGTAGAGCTTCAAAGGTTCAATAAGCTTCAAGCTGATGCTTTTGCACAAAAGGCACTGCCGTACTTTAACTGGACTGCGGAGCAGAAGCAGAGGATATTTGAGGAGACAGACGGAAATGCCTTCTTTATGACAGAGCTTATTAATACTATTAAAGAAAGAGGCTATATTTGTGATATATCTGATAGGGCACAGGATATCTTAAGAAGCAGGTTTATGGGTATTCTCAATGAAGGCATGAAGCTTTTAAATATTGCATCGGTGTTTTTTGATAAGGTATCAATGGACATGCTAAAGCAGCTGAGTGGCAAGGATGAGCTGGAGCTTCTGGATATACTTGAAATGCTTCAGGACAAAATAATACTGAAGGAAATTTGTCAGGGACAGGAATTGTTCTATCAGTTTACTCATCTTAAGCTTAGAGAATTCGTATATAATCAGCAATCCCTTGCTAAACGAAGGGCAATCCACCAGAGGGTAGGTCAGCTGCTCGAAGAAAGGTTAAGAAATGACTGGAGGGACATGCACCTTTACCCAAAGCTTATTTACCACTTTGAAAGCTCAGGAGATATAGTATCAACCTTAAAATATAAAATAAAGCACATGGATTATAGTCTGGACTTCAGCCATGAGCTTTTTCCTGTCCTTTCAAACGATATAAGGGCCAGCCACAGTATTTTGGATTCCAACAGTGCTGATGTTATAAAGCAGATGGAAGTGCTTGAGGGGCAAATAGCAAGACTAGAGGAAGATACACTAAGCAAGGGTCTTGAAAAGGTAGAGCTGGTATACTTGCACCTAAAAGGAAGATACATGATAAGAATTGGAGAGTATGATCAGGGGCTTGAATGTATAACCAAAATGGTGGAAAAGTCCATAGCTATAAAGGATTATGGATATTGTATAAAAGGCTATAAGCAGCTTATATACTATGGGATACAGACACATGACACTGATGCTATGGATAAGTATATTGAGTTGGCTGTCAGGCTTGCCGGTGATAAGCTGATGGAGGAGGAGCTGGGCATATTATATAGGCTGAAGGGCCTCGGTAAAATAATGGTAGGAGCATACGAAGAAGCAGAGCAGCTTCTAAGACATGCCATAGGAATATTAAACTCATATGATACAAAAGAAGGTAAGTATAGCCTGAATATCGCCGCCTGTTATAATTATCTTGGAGAAATAAGAAGATATGGAATGAAGTTTTCTTATGCCCTGGAGTACTATGACAAGGCTATAGATATATGTGAGAGTCTGGGAATAATGAAGGGTATGACGGTGTTTTATACAAATGCAGGTCAAGCAGCCTTTGAAATGGGTGACTACCATAGAGCAAAAGCATATTTTCATAAGGCTATTAAGCTTTTTGCCAATCAGGAGGTGTACTGGGGAAGGTCTACTGCAGAAGGCTATCTGTCACTGCTGCTTATTAAAAGCGGCATGTATAAGGAAGCACTTGATTACCTAAAAAAGGCCGATTACTATGCTGGCAAGATGAAAAGCCCCTATGAATTAGGTGTACTGTACAGGATAAAGGCAGAAATAAAATCCAAAATGGACAAAAACCTTCAGCTTCAAAAGGTGTTTAGCGAATGCTTGAAGCTTTCTCTAAATGACTATTGCAGCAAAGGAATAGAGCTAATGCAAAGGCTCAATAGTCCCTACGAGATAGAAGTCCTTAAGGCTCTGGGAAAGGGCAATAAATAATGCTTTGTCAATCACGTCGTGCATAAATTGTGCATATTGGTACACTATACATATGGACACAATATTTGCATGAAAGGAAGTTGTTATAAAATGGCAGAGGTTAAGTTTTGCGAGAATAATCTTGATCAGGGTGTTGATCAGATAGTTGAGAGACTGCAGCAGGAATTTGATGATGTTACTGTTAAAGTAGAGCCATGCTTGGGTTATTGCGGAGAGTGTGCAGTTGGGCCATTTGCGCTGGTTGATGAGGATTTTGTTCAGTCAGATACAGCAGAAGAGCTATATGATGAGATAGTAGAAAGAATTAGCAAATAAAAGCATGAGAGCTTCCTTATATGGAGCTCTCATTATTATATAAATATTAACAAGAGAGAGGGATAGCTATGGGTAGAATATCAGGAGCTTTCATCTTCCCCCATCCTCCCATTATGATTGAAGCGGTTGGAGGGAGAGAAACCAACAAGGTTTCAAAAACTATTAACGCAGCAGAAGAGGTTGCAGCTAGGATAGCAGGCATCAAGCCGGATACTATTGTAGTCATAACCCCTCATGGGCCTATGTTCAGAGATGCAATTTCCATAATGGCTGAGCCAGTCCTAAAGGGTAGTCTAAAAAGCTTTGGGGCACCGGAGATCAGCTTTGAGCTGGAAAATGATGAAGAGCTAATAAAAGCGATTGTCCAAGAAGCTGGAATTGCAAATACTACAGCAGTGCTAATAAATGAAGATATAAAGAAAAACTTCAAAATAAATACGGCTCTGGATCATGGAGCTGCAGTTCCGCTTTATTTTATAGAAAAAAGGTATACGGGCTTCAGACTTGTTCATATAACCTACAGCATGCTTTCCCACGAGGAAAACTTCAGTATGGGTGTGGCTATAAAAAATGCAGTGAGTAAAATTGATAGAAATGTTGTAATTGTGGCCAGCAGTGATCTTTCCCACAGACTCACTAAGGATGCTCCGGCAGGCTATAACGAAAAAGGCGCGGAGTTTGACAGACTGTATATAAAGCTTATAGAAGATGGAAATATTCTGGAGCTTATGAAGCTTGACCACAGCTTTGTGGAAGCAGCTGGAGAATGCGGCTATAGATCTACCATCATCCTTTTTGGTGCACTTGAAGGCATGAAGCCAAAGGCAGAGGTGCTTTCCTATGAAGGCCCCTTTGGCGTAGGCTATTGTGTAGCCCAGTTACATTTCGATAACTCAGAAGCTGAAATGCAAAAAGAAGCTTCTACCCTAGACCAGTACAGGGAAGAAAAGAGAAAGCTTATAGCAGAACGCAAAAAAAATGAAGATCAATACGTAAGACTGGCAAGAAAAACACTTGAGGAATATGTTTTAAACGGTGTTATACACAAGCCTGAGAAGGATCTGCCCCATGAGCTTTTAAGTGATAAGGCAGGAGTCTTTGTATCAATAAAGAAAAACGGTGATCTTAGAGGGTGTATAGGCACTATAATGCCAACTGCTAATAGTGTAGCAGAAGAGATCATCAACAATGCAATAAGTGCAGGAACAAGAGATCCAAGGTTTTTGCCCGTGTGCAACGATGAGCTGGAGGAGCTTTTGTACTCTGTTGACATATTGATGCCTCCAGAGCCGATACAGGACAAAGGTGTACTGGATGTAAAAAGATACGGAGTAATAGTCAGCAAAGGACGTAAATCCGGACTACTGCTTCCTAATTTAGAGGGAGTTGACACAATAGAAGAGCAGCTGGATATAGCACTCCAAAAAGCCGGAATAAGCAAAAACGAGTCCTATGAAATGCAGCGTTTTGAGGTTATAAGACATAATTAATTGCATGGCTGATTGGTTAGTAAAAAGCAATCAGTGCAGAGATTTAGGAACTGTTATTGAACCGAAGGAAAGTGGCACCAATTGAGCTACCCAAAAGCAGCTCTGCCTTGGTGCAACCCGTAGGGAGCTTACAGTTACTTAATCATGGAACTATATTGCTTGTTATTAACCAATCAGCCAGCTATACAATAGGAGGAAGCCATGAATAAGGAAGCAATGTACTATGAGCAGCTTGAGCAAAATGCTGTGCGCTGTGTTTTATGTCCTCACAGCTGCAAGCTTACTGAGGGAAAAACAGGCATATGCAAGGCAAGAGAGAATATAGGAGGAAAGCTATACAGCAGAAACTATGGCAACATCGCAGCAGTGGCTATGGACCCAATAGAGAAGAAACCCCTATATCACTTTTATCCAGGTAAATATATACTTTCCATAGGCACTACCGGGTGCAACTTCTCCTGCAGCTTTTGTCAGAACCATCATATTGCTCAAGCAGAAGCTGACGAGCAAAATGCTAATTCCATTGAGCCCAGCTATCTGGTGAAGCTATGCAGGGATGAAGAGGATTGCATAGGAATAGCTTATACCTACAATGAGCCAAGCATTTGGTACGAATATATATTAGAAACAGCAGCCTTTTTCAGAGAAAAAGAGTTCAAAAACGTAATGGTTACCAACGGCTACATATCAGAAAAACCACTAAAGCAGCTTCTGCCTTATATAGACGCATTCAATATAGATGTAAAAGGATTCTCTGAGAAATACTACAAGGAGGTATGCGGTGGAAGCCTCGAGCATGTAAAAAGAACTGTAGAGCTTGCAGCAGAAAGCTCCCACGTGGAGGTTACCACACTTGTTGTGCCCGGCTTAAATGACAGTCAGGAGGAAATTCGCAAAATGGCAGAATGGCTGGCAGGAATAAAGCCCTCAATACCACTTCACCTAAGCAGATATTTTCCTCAATATAAGCTTAACATCCCACCAACGCCGGTTGACACAATACTGAAGCTGAAGTCAGCTGCAGAGGAGTATCTGGACTATGTTTATCTAGGAAACATATCCGGAACTGACAACAGCACCTATTGTCCTAAGTGCGGTGTGCTGCTTTTAAAGAGGGACAGAGGAATAATCTATGAGCATCTGGAAGGGGAAGAATGTACGAAATGCGGAGCTGTTATTGAAATAGTCGGCACAAAAGATTATTGATATTGCATTTAGTATGGAATATAATAGTATAAGCTGTACAACAGTAAACATTATATTAACAGGCTATAGTAGGAGGGGGAACAATAAATGGGCTTTTTTAGACAGATTAAGGACAGTGTAACGGATTTCAGGTTTTATAGAGAGATAAAAGATAACAGGTTTGGAAGGACCTTCATTTATATACTGCTGCTGTTTTTGATTGTATACAGTATCAATACAGTAAGCTTATATATTAATGTAAAAAATGCCATGGATGTAGTCGCTTTAGAATTGAGCGAGAAAGCTCCTGAGTTTGTGCTTTCTAGTGGAGAACTAGAGTTTAGCGGTGAGATGCCTTATTACGTATATAACGATGAAATGCAGGCTATTGTTATCGATACAACAGGTCAAACCTCAGAGGATGCTATAAAGAGCAAGATGACAGGAATACTCCTAACAAAGGATAGAATGTATGTTAAGAACCAGATGCAGTATAATGTAATGAACTATAGTGATATGGGTGATTTGACCTTTACTAAGCAGGATTTGATTAACTTTCTGCCTAAAATCAGCAACATTGTACTTGTGTTTATGGTTATCCTTTTTATATTTGTACTGGGAATGAAGCTTCTCCAAGCAGTGCTTATTGCACTTGCAGGTATGATTTTCAGCTCAGCCTTTAAGGTAGAGCTTAAGTTCAGACACCTGTATAATTTTGCAATCTACGCATTGACTTTACCGCTTCTCCTGCAGGTAGCCCATAACTTATCGGGTCTAAGTATACCATTCTTTTCACTAATATATTGGATAATAGCTATTCTATATATTGGTATGGCAGTAAGGTACTATAGAGATTATATTGCCAATGAATCGGTGCCAGTCCTTGTAGAAGCTACTTTAGAGGATATGGAAGGAAGCAAGGACAAAGAGGACAACGAATAACATAAAAAATTACTATAATTATCCGGGGTAAAAAGATATGAAAATTGGAGTTATTTCAGACACCCACATACATAGAGCGGGAAAGATGCTTCCCAATAAAGTTTATGAGGTGTTTGCTGGCGTGGATATGATAATGCACGCCGGAGATATAATGATAGAAGAAGTAATAATTGAGCTGGAGGCTATAGCACCTACAATAGTTGTAGCAGGAAACAATGACGGCTATGAGCTTTTTGATAAGCATGGAAAGAGAAGGATAGTAGAGCTTGATGGCTATAAAATAGGTCTTACCCATGGTTATGGAAGAGGAAGATCATTTCTTAATGCATATTACGAGTTTATCGATGAAAAGCTTGACTGCATTATATATGGACATAGCCATGCTCCTCATAATGAAATAATAGATGGTATATTATACTTCAATCCGGGATCGCCCACGAACAAGCGTTTCCAAGCACAGTATTCCGTAGGAGTTCTAACAGTTGATAAAAGTGGATTGCATGGAGAAATCATATATTTTGATTAAGGTGCGGAGTAAGACAAATGAAGCAATTAGGCACTGCAATAATTCTTGCAGGCGGAAAAAGCAGCAGGATGGGCTTTGATAAGCAGTTGATTAAGTATAAAGACAAGCCTCTCGTTGAGTATATCATCGAGAGGCTAAACAGTTTGTTCGAAGAAATAATAGTAGTAACAAATACACCGGGAATATATAAGATAGACAGTATTAAGATTATATCAGACGAACTCTCGGGGTATGGTCCTTTAGGTGGTATACACGCAGGACTCAAGCACGCAAGCAGCGGCTTTAGCTATGTTACCGCATGTGATATGCCCGAAATAAACACAGCTTATATAGACTACATGATAGAGCTAATAAGGCAGCACAGCTATAAGGCTGAGGCTGTGGTAACAAGGTTTGGGGAATGGCTGGAGCCCTTTAATGCCTTTTATACTAAAGCTCTTGTAAATAAAATAGAAGAGCAGATAGCACAAGGCAATTGTAAAATAAGCACAGTACTTGAAGCTTCAAATACGCTTTACATTGATGAAGCATACGCCAGACGCTACAGTCCGGATTGGAGTATGTTCAAAAACATAAATACATTAGAGGATTTATATATAGTGGAGTAAATAAAGGAGGATAAAAATGCTAGAAAGAATTATGGAGCATAATAAGAAGTTTGTGGAGGAAAGAAAGCAGAAAGGTGAGGACAAGCCTATCAGTGCACATGCTCATGCAGATGTTATGGTATTTACCTGCATGGATACAAGATTAGTTGATCTTTTAGAGCCTGCAATGGGCTTTAAGCGCGGCGACATAAAAATCTTAAAAAACGCTGGCAATATGATTAGAAAAGACTGTGATGATGTGATCAGAAGCATGTTTATTGGAACTGTAGTTATGGGACTTAAGGAAGTATATGTAGTAGGACATAAGGATTGCGGAATGGCTAAGCAGACACCGGAAGCCATTAAGGAGAAGATGCTTGCAAGAGGGCTATCAAGAGAAATAGTTGACTCTATAGATATAGCCGAGTGGGCGGGACTTATATGCAATGAAGAACAGAATGTAAGGGACGTAGTTGCGAGGGTAAAGGCTTCAGAATATATTCCAAAGGACGTAGCCGTTCACGGACTTATAATGGATCCTAATACTGGAGAAATAGAGGTATTATAAAATTTTACTTAGTGTTGTTAGGCTAAACAAAACATGGTATAATTACCTTGGGTGATGGAGTTCGCCTAGGGTAATTATATTACCTAAACCGCAAAAATGCTAATGACTCCTACTGACTTGCTCAGTAGGTTTTTTTTGTGTAAAAAAGGAGTGTTTACATGGTAACCAGCATTGGAATAATTACAATACTTGGGCTTATAGCAAATGCAGCTTTTAAAAGGCTAAAACTGCCGGGACTACTTGGAATGCTGTTTTTAGGAGTTGTTATAGGGCCTTATGGGTTGGGGTGGATGAGTCAGGATTTGTTAAATGTATCTGGTGACTTTAGAAAGCTTGCGCTTATTATTATATTGCTGAGAGCAGGCTTAGGTATAAGCCGTACGGAGCTAAATAGAGTTGGTGTAACAGCGCTTAAGCTGAGCTGCATACCAGGAATTCTGGAGGGACTTTCTATTGCTGCAGTCTCAATCAAACTATTGAATTTTAGCTTTATTGAGGGTGGCATACTTGGCTTCATTATAGCTGCTGTATCCCCAGCTGTTGTTGTTCCACAGATGCTAAGCTTTTCTGAGGAGGGTATAGGAACTAAAAAGGGAATACCAACCCTGATCCTTGCGGGTGCATCTATTGATGATGTTTTTGCCATAACAATTTTTACAATGTTCTTGGGACTGTACAGCGGAAGCCATATGAACATTGGTATCCAGCTATTAAGCATTCCGATATCAATACTACTGGGAATAGTTGTAGGTATAGCAGCAGGGCTGTTATTAATAAAGTTTTTTGAAAAATTTCATATGAGAGATACCAGAAAGGTTTTATATATACTGGGGACTGCAATCCTGCTCACTGCATTGGAAAATGCACTTAAAAGCAAAATTGAGATAGCAGGACTTCTGGGAGTAATGACCATAGGTTTCATAATACTGGAATTAAGACCTGAAGCGGCAAAAAGGCTATCAGGAAAATTTGATAAAATTTGGATTTTTGCTGAGATACTACTTTTTGTACTGGTTGCAGCACAAGTTAATATTAATATAGCATTAAATTCGGGTATAAAAGGCTTTATTATCATAGCTGTTGGACTGCTTGGAAGGAGTATTGGAGTTTTTGTATCAACTATTGGTACAGAGCTAAACTATAAAGAACGGTTATTTTGCATTATAGCATATACACCTAAGGCGACAGTTCAGGCCGCTATTGGTGCTATTCCGCTTTCTCTTGGAGTTGCTTCAGGAGAAACAATCCTTGCAATAGCAGTTCTAGCAATTATAATAACTGCTCCTCTTGGAGCAATTGGAATTAAGGCTACAGCAAGGAAGCTGCTTACTGTCGAAAACCTTTAGACTTGGTACTTTATTCCGGTAGACAAACTATAATCTAGATGTTAAAATTTGTACGGTATGAGCACCATTTTGAAAAATATAATGGTGCTTTTTTACAGTTCATGTGAAAATATTAAGGGGGATTACAATGGAAAAGAGAATGCTGGCACCAAAGGAAATCGCAGTAGCAATATGCGATGTTGGTTCAGTAAAAGCAAAGCTGTCATTGCTACAAATGGCGGTGCTTGGAGTTTTAGCAGGAGCTTTCATAGCTTTTGGCGCGCAAGGTGCTATTACTATTTCACAAACCTTGGGCAATATTGATGTTGGCTTGCAAAAGTTTGCATTTGCAGCAATATTCCCTGTGGGACTTATGATGGTTGTTATGTGTGGAGCAGAGCTTTTTACAGGCAACAATTTGATGACTCTGGGATGTCTTAGCTGCCAATTTACATGGAAGGATATTCTAAAAAATTGGGTGGTAGTGTATTTTGCTAACTTCCTGGGCTCGGTTATTATTGTACTTATGATTGTCAAGTCAGGTATGGCAACACCTGGCACACCTGCTGCAGACTTCGTTATAGGACTTGCATCAAAGAAGGTTCATTTAACATTTGCTGCTGCACTTTTAAGAGGAATTTTATGTAATATTATTGTTGTTCTTGCAGTTTGGATGGCAACCGGAGCCAAAGATGTTATAAGCAAAATTTTTGCATGTTGGTTCCCGATTATGCTGTTTGTACTCTCCGGCTATGAGCATAGTATTGCCAATATGTTCTTTATACCTTTAGCAATGAGCTTGGGTGCTGAAATAACAATGGCGGATTTCTTGGTCAAAAACCTGCTTCCTGTAACACTTGGAAACCTAATAGGTGGAGCAGTAATTGTACCGATATTCTATTATATAGCTTATATAAAAGGAACAACTTTATCAGCCTCAAATTCAGGAGCTGTAGTTAATAAATAGTAAAAAATCAATAAAAAGACGATTTGATTGGCTTGCCCATTGAATTGTCTTTTTTTATACATAAAAACATGCATTTTCGAAATACATGTTTTTTTCAAATGAATGTATTTTCAGAAAACAATCGTCAAAAATGCCAGATTTGAGGTATAATAAGTAGGACAATGTATAAAAGCATGTTAAAAGTAACAGTGCGAGATGACTAATTGATATATATGATTCTGGAGGTGCAAATGAAGCTTTTACAGGTAAATTCAGTTGAAGAGGTTAAGCAAAAGCTGCAGCTTAATTTTACTGACTTGACTCTAAGTGTTGAGCAAATGAGAATAGATGATGCCCTTGGACGAACGGCAGCGGAGGACATATATTGCGGTATCGCCATGCCGGAGTTTGAAAGATCTACTGTAGATGGCTATGCAGTGTTTTCAAAGGATACCTTTGGAGCATCAGAGAGTCTGCCGGTTTTTCTTGACGTTATTGGCAAGGTGGAAATGGGCAAGGCTACTGATTTACCCATCTCAGCCGGCAAGGCGGTATATGTTCCTACCGGAGGCATGATACCTAAGGGTGCAGACGGAATGGTGATGATCGAGTATGTTGAGGAGCTTGATGAGCTTACTATTGCCGTTCATGATTCCATTGCTCCCGGAGACAACATAATATTTGTTGGTGATGACATAAAAGCCGGAGAGCTGCTTTTAAAAAAAGGTGAGGTAATAAGACCTCAGCATATAGGTACACTTACTGCTGCGGGGATAGAGACAGCTGCTGTTTTTGCAAAGCCCAGAATGGCCATTGTATCTACGGGAGATGAGATAACAGATCCCTTTGGTGATGTGTCGCTAGGTCAAGTAAGAGATATTAATGCTTATGTACTGGCTGCCATGGCAAGCGATATGGGAGCGGAGGTAACCTATAAAGGCATAGTCGAGGATGAATTGGATTTGCTGGTAAACACCATAGGCAAGCTTAAGGAGAGCAATGATATTGTTATAATATCAGGAGGAAGCTCAGCAGGAAATAAGGATGTAACTGCAAAAGCTATAGATATACTCGGAAATCCTGGGGTTTTTGTGCATGGTATAGCTGTCAAGCCAGGCAAGCCTACCATTATCGGTAAATCTGACAATAAAGCGATTATAGGTCTGCCCGGACATCCGGTATCAGCTGCTATTGTTTTCAGAGTATTTGTGGGCTTCCTGTTAGACATGCTGAACCATAGAAGCAGCAAAAAGCTCTTTATACATGCAGCATGCAGCTCGAATGTACATTCTTCACCTGGTAAGGAAACCTATCAGATGGTTGATATAATTGAAGAAAATGGCTGTTACACAGCAGTGCCTGTATATGCAAAATCTGCGGCTATCTCCTTGCTGTCCAAAGCAAAGGGAATAGTTACTATACCAATGAACACTGAAGGAATAAGAAAAGGTGAAACAGTAAGGGTTGAACTACTATAGCATAATGTATATACACAGAAGGGAGCAAAGGCTGTGAACAAGAATGACAGAAATCTTTATCTTTCTAATATGGATGTAGAGGAAGCCATACAGCTTTTTTTAGATAGAATCAAAAGCATAAGCAGTGAGCCGGCTGTTGAGCATATAGAGGTAATAGGCTCAATGGACAGGATAACCTCCAAGGCTATTTTTGCCAAGCTGTCATCTCCTAATTTTAATGCATCTGCCATGGACGGTATAGCTGTTGCTGCAAAATCTACCTATGGAGCTTCGGAGGCGGCACCTCTTCGTCTCAAAAAGGGCAGGGACTTTATATTTGTAGATACTGGAGATCCCATAAGTGATCCCTATGATGCAGTAATTATGATAGAAGATGTTATAGAGATAGATGAAAGTACCGTAGAGCTTATTAAGGCGGCATCCTCGTGGCAGCATATAAGGCCTATTGGTGAGGATATAGTTGCAAATGAAATGATAATACCTGAAGGACATAAGATAAGGCCAGTGGATATTGCAGCAATGCTTTCCGGAGGCTTATTAGAGGTAGAGGTAATAAAGAAGCCTAAGCTTGCATTGATTCCTACGGGAACAGAAATAGTAGAGCCTGGTACAGATATGAAGCCGGGCAGCATAATAGAGTCTAATTCCAGAATGTTTGAGGGCTTGGTAACACAATATGGAGGTCAGCCAGTTCGTTATAAGCCTGTGCCGGATGATTATGAGCTGCTCAAAAACACAATAGCAGCTGCAGCAGCCGAAAATGATATAGTAATTATCAATGCAGGCTCTTCTGCAGGCTCTGAGGATTTTACCGTAAAGCTTATTGCAGAGCTTGGCGAGGTGCTGGTGCACGGAATAGCAACAAAGCCCGGTAAACCTGCAATTTTAGGGCTTATAAACAGTAAGCCGGTTATAGGTATACCAGGCTATCCGGTTTCGGCGTATTTTGTTTTTGAGACCTTTGCAAGACCGCTTATAGCGTGGTACTTAAGACTTCCCAATAGCAACGCTCTGGTAGCAGAGGCTATACTGTCAAGAAGAATAATATCCTCGCTAAAGCATAAGGAATTTGTCAGGATAAAGCTTGGGCGTGTTGAGGGCAAGCTTATAGCTACACCACTAAACCGTGGTGCAGGAGCTACCATGTCCCTTGTGAGAGCGGATGGTATACTTGAAATACCTCAAAGCAGTGAAGGCATGGAGGCTGGAGATAAAGCACCCATCAAGCTGCTGAGGGATATTTCAGAGATAGACAACACCATAGTATCTATAGGCAGTCACGATTTGGCAATGGACATAATATCTAGCCTTATTCACAGAAGAAGCGCAGCCTTTAACCTATCCTCAGCCCATGTTGGAAGTATGGGAGGGATAATGGCGATAAAGCGTGGAGAGGCCCATATTGCACCTATACATCTTTTGGATGAGGGTACTGGAATATATAATATTGCATACATTAAGAAGTATCTTTCTAACCTTGATATGGCTTTGATAAAAGGTATTAAGAGAGTTCAGGGCATGATTGTCCCCAAGGGGAATCCAAAGCATCTAAAAAGCTTTGAGGATCTACTAAAAGGCGACGTTCAATATGTAAACAGGCAGAAAGGTGCAGGCACAAGGATACTTGCTGATTATTTGATGTCAAAGCTTGGTGTTGCTTCTGAGAATATAAAGGGCTATGACAGAGAAATGACAACACATATGGCAGTTGCAGCAGCAGTTGCATCAGGCTCAGCTGACGTGGGGCTTGGAGTATACTCGGCGGCAAAGGCATTGGATTTGGACTTTATACCTATTGGAGAAGAGGATTATGATTTTGCAATTCCGACTAAGTTTTTAAATGAAAATATGATAGAATTGTTTATAGATATACTTAAGTCAAATGACCTTAGAAAGATGCTTGATGATCTAGGCGGATATTCATTTGCTGACTCAGGAGAGGTTATTAAAATATAATAGAAATGGAGAATGCCTATGAAGGACATGCTGGGAAGAAATATCAACTATATAAGAGTATCGGTAACAGACAGATGTAATCTAAGATGCAGATACTGTATGCCTGAGCAGGGCATTAAAAAGAAGGAGCATTGTGAGATGCTGACCCTTGAGGAGATATATCAGGTTATTGAGGCCTGTATGCCCTTGGGGATTGACAAGGTTCGCCTGACAGGAGGAGAGCCTTTGATTCGAAGGGATATTGTGCAGCTTGTGGAGAAGCTTTCAAAGCTGACACAGCTTAAGGATATTGCACTTACTACCAATGGCATGCTTCTCCCCGAATATGCAGCTGCTTTAAAAAAGGCTGGACTGACTAGGGTAAACATCAGTCTTGACACCTTAAACGGTGAAAAGTATAAGGAAATCACAAGAGGCGGAGACCTGCAGGATGTTCTTAAGGGTATTGAGGCAGCAAAAGAGTGCGGACTCATGCCACTAAAGATAAATACTGTACTTATAGGCGGCTTTAATGATGACGAAATATCAGACTTTGTAAAGCTGACTCTTAATGATAATATTGACGTCAGGTTCATTGAGCTGATGCCCATAGGTCAGGCTGCTGATTGGAATACAAGCAAGTTTATACCAAATACTATTGTGCTTGACAGGGTTAAGGAGCTAGTGCCAATAGAGCGCAGTGAAGCAAGCAGCCCTGCAATGCTATATAAGCTTCCTGGAGGAAAAGGAAGAGTTGGATTAATTAACCCTGTGAGTCATAAATTCTGTGGTGACTGTAATAGAATAAGACTAACTGCAGATGGAAAGCTAAAGCCATGTCTTCATTCCAACCAGGAGATAGACGTAAAGCCTATTTTGAGGGATAACATCGGAAGCCTTGAGGATGCAATTAAAGAAGCAGTATATGCAAAGCCTCAGCAGCATGGTCTTGGTGAGGAAGGCTGCAAGCCTATAGAGAGAGATATGTACCGTATTGGAGGATAATTATTATATAGGAGTGTGAAAGCAATGAAGGGTAAGGTTGTAGCAATAAATATCAGTGAGAAAAAGGGAGTTCCAAAGGTTACTATCCCAGAAGGCATGTTTAAGGTTGACCATGGCCTTGAGGGTGATGCACATGCAGGCAATTGGCATAGACAGGTTAGTCTCCTTGGCATAGAAAGCATAAACAAAATGAAAGAGCTTGGCATAGAAGGCCTGTGTACAGGCAAGTTTGCCGAAAATATAACCACTGAAGGATTTGAGCTTTGGAAGCTGCCGGTGGGTACTAAAATGAAGATCGGTGAAACAATACAAGAGGTTACTCAGATTGGCAAGGAATGCCATACCAAATGCGCCATCTTCCATCAGGTGGGCAACTGCGTAATGCCGACAGAGGGTATATTTACTAAGGTTCTAAAAGAAGGAAAAATAGTAGTGGGTGACGAAATAGATATTGTTGAATAATAATTATTATACAAATGATGGGGGGACATTTAATGAAAAACTTAAGCTTAAAGAACAAAATAATTCTTATGGTAACGGTTATTATATTTGGGTTTACAAGCCTTATATCACTTTTCATAATACCTGCAGCATATGAGGAAATAGAAAACCGTACCACTGATAAGGTCATTAGCCTTGCGGAAGCAGCACACTCTATTGTAAAGCACAACTATGACCAATTCAAATTAGGAGTTGTAAGTGAGCAAATAGCTAAGGAAAATGCACTTACAGCTATTAAAAGCTTAAGATATGGTACTGATGGATATGTATGGATTAATGACTACAAGCCTACCATGGTTATGCATCCTACTAATCCTAAGCTGGACGGACAAGACTTAAGTGATTATAAGGATCCAAATGGCGTAAAGCTTTTTGTGGAAATGGCTGATGTTGCAAAGAAAAGTGGCCGAGGAGAGGTAAAGTACGATTGGGCTAAGCCTGGCTTTGAAAAGCCACAGCCAAAGATATCCTATGTAATCGGCTTTGAAGAGTGGCAGTGGATAGTTGGAACAGGCGTATACGTTGATGATATGGTAGCTATGAAATCAGCAATAAGAAATGAAATTCTCATTTTTACTGTCGGTTTAATACTGATTTCTATAATATTTATTGCAGCAATAGTTATACCTTTAAACAAGACCACTAAAAATATAATGAACTATCTTAGTACAATAGCTTCGTATGATTTTAGCAGCAGCTTAAACATAAACCAAAAGGATGAGCTTGGTATAATAGCCAAATCGATAAATAATATGGTTACAGACATCAGAGGTTTGCTAGTAAGCATGAAATCTGCTGAAACTTCAATTTTTACTTCCTCTGAGACTATGAAGAACTCTCTAGAAGAATTGGAGGTTGGTTCAGAGCAGGTAGCAGCCACTATATCCGAACTAGCAAAAGGGGCTACAGAACAAGCAAACTCAGCAGAAAATGGAAGCGTGCGTATTAATGAAATTGTTGAGAGCCTTAGTAGAATGGCACTTGCCATTTCAAACTCTGAGGAAGTGGCTGATAGGGCTATGAAAACGGTAAATGCAGGTGAAAGCTCAGTTGAGCTTCAAGCTGTTAGGATGGGTGAAAGCAAGGAAGCAGCTTTAAGCGTGGGAGAAGCCATATCGCAGCTAGCTGCAAAGTCCGACTCAATAGGTCAAATATTAGTAGTAATAAACCAGATCGCAGAGCAAACAAACCTGCTGTCACTTAATGCAGCAATTGAAGCAGCCAGAGCAGGAGAGATGGGTAGAGGCTTTGCTGTTGTTGCAAACGAGGTACGTAAGCTTGCAGAGCAATCTGCCGTTTCTGTCAAGGAAATTGAAAGATTAATAAGAGATATGCAGTCAAGTGTACAAGCGGCTTCTCTTGAAATGGACAAAACAGAGGTAATTGTTGAAGAGCAAGGAAAGGCACTGGCAGACACTATCAGCGCCTTCGACAATATAAAGTCAATGGTAACAAGTATTGTAGAAAACATTAAATCAATTTCAAAAACCTCAAGTTTATTGGTTACCAACGCAAACTCAGCAAGCGAGGCTATTTCAGATATAGCAAGTATATCAGAGGAGACTGCGGCAGGGACAGAGGAAGTGGCAGCATCTTCAGAAGAGCAGGCTGCAGTTATTCTGCAGGTTTCGCAGGCTGCACAAGAGTTGGCAGAGCTTGCACATGAGCTTAGCAGAAATACACAGAAGTTTAAATTCTAAAACCAACAGTGAAGGGTCGCCTTCACTGTTTTTACTTTGTAAAGCAACAGTGAAGGCGGGCCTTCACCGTTTTGCTTTGTAAAAGCATGCTGCCTAATGTATAATTATTATTGTATAGAAATAATTGATTATTATGGAGGTAGACGAGTGGAGAGGGTTAATGAGCTTAAGGCTTACATAAAATCATACGGGAAGGCGGCGGTTGCGTTTTCAGGAGGAGTAGACAGCGCTTTTTTGATAAAGGCTTCTTTGGATGCACTTGGATATGACAATGTAATAGCTGTAACAGTGCTTTCCAATGTAATTGCAGAGGAGGAAAAGGCTGCCGCACTAAAAATGGCAAGGGAAATAGGGATTAGACACATAACAGTTGATTTTGATATATTTGACATAGAGGGCTTTAAGGAAAACCCTCCGGATAGATGCTACATATGCAAGAAAAAAATATTTGAGGAAATAATAAGAATTGCCGGAGAGCATGGTATAGATACTGTGTTTGATGGAACAAATGCTGATGATGAGGGGGACTACAGACCCGGCATGAAGGCTCTTAAGGAGCTAGGAGTAGTAAGTCCTCTAAAGGCCTGCGGTATTACTAAGGCTGAGGTAAGGGAGTACTCAAGAGGGCTTGAGCTGTGGACCTGGAATGTACCTAGCCTTGCATGTCTTGCTTCCAGAGTACCCTATAACGAGCTTATAACTGAGGAAAAGCTCAGGATGGTAGAAAAAGCAGAGACCTACATTAGAAGCTATGGGTTTTCACAGCTAAGAGTCAGATGTCATGAAAGGATTGCAAGAATTGAGCTTTTGCCTGAAGAACTGGCAGGGCTTGATCTAAGGAAAATGAAAGCAATAAACGATAAGCTAAAGGAACTGGGCTTTTCTTACGTAACCCTTGATATGGGGGGCTATAGAACAGGAAGCCTGAATGATGCCATAAAGCAGGAGTAAGCAAAGGAGAGCAGTAATGGACGAAAGGTACTTGAAGCAGCTGTTAAACAGCGTAAAAAACGGTAATATAGAGATAGATGAAGCGCTTAACGAGCTAAAGAAGCTTCCCTATGAGGATCTTGGCTTTGCAAAGCTGGATAATCATAGAAAGCTAAGAAAGGGAGTCGGTGAGGTTATATATTGCGCAGGAAAGACCCCTGAGCAATGTGCTTCCATATTCGAGACTCTACTAAGGCACCACAGCAATGTGCTTGGAACAAGGGCCAGCGTGGAAATATACAAGGCTGTAAAAGATAGAGTGGCTGACGTAGTATACAATGAAAGCGCAAGAACCCTAGCTGTAATACGCGAGGAAGTACGCCTCAATAGCGGAACAATAGTAGTGGCAACAGGAGGTACATCGGATATGCCTGTTGCAGAAGAAGCAACTGTCACAGCAGAGTTTATGGGGAATAAAGTAGTAAGGCTTTATGATGTAGGAGTTGCAGGACTTCACAGACTGCTTATGAATTCAGAGGTGCTCTTAGATGCTAGTGTAGTAATTGCAGTAGCAGGCATGGAGGGAGCACTGGCAAGTGTGGTGACGGGCCTTGTAAGCTGCCCGGTAGTAGCTGTGCCTACAAGTGTGGGCTATGGAGCAAATTTTGGAGGCTTATCTGCACTGCTAACGATGATAAATAGCTGCGCCAGCGGTATCGGAGTAGTGAATATCGATAATGGCTTCGGAGCAGGCTATCTGGCAGCACTGATAAATAAAACAAAAGCATAGGAGTGAACGCATGAAAACCTTATATTTTGATTGCTTTTCCGGAATAAGCGGCAATATGACCTTAGGAGCACTTTTAGACATTGGTGTGGAAGAAAGGGTGCTTTTAGAAGGGCTAAAGCTTTTGGGAGTTAGCGGCTATGAGCTGAAGATTGAGAAGAAGCTAAAAAATGGAATAATGGGTACATATCTTGAAGTTGAGCTGGAACAGGAAAAGCATAGTCATGACCATGATCATAGTGTAGAGGTAGCTGCAGGACACAGTCATCATATGAATGATCGAACTGATCATATGCATGATCGAACTCATGAGCATAGAAGCTATAAGGATATAGTAAAGCTGATAGATGACAGTAGCTTAAATGACAGAGTAAAGCAGCTAAGCAAGAAAATATTTGCAGTCATTGCTGAAGCGGAAGGCAAAATACATGGTAAGCCTGTGGCTGAGGTGCATTTTCATGAAGTAGGAGCGGTTGATTCTATTGTAGATATTGTAGGAACGGCTATATGTATAGATGCTCTAGGCATCGAAAGCATTGTGTTTTCCAGTCTACCGCTTTCAAGGGGCTTTGTTAAGTGCCAGCATGGGGTATTTCCGCTGCCTGCACCAGCTACCTTAGAGATACTTAAGGACACTCCGGTTTATTATAACAATGCAGGCTTTGAGCTTGTTACCCCTACAGGTGCAGCTATAGTTAAGGCTCTGGGAAGCGAGCATGGTGAGCTTGGCAATGTAATGATAGACCGAATAGGCTACGGACTTGGAAAGAAAACCTATGAAGTACCTAATGTATTAAGGGTAATAATCTTTGATGCTAAAAAAAAACTCAATGATGAGGTTGTGAGAATAGACACAAACATAGACGACATGACAGGTGAGCAGCTGGGCTTTCTAATGGATAAGCTGCTTTCAGAGGGTGCCCTAGATGTATACTTTACAAGCATCTATATGAAGAAAAACAGACCTGCAGTTATGCTTTCTATTTTATGTGACGTTGATAAACGTGAGTACTTTACTAAAATGCTTTTAAAGCATACCAGCACCTTTGGAGTAAGATATACTATAATGAAAAGAGATATATTAGAGCGAAGGATAGTAAGTATTGATACATCCCTTGGAGCTATACGCTTTAAAGTAGGAATTATGGATGGAGAGGTAATAAAATACTCACCGGAATATGAGGACTGCAAGGCGGCTTCCGAGAAGTATAGAAAGCCCATTCAGAAGGTTTTTGAGGCAATGATAAATGAATACAGCAGAACAACTTAAGCTTGAATCACCTTCGGTTAGTGCATGGACTTAAGCATATAATGTTTACAGGATATGATGAACATGATATCATATCTATGAATTCTGATTTGGTAAATAATTATTAATTGGGAGGATGTGGTATTCTAAAAATGAGTGATACGCAACAGATACTTTTGTTAATTGCTTTCTTGTGCTTATCTGCCTTTTTCTCTGCGTCTGAAACAGCATTAATGTCTTTGAGTAGAATTAGATTAAGACATATGGTAGATGAGGGTATAAAAGGAGCTGATTTGGTTCAACGCTTAGTAGATAATCCAAGTAGACTATTAGGGGCTATATTGCTAGGAAATAATATTGTGAATATCGGAGCATCTGCTTTAGCGACTTCGTTAGCAATTAAGTATTTCGGAAATACAGGTGTAGGGATTGCAACTGGTATTATGACTATTCTGGTGTTGATTTTTGGAGAAATAACACCAAAGTCTCTGGCAGCAGGAAGCTCGGAAAAAGTCGCACTAAAGGTAGCCAGATTTATCTCAATTGTTACTATGATATTAAATCCGATAATAACAGTTCTAATAAACATAACAAATTTAATTATTTTAATGCTGGGTGGAAAGGTAGATAGACAAAAGACCTTTTTTACAGTAGAAGAAATAAAAACAATGATTAATGTAAGCCATGAAGAAGGTGTCTTAGAAGAAGAAGAAAAAAAGCTAATTCACAATGTATTTGAGTTTGGAGATTTGCAGGTAAGCGATGTGATGACACCAAGGACCGACATTGTAGCTATTAAAATGAACTCATCCTATGATGAAATAGCAAAGGTATTTAAGGAGAATCGTTTTTCACGACTCCCCATATATCAAGATAAAATAGATAAAATAATAGGTGTTGTACACCTCAGGGATTTGATATTTTGTGATTTAGATAGGAATTCTTTTGATATAAATAACTATATAAAGGAAGCGTACTTTACTTATGAATTCAAGGGTGTTGCTGACTTGTTTGCTGAAATGAGAAGTAAGAAGGCACCCTTTGCCATTGCTTTAGATGAATATGGCGGTACTGCGGGAATCGTTACAATGGACGATTTAGTGCAAGAAATAGTTGGCGATATAAGAGATGAATATGATAAAAGTGATATAGAGGTAGAGATTATTAATGCAAATGAATATATTGTCAAAGGCACTGCAAAAATAGAAGTTATAAATGAGGTAATTGGGCTGCATATTGAATCTGAAAACTTTGACTCAATAGGCGGATTTGCTGTAGGGTTATTTGGGAGATTACCTAAGGCAGGAGAATACATAGAATATGAAAATATAAGGTTTGTTGTAAATAGCATAGATAAAAATAGAATAGAAAATTTAAAGATTATGTTATAATTTCATGAAGCATTCATATGCTTGTTTTTAACTATTTGACAAATCAATTTACTTTCAATATACTATATTAAATACAAAATAAATAACTCATATAATCTCGGTAAGATGGCCCGAAAGTTTCTACCGCGCAGCCAATATTGCGCGACTATGAGTGAAGTTTGTAGTCAGACAAGCTATTTCAGCTATCGCTGAATTGCTTTTAGACCAGCATTTTCACTTGCTGGTTTTTTTGTTTTTTTGGACAATATATTTGTATATTAAAGTTTTAATATAATTTTTAATATTTTTAAGGAGTGAGAATGCAAATGGAGAAGTTTC
>CALJSV010000070.1 GCA_937976095.1 uncultured Clostridia bacterium | reverse complement strand
TAGCCAATGTCCTTGGCAAGGCACCAAATAAGTACTGCTGCCATCAGCATTAGCAGTGTTTCCTCCGCTGTAGCTGTTACCAGTTCAAAAAAATGATCAAATAATGGCGTTCTAAAACCCTGTACGAATTTTAAGATATCCAGCTGCATTTTATACCTCCTTTTTTATAGCCGTTTTATATAATTATTATACAGTATAAGAGATATTAGTACAGCCTTTGGTAAATATTAAACCATTGGCAAAAAGCGATAATAATATGGTAGTATAAATATGATATTAAATGAGAGGAAGACATGTATGGATAAAGAACTACAAAGCACTAATGAGCTTGCATGGAATCAGGATACCTATGATGCGTGGATAAACCGCTTCGGAGCGCCGGAAGAGCTTGCGCAAAAAATTGTAAAGGATCCTACAGTGAAGCTAAAGCCTCTAATGGAGCTTTTTGGAGATGTAAATGGTAAAAGGATAGTGAACCTAATGGGCTCTAACGGAGTGAAGGCTGTTGCCCTTGCACTTCTCGGAGCAGAGGTTAAAGTAATAGATTTTTCCCCCGCAAACAAGCGCTATGCAGAAGAGCTGGCCGCTGCAGCGGGTGTAAAGATAGAATACATAATGAGTGATGTGCTTGAGCTTGACCAGAGCATTCTTAATTCCTCCAATGATATAGTATTCGCAGAGCTTGGAATAATCCACTATTTCACCGATCTGCATCCTTTTTTTAGAGTTGCCAACAAACTCCTAAAGCCAGGAGGCAGTTTTATACTAAGAGACTTTCACCCCGTATCAACTAAACTACTTACCTCAAGAGGAACTACTGCCAATGTACGCAAACACAAGGTAACAGGTGATTATTTTGATGCCTCTCTCCAAGAGGTTGAAGTATCCTACTCTAAATACCTGTCAGATGAAAGAAGCAATCAGCCTGCAAAAGCCTACATAAGAAAGTGGAACCTGGGAGAAATAGTAACGGCGGTAGCAGATGAAGCTATGCTGATCAAGCTTCTAAGGGAAGAGCCTAATCTTTCTTCGGAGGTATATGACAAGGGTATACCTAAGACCTTTAGTTTGGTTGCAGAAAAACTGCCCAGGGATGGTTCCTGTCGCTAAATGTCAAATATGACTCCAGAGAATAAGAGGTGCACTATCTTGAACGAAACTTACTATAAGAGAGAAATAAAATACAATAGTTTATCAGCTTATATAAGCAAAGCAATAAGCAATATCGTATTGTCAAAATATGTATTTATCATAATTTCATTTGTGATAATGGCTATGTTTTACAATCTTAAGCAGTCTATGATGGTAATAGCTGTGCTATCTGTCCTAATTATAGGATATGTACTTCTTGATAAGAAGCATGTATTTCTCACTAAACGGAAAGTGCTCTCGGATATCTTAGCTGACATCAACTTTCAGGGCGCAAAAAGGCTTAATGGGCAGTGGCGAGGCTTTAAAGATGATGGAAGTGATTTGATTGTCCCAGGTCATCCCTATGCCAGTGACCTTGATATTATTGGAAGAGATTCGCTGTTCCAGTGGATTAGCATGTGCGCTACCCCCTGGGGACGTAGGGCTTTGAGCAAAGCTCTGCTTTATCCTGATGAAGATACTTCTATTACGATTCTAAAGCAGAAATCTATCGGCGAGCTATCAAAAAAAATCAACTTCAGACACAGGTTACGGGCTGAGGGTATTAAGCTTAATGCAAGTGATAAAGAATACAACGAACTTGTCGAGTGGGCGCAGACAAAGGAGGCCTTCTATCAAAAGCCATGGGCTTCTATTGTAGTTAGGGGGCTGCCTTTTATAACTATACTATTACTATTTTCTGGGCTGGTTTTAAAGCTTGTACCTAGCTTCATACCTCTAGCTATGTTTGTTTTTCAATCCTTATTAATATTCTCAAATTGGAAAAAGGCTACAATCAAGTTTGAAGCTTTAGACAAATGCAGTAAAAGCCTTAAAAAGTTGGAGGATATCCTTGTTTTGCTCGAAAAGCATAAATTTAGAGAAGTAGTATTGAAAAATCTAAAAGCACGAATGCTTAACGACCAAAAAGGCTTGCCCTCGAGGCAGATTAGAGACCTTGCAGCACTTGCTTCTGGTATATCAAACCGCAACAATATGCTGCATATCCTTCTTAATATACTTTTGTTGTGGGATTATCAATATTTTCTTTACTTGGAAAAGTGGAAGGCTCAGTCGGGAAAGCACTTAGGGAGTTGGCTTGAGATAATTGGAGAATTTGAAGCGTTATCAAGCATAGCCTTGATTAACTATAACCACCCTCAGTGGGTTATGCCTGCCTTTGAAGAGGACTCATCCTATAGGACTATCAATGCAGCTGGGGTGGGGCACCCTCTACTTGGAAGCAGGTGTGTTGTTAATGACATTCAATTTAGCTGTGATCAACCAATTGCACTTATTACTGGCTCAAATATGTCCGGTAAAAGCACTTTTCTCCGAACAATTGGTGTTAATCTGGTTTTGGCAAGTATAGGATCAGTAGTGTATGCAGCAGAATTCACATGTAAGCCTATGAGGCTTTATACCTGCATGAGGGTTGCAGATGATCTTCAAAATAATATCTCTAGCTTTTATGGTGAAATTATCAGGATCAAAATGATCATCGACCAAGCAAAAACAAATGGAAGAGTTTTTTTCTATTGGATGAAATCTTCAAGGGTACAAACTCCATAGATCGTCATACTGCTGCAAGGAAGGTCATACATGCTCTCAACCAATACAAGGCTTCAGGAATGGTCACAACGCATGACCTGGAATTGGCAGACCTGGAGGGGGAAAGCAATGGCAAGGTCAAGAATTACCACTTCCAGGAAAGCTATGAAAATGATCAGATTATATTTGATTACAAGTTGAGAAATGGTGTATCAACAACAAGAAATGCGATTTTCCTGATAAAGGCTTCTGGAATTAATATTTGAAAATAAGAAAGAATAGGTACCATAAAAGACTTAGGTTTGTCATTTTTGAAAATGAGATTCTACGAAGCCGGTTTATTTTACGGAGACTTTTGTGGTGCTTATCTCACCTTCTCATACTAGAAAAACAAATCTCTACAAATGATCAATCACAGATTTTTGCTGTATAAGAAGTTGTAGCCTTGATGTTCTGGTATATAATAGGGAGCGTCATTATAAACCGAAAATGAGGGTTCCAAAAAAAGAAAGTGTATGATATAATATTTCTGGGTCACGAAGATCCTATAATTCTAGTTTTGATTTTACATAACTATGCTACGAAGGTAGAGTATTTTACTCTACCTTTAAATATTTTAAAGGGGGATATCAATCTATGAATCAAAAAACAGTAAAATTAGTAAAAAGTGCAGTGTTTCTAGCTCTGGGTCTAATAGTGCCATATGTTTTCCATATGGTAGGTATGGCAGGCCAGGTATTTTTGCCTATGCATATACCAGTACTGCTTTGTGGTCTTATACTGGGGCCATTATATGGGCTTACAGTTGACTTTATGACACCGCTATTAAACTCACTGCTTACCGGTATGCCGCCAATATATCCAGTAGGAATTTCTATGGCTCTTGAGCTTGCTGCCTATGGCCTTATAACAGGACTTCTCTACAAGAAAACTAAGCTTAATCTGCTGGTATCACTTATAGCAGCAATGATTATAGGTAGGCTTGTGTCTGGAGCGGCAAACTATATACTATTCGTAAGCAATGGCAATCAATACCTCCTCAAGATGTTCCTAACAGGTGCACTAATAAAGCCTATCTGGGGAATTGCTACTCAGCTTCTGCTTATACCTGTAGTAGTAAGAGTGTTAGAAAAAAGTGAGAGGTCAATGACATATGGACAATAGAGAGTTTTTTAACAAGCTTGCCCATAAATGGGATGAAATAGCCGTGCATAATGAGTCTAAGCTAAAGCTCATAATGGAGCTAAGTGAGGTAAAAAAGGATGGAAGGCTACTAGATGTAGGTACTGGCACTGGAGCTCTAATAAAGCAGCTGCTTAGCACATTACCTAAGAGTATCACTGCTGTAGACTTATCAGACAAGATGATAGAAATAGCAAGTAGTAGATATCAGGATGAAAGAGTAGAATTTATAAATATAGATGTTTTTGAGCTTACTGATAAAGGCTTCGACTATATATTCTTATACTCTGTGTATCCGCATTTTACAGATAAGGCTGCAATATTTGAACATCTTCATAAGCTGGCAGCTCCTTATGGCAAAATAATAATTGCTCACTCAGAGAGCAAGGAGAAGATTAATGAGATACACAGCAAAAGCAGCAGCGTAGCTGAGCATATACTGCCGGCAGGAGAAGCGACAGCAGCCGAAATGACAAAATGGTTTGAGGTAGACAAAATAATAGATAGTGAAGAGCTGTATTATATATCAGGTATAAGGAAATAAGAAAAATCCATGAGCCCGGTCGGGATTCATGGATTTTTAATATTCGTTCCTGTGAGAAATGTGGTTAAATAAGACAATAAGCAAAAAGCTAACTCCTAATACCGCAGCAAATATCTGATTTGCTAGTAGTCTGTCTCCTCCTTCTACTGCATAATACATAGCAGTAGGCAGGCTTTGTGTACTTCCCGGTATATTTCCGGCTACCATAAGAGTGGCACCGAACTCTCCAAAGGCTCTTGCAAAGCCAAGTATAATACCTGTAAGCAGTCCCTTCATTGACATTGGAAGAGTTATAAGAGTAAAAATCTGAAGCTTATTGGCTCCATCCACCTTTGCTGCCTCCTCACAGTTGTGATCAATACTAATAAAAGTAGCCTTGCTGTTCTGGTATACAATGGGAACAGACATTATAAATGTAGCAATAGCTCCAGCCTGCCAGGTAAAGATTATGCCTGCATTAAAAAGCTCGTAAAAGAGACGTCCAATTACCCCATTTCTGCCTAGCACAACTAGAAGAGCATAGCCTACTATTGATGGTGGCAAAAAAACAGGAACAAGCAGCAGGTTATCTACAAGACTTTTTAAGCTTCCTCTTCTGCGGAAGAAAAGCCTAGCAAGCCCTATACCTACTATACTGCTGGCTATTATGGAGACTATGCTCATTTTTAGTGAAATCAGCAGTGCACTAATTATCATATAATTTCCTTACTTTACATTGAAATAGTATTTTTCAAATATCGACTTTGATTTATCAGACATCAGATAAGCTATAAATATATCTGATGCATCATTCTTATTTGCAGTAAGTTTAACTATAGGGTACACAATAGGACTATGCAGCTCTCCTGATATCATATGAGCTATATAGCTGTTTTTAAGACCAAAGGTATCACTATGGTATACTATGCCAGCCTGAGCATCTCCTGCCTCTACATAGCTTAGGACAGACTTTACGTCCTTTGCATATACGATCTTACCTTCAAAGGCAGTCCATAAATTTGCATTCTCAATATACTCCTTGGAATACTGGCCAACAGGTACAGTACCAACCTCGCCTAAAGCCAGCTTTATGTTTTTGTCCTTTAGATCCTCCAAGCCCCTAATGTTTTTATCATAGTTGTTTGAAACAATAAGCACAAGGGAATTGTCCAAAAGCTCTCTGTAGCTGTCTTTATCAGCCAGGCCTTTTTCAATAAGCACATCTACCTGTCTTTTACCAGCAGAAATAAATACATCTACAGGAGCACCTTCTTCAATTTGCTTTTGCAGAGTGCCCGAGCTTCCATAGTTGACATTCACAATTATTCCTTTATCAGCCTTAAGGCTTTGCATGATCTCGTCCAATGGTGCCTTAAGGCTTGCAGCAGCGCTAACATAAAGCTCGGTAGGAGTCGCAATGCTGTCCGTATTGCACCCAGAGAATAGAATT
>CALJSV010000069.1 GCA_937976095.1 uncultured Clostridia bacterium | reverse complement strand
AAGCTTGTTGGAGCTTCTACCCCTGAAGAGCTTAAGGGAGCGAATCTGCTTGAATTTGTTCACCCTGACTATAGGGAAAGCTTCGAGCAGAATCTGCAAAAAATCACAGAAAGTAACCTTTACTCGCCTTTGTTTGAATGGGAGCTGCTAAGATTGGACGGCACAAAAATTTATGTTGAATCTATGTTTATGTCCTTATCACATAATGATAAATCTCCACTGCTTACAATCATACATGATATAACTGAGAAGAAGCTGTCAGAAGAGTTAATTCAAAAGGTTATGGAGAATAAAAGGCTTCTAAGCGAAGCAATAGAATATGACAAGCTCAGAACTGATTTTATATCTAATATTTCACACGAGCTGAGGACTCCTCTTAACGTTATACTTGGGGCGCTTCAAACCTTCAAGCTTATGTTTGAAGGTGATAGCGTGGATAAGGACAACGGCAAGGTGCTGCGCTATACAGGCATTATGAAACAGAATTGCTATAGGCTTTTAAGGCTTGTAAATAACTTGATAGATATAACAAGGATTGATTCAGGATTTTTTGATATCAAGCTTAAAAATTGCAATATAGTGAGCATAGTTGAGGATATCGTGCTTTCGGTAGCTGATTATACAGAGCAAAAAGGGATCGCACTTATATTTGATACTGATACTGAGGAAAAGTACATAGCTTGTGACCCGGATAAGATAGAGAGAATAGTATTAAATCTCCTATCAAATGCGATAAAGTTTACAGGTCCTGGTGGGAGTATTACTGTTTTGGTTGAGGATGGAGAGACCTCAATAACTATGAGAATAATCGATACCGGCATCGGTATAGCAAAAGACATGCATGAGGATGTTTTTGAGAGGTTCAGGCAGATAGACAAGTCCTTCACCCGCAATCATGAGGGCAGCGGCATAGGTCTCTCGCTGGTAAAATCACTGGTAGAGCTGCATGATGGAAGAATAAGTGTAGAAAGCGAAGAGGGTGAGGGCAGCGAATTTATAATAACACTTCCAGTAAGACAGATTGAGCAGCAAAACATAGAGGAAAGCTATCTGAACACAACTCAAAATAGGATAGAGCGTATAAACATTGAGTTTTCAGATATATATTCAAACTAACAAGGAATTATATGGTTGCTTTCCGTATGATTCTTTTTTATTGCAAAAAATTCTATACCAGAGAGCAATACGAAAAAATGTAGAAGACTAGCAGGAAAAATGCATATGTAAGTAGAAGTTAACAAAAAACTCTGCTTGGATGTGATTTTTTGAAGAATACAATGCTATATATAGCTCTCGCGTTTATAACAGGAATATTTATAGCCAGTAAGCTGCTGCCCGGTATGGCGATTATACTAGGCAGCTTCTTGCTGGCTTTGCTATTGGCTTTTATAAACAGGCATAGAGATATCTCATTAAAGGCTATACTCCTACTGACTGTATGCTTATTCGGCATGTTTTTATATACAGCCTTCTATAGGCCTGACAGTAAGCTGCAGAGCTACTCTGGAAGCTTTATAACTATAGCTGGGGTTGTAATTACTGAGCCGGTAGAGAGAGCCTCATATACTGAGTATCTAATAAAAAGCAGTGAGGTTATATATGGTGACAAGCTTTTTAATTACAAAGAAAAGCTGATAATAAGATACAAAGGAGACATAGGCTTTAAGTTTGGAGACAAGGTCAATATAAGCGGCAAAGTAACAGCCATATCAGGTAAAAGGAATCCGGGAGACTTTGATTTTGTAAAGTATTATAAAAGCAAGGGTATATATAAAATCATACAGGCAGATGAGATAGCCTTGATAAGTCATAACAACCAGGGCTTTTTTGCAGGGATATTCTATAAGAGCAAGAGCGCAATAAAAAGAGTAATCTATGCTGCAATGCCAGAGAAGGAGGCTGCCATAATGTACGGGGTACTTACTGGCAGCAAGAGTGATATTGATGAGGAGTCCATGGAAGCCTTTAAAAAAACTGGTATAGCACATGTGCTTTCAGTATCGGGACTGCATATTGGGTTTTTGGTGCTTATATTGGGTTACATGCTGAAGCCCTTTAGGCTTAGCAGCAAGGTGGATGGAGTGATAAAGCTTATAGCTCTACTGTTCTATATTGCTATCATAGGCTTTCCTACGCCTGCTGTAAGAGCCTTTTTGATGTTTGCAATAATGCTTATGGGAAAGCTTTTAGATAGGGATTATAATCTTACAGCATCGGTATCCTTTGCTGCAATATTGCTTCTGCTAATAAACCCCTTGAGTATACACAACCCCGGCTTTATTATATCCTTTTGCTGCATATACTCAATAGCAGCTTTATATGAGCCTATTCGAAAGGCACTGAAAGTCTTACCTACTTGGCTTAGAGAGTCCTTGTCACTGTCCTTGGCTGTATGGATAGGTATTATGCCTATATTAGCTTGGTACTTCAATTATGTTTCTATTGCCAGTATATTACTAAACCTTGCAGCTGTACCGCTGGCCTTTGTAATCACAAGTGCAGGCTTTGTAGGTGTGCTTGTGGGACTTATATCCCAGTACCTTTCAATGTATATATTCTCCATTGGCTTTTATGCAATTCGTGTGCTTACATATATAACCAGTGCTGCAGCGGACATAAAGATAGCTGGATTTTTACTGCCTACATTGCCTATATACTTCTACGCATTGTATTACATGGGAGTATTATACCTGTTTCAATGGTTTGACTTTAAGCATTACTGTTGCTACAAAAGCAGATACAGATTGGCAGGCTGCGCTTTGCTGCTGCTAGCCATTACTGTATATGTGCTTCCGGGAAGCCTTCGAGTAACTTACTTTGATGTTGGACAGGGAGACAGTGCTTGTATAGTAGCACCCAACAAAAGAGTATTACTTGTAGATGGAGGAGGCTCAAGCGAGGGTAAATATTACTACAATGTAGGCAGGTATATAACCGTGCCGGCGCTTCTGCATCAGGGTATATGGCGCATTGATACTATTATGGTTTCCCATGCCCATGACGACCATATGGAAGGACTTATAGAAGTGCTGAAAAGCTTTAAGGTCAAAAACCTGATTTTTCCGAAAGTAGAATATAATGAGGCGTCTATTTCGCCAAGCTATAAAGCTATACTTGATCTATGCGCACTGAAGAGAGTAAAGGTTGTATATGTGGATAAGGGTGACACAATCAATCTTGGAAGAGATATCCTCGGAAAAGACGTCAAGGTGCGTATAATGTCTCCGAGCTCTGATGAAAAGCATACAAATCCCAACAATACTTCAATAGTAGCGAAGCTTATTTATAGGGATTTTGAAGCCTTGTTTACAGGTGATATAGAAAAGGTTGTGGAGCAAAGGCTGCAAGGAGAAGCCGTGAGAGCAGATATACTGAAGGTGCCTCACCATGGCAGTAAGACCTCCTCTAGTGATGGATTTATAGATGCTGTAAAGCCGTTGCTTGCAGTTATACCCGTTGGGAAAAACAACTTTGGGCATCCATCGGCTGATGTATTAGAGGCATATAGCTCAAGAGGGATAAAGGTATTTAGGACTGATGAAAACGGTGCAGTGACTATAACAACGAATGGAAAGAGCTTGAGAGTGTCAACTGTAAAGTAAGTCAAAGCTAAAGTTTCGTATGCAAAATACTCCATATATATTATAATCTATAGGAGATATATTATATTTTTTTATTGTGGGGTGTTTGTGTGAGTATAAGAAAAGACATTTGGAAGCTGGCGTGGCCTGTTATGATGGTCTCAACGCTGCATACCTTGTTTGGTATAGTAGACCTTCTTTTTATTTCTTGGCTTGGAACAAGTCAAAATGCAGGAGCTGGAATATCTGCATCAATACTAAGTGTGATTTTCGTAATGCCAGTGCTAATAAGCTCGGGCACTACAGCTATTGTCGCAAGAGCCGTTGGAGCAGATAATGAGCAGGAGTTTTTGGATGCCTCAAAGCAGTCTATAGTCTACGCCGGTCTATTCGGCATAACAGTATTTGCTGCAGCGCAGCTGCTTAAAAATACACTGATAGGTATATTCGGGGTCACACCTGAAGTTTTTATGCATGCAAAAAGCTATATAGATATAATATTCATTTCAATACCGATAAACTTTATTACTGTAGTTTTGGTAGCCATACTTCATGCCAAAGGTGATACCAAGACTCCAATGTGGTTTTTGGGAATATCAAATTTGATTAATATAGTATTGGACTGGGTTTTCATAATGCTGCTTGGCTATGGAATTAGTGGTGCTGCAATGGCGACTGTCGTAGGAGAGGTGTTTGCCGTAATCGCACTATCAATAAAGGTTCTGAAGCTGCTTAGGCTAAACCTTCCACAATTTATCAGAGGGATGCATGTGAGTAGGAGCATGCTATACCGAACAATCAGAATCGGCGGTTATGCAGTGCTTTACGGAATAACTCGTCCATTTACGGGTATGCTTATGTATAAAGCCGCTGCAGAAAAGGGGATGGCGGCAATTGCGGCATTTAATACTGGCGGCAGGCTGTTTTCCATACTTTTTATATTTTTGGGTGGCTTGGAGGTAGCGATATCCATCATGGTAGGGCAAGGGCTGGGAAGCAAAGATGTTGACAGGATAGACAAACTTATAAAAGAGGGCATCAAGGTTGCGTTGATATGTCTTGTAATACTTGCAATACCTTATGTGGTTTTCTCGAGATACATGACAATGATATTCCTTCCTGATCCTGAGGTATTAGCTATAGGTGCAAGATACTTACGTATAGTATATGTAGGACTTATTTTTCTTGTGTTTCTTACGGTTTTCAATGCTGTACTCAAAGGTGCTGGAGATACAAAGCCATCAATGCTTGGAGCTTTAGTAGGAAATTGGCTGGTTAAAATTCCTCTAGCCTATGTACTTTCAAGGACTACACTTGGTACAGACGGCATATGGATTGCGATTGCAGCTTCGGTATTTGCAGAGACAATGGTAGTATGGTATTATTTCAGAAAAGGAAACTGGCGAAGCAGGGAGGTTTAGTTATGAGCTACAGAGCGCTGATAAGTGATATAAAAAATCAAAGCATAAAAAACGTTATGATGGTATTTGGAACAGAAACATATCTAATAGATAAAGCTTTGGAAAGCCTTAGAGGTGCTGTGGTTACAGCTTTTCCCGAGCTTAACTATACAGTACTTGAGGGAGATCACCTAAAGCTTGATCAGCTGGCAAATGCCTGTGAAACCTTTCCCTTTGGCTGTGATAGAAAGCTGGTTTTGGTACGTGATTTGTATGCTCTAAAGTCCTCTGGCAAGGGTGAGGTAGAAGAAGGTGGGGGCAGCAGTGCGGCGTCAACAGAGCTTCAAGGACTTTTAGATATGGTTGCAAATTCCTCTGATTCCACCTGCCTGGTTTTTGTCAGCTATGGCAGCATAGATAAAAGAAAAAAGCTCTTTAATGAAATAAAAAAAAGAGGAGCCGTTTATGAGTTTGACAGAGTTGAAAGAGAGGAATTCATTACCTGGGTAAAAAATATTCTTAATAAAGCTAAGAAGCAGATTAAGCCCAGGGAAGTTGATTATTTTGTTAGCTCCTCAGGCTACCTTGATAAGAACAGCTCAAAAACCCTTTATGATGTAGAAAACGAGCTTAAAAAGCTTGTAAGCTTTATGGGAAATGACACAGAGGTAACAATGGCGCATATTAGTGCCATAATGCCTAAAAATATTGAAAATGATATATTCAAGCTTATCAATGCATGCTCTGAAAGAAGGGTATCAGATAGTCTTAGAGTATATAGCGATTTGCTGCTGGAAGGAGAATCATCTCTTGGGATACTAGCGATGCTGTCTAAGCAGATAAAGAACATTATCAGTGTGCAGGAGCTGTATTATAAGGGCTATGAAAGCAAGGCTATAGCTGATATGCAGAGGTTGCATGAGTTTACTGTAAAGCTGTGTATAAAGTACTGTGATAAAATCAAAAAAAATAAGCTTATAAATGCCTTTAGCAGATGCGTTGGAGCGGAGATGAGTATAAAATCAGGAAAAATGTCTGATAGACTAGCGATAGAAATGCTTCTTGTAACTATGTTTGATTAAAAATATAAAGACAAAGTAAAAAGCCCTGACGATTGTCAGGGCTTGAATACTATTTACATAGCTACTTTAAGCTTCTTTGAAAGTCTTGACTTCTTTCTAGCTGCAGTGTTCTTATGTAAAGTACCCTTTGCAGCTGCCTTGTCGATAAGACTTACAACCTTGCTGTATAAAGTCTTTGCTTCCTCTAAATTTCCGGCCTTTATTGATTCTTCATACTTCTTTATTGAAGTTTTCAAGGAGGAAATTATCATTCTATTTCTACGAGTCTTGAATCTCGCAACCTTTATTCTTTTTAAAGCAGATTTAATATTTGCCAATGAGTTCACCTCCTTCAAAATCCAATTAACAAATGGTATTTTATCATAACGAAATCTAAAATGCAAGCAAATTATGATTGCATTTTGTAGAATCAAGTCATCAAGTCAAATATTTCAAGGCTTTGCACAATAAAATGCAGCTTAGCATCTGAATAAAACACACCTCAATAGTGCAAACTTTCCTTAAGAATATGCGAAATGACAAGACTTTTAAATTATACCACCTTTTTTCTATTTTGAACAGGAGGGAATATTGAAATGAGTATAAGAACAGATTTAGCAATAGAAGCACATGAAATGTATAGCGAACGACAAAAAAAGGAGATTCCGGGCGTTGAAGTGGAGATAGAGCGTGAAGAGGATATAACAGTTACAAGGGTAAAGGTTACAGAGGATGTGGGATCAAAAATAATGGGAAAGCCTAAGGGCAACTACATAACTATAGAAATACCGAGGCTTAAGGAAAATGATAAGGATTTGCAGGATGATGCCGGAAGAGCAATGGCAGCTGAGCTTATTAGAATTGTAGAGCTCAATGACCAATCTGTTATTTTGGTGGTAGGACTGGGAAACTGGAATGTGACTCCCGATGCACTTGGGCCAAGAGTTATAGATCACCTTATGGTTACAAGGCATATCAAGGAATATATACCTGAGCAAATAGAAGAGGGAGTAAGATCAGTTTGTGCTGTAGCTCCTGGAGTGCTTGGGATAACAGGAATAGAGACCAGTGAAATAATAAGAGGTATAGTGGACAGGATTAAACCGGATGTTGTTATAGCAATCGATGCTTTGGCTTCCAGAAAAATGGAGAGAGTCAGTACAACGATACAAATAGCTGATACGGGAATCAACCCAGGCTCAGGCGTAGGAAACAATAGAAAGGAGCTAAGCAGAGAAAGCCTTGGGGTTCCTTGTGTAGCAATAGGGGTTCCAACAGTTGTAGATGCTGCCACAATGGCTAATGATACTATTGAGCTGGTAGTTGACTCGCTTATGGAGCAGTCGCCTAAGGATGGTCAGTTTTATAATTTGCTCAAGAATATGAATAAGGATGATAAGCATAGCATGATAAGCGAGGTATTATCACCTTATATTGGGAATCTCATGGTCACTCCAAAGGAAATTGATAGATTAATTGAAGATATAGCAAGAGTTATTGCAAATGGGCTTAATATTGCCCTGCATCCCGGAATAGGAATGGATGATATAGACAGGTATATACATTAATATGCAGCTGGTGCAGCTTTCGTGCACCAGCTTATTTTTTTTCATTCATAATGAGAAGTGAGCAAGCATATAACTTTAAAGTAAAGTATTTTCAGCTGTGTAAAGAGAGGTGGAGTGATTGTATAAACAAAAGATTATGCGAAAGTATATTGTGCTGCTGGCTATAGGCATTGCTATTGCATTAGCCTTTACCATCCTTCCGGGTATAATGAGAAAAAGCTCTCAGGCTTCTGCAGAGATAGAGCCTATAGAAGAAGCAGATGAGGTGGCAGAAGTATTTAATACATATAAAGAGCAAAATATTAAGCTTATAGACTATAGCAAGAATTTTTTTGTACATATATTAAACGGAGTTATGCCTGCAGCAAAGGTGAGCTACGAGAAAAGCACAGGGGGCAAGCTTCCGGACTTTTTTACTTCTGCTCTTAGCAGCCTTGCTGATGGAGCTAACCTTGATCTTGCTAATCCTCGTACCTATTTTAAGTTTGTGTACACAGCCTTTAGTCAATATGACCCTCCTGAGGATACGGTAGCTATAGATGATAAGGCTACGCTTCCTGATATAACTGATTTTGAAAATGCTCCAGAGGGAGCGATATACTTTAAGGAGGATCAAGAATATATATTAGAGCAGCAGGAGCAATCGCCTATAAATAATGAGGGTGGGGGTATAGTAACTGAAGCTCCTTCTGAAGCTGTAGATGACCCTGAGAAGCTGGCTTTTGAGAAGAAGGCACCTGAGGTATTTATTTATCATTCGCATACTTCAGAGTCCTATATGCCTATAAGCACAGGGAACTTCCATACAATGGACGATAAGTATAATGTGCTTTCGGTAGGGAGAATAATGACACAGGTGCTGGAAAAGCAATACAAATACAAGGTTTTGCACGATAAGACCTATCACGATACTGTATCATATGCATATTCCTATGCAAACTCACTTATATCTCTTAAAGAAAACATAAACAAGCACAAGTCTCTCAAGGTGTTTTTGGATGTACATAGAGATGGCTTCAGCAGCAGTTTGAAGCAGGAACAAATTGATGAAAGAAAAAAGGGCTATACTGTTAAGGTTGATAAAAAGGATGCAGCAAGAGTAATGCTGGTTATCGGAAAACAGAATCCAAACTATGAAGAGCTGGAGAAATTTGCAGTATATATAAAGAAAAAGATGGATAAACTATATCCTGGATTGTTCCTGAGAATTGATAAGAAAGATGCCAAGTATAACCAATACGTCAGTGATTATTCCATGCTGATAGAAATTGGCTGCTCCTATAATACCATTGAGGAGGCAAATTACACTGCTGAACTAATGGGAATAGTTATGGGCGAGGTGTTAAAGGACTTAGGGAAATAGATACGACAGGATGGAGTTTTTATGCAGGCAAGAAGCGAAGTAAAAAAGCAGGAAAAGAAAGCAAGGACGGGCGGGTTCAAGAAGTTTGCTATCCTATGTCTCTTTTTCGTGTTCACTTTAGTAGTGATATATGCTGTAGATATTTCTACCGGTAGAATAATGATGATTAGGGATGACAGGCGCGCAATAGGACTTAGCCTAACTGATGCTGATAACCTGAAGCTTGAGCTAGCAGGAGAGAAATATGATATAAGGACTGAGCCGGCTGTAAGAGCCGTAAGAAGTGCTCTGAAATATATCAAGGATGCATTGGATAGATGAAGGTATAGCACTGACAGGGTGAACTTGTCGGTGCTTTTTATTTTTGTGCCTGGGTTAGTGCTATATAGTCGGCTTCGGTGCGTTTTCTTTCGCGTACTTTCAAGGCCCGACGTACTTGCTTACGGGTCCACGCCAAGGGGTTAGGTGACGCAAGTACTGGGCGCGGGTATTCCTTTTAAGGGTGAAAGTACACTACAGAAAAGCACCTGTGCCTGAGTGTAGCGCTATGTCGTCGGCTAATAGCTGTTAGTAGGAAGCTTGGTAAAAAGTTTTTTCTTGATATTTATTGCTGAAATGTTATATGCTATAATTTATAGGGACTTTTCACATTAGTGGATATAAAAGAATGCAATGATATTTATTGTATAAATGTTAGTTATCAAAGGAGGAATGCCTAGATGGCAAGTGAGAGACAGCAACATATTAGGAATTTTTGTATAATAGCTCATATAGATCATGGTAAATCTACATTGGCGGACAGATTGATCGAGAAGACCGGAGTTCTTTCGGCAAGAGAGATGGAAGAACAGGTATTGGATAATATGGATCTTGAAAGAGAAAGAGGAATAACAATAAAGCTTCAATCTGTAAGGCTAGCCTATAATGCAGAGGATGGCAAGGAGTATATTTTCAATCTTATAGATACTCCAGGTCATGTGGATTTTACCTATGAGGTTTCAAGAAGCTTGGCTGCATGTGAGGGAGCTGTACTGGTAGTAGATGCAACTCAGGGTATAGAGGCACAGACCCTTGCCAATGTATACCTTGCTCTAGATAACAATTTGGAGATATATCCTGTTATAAATAAAATTGACCTGCCAAGTGCAAATCCTGAGGTTGTTAAGAAGGAAGTAGAAGATGTTATAGGCCTTGACGCTTCAAATGCTGCGCTTATTTCTGCAAAGGAAGGTATTGGCATAGAGGAAGTACTCGAAGCTATTGTAAAGAATATACCACATCCTAAGGGCGATGAGGAGGCTCCGCTTAAAGCGCTAATATTTGACTCCTTCTACGACAGCTATAAGGGGGTAATACCTTTTATCAGAGTCATGGATGGTGTTATCAAGCCCGGGACAAAAATGAGAATGATGTCTGTAGGTAAAGAGTATGAAATAATAGAAGTAGGTACCTTCAGACCTCACCTCACACCATGTGATCAGCTGATGGCCGGGGATGTTGGTTATGTTACAGCAAGTATAAAGACAGTTAGGGATGTCCATGTTGGTGATACAATCACAGATGCCAATAATCCCTGTAAGGAAGCTCTTCCGGGATACAGAAAGGCAACACCGATGGTGTATTGCGGAATATACCCTGCTGACGGAGCGGATTACGATAATTTGAGAGATGCTCTTGAGAAGCTACAGCTAAACGATGCTGCACTGCTTTTCGAACCAGAAACCTCTGTTGCGCTGGGCTTTGGCTTCAGATGCGGCTTCCTTGGACTGCTTCATATGGAGATAATCCAGGAGAGATTAGAAAGAGAATATGATCTTAACCTTGTCACAACAGCACCGAGCGTTATTTATCATGTTATAAGGACCGACGGTGAAGTAATAGATGTATCAAATCCAGCAAATCTTCCAGCTATTCAAGAAATAGACTATATGGAGGAGCCCATAGTAAAGGCATCAATAATGACGCCAACTGAGTATGTAGGAGCAATAATGGAGCTGTGCCAAAACAGAAGAGGCATTTTTAAGGATATGGAATACATGGAAGCGACGCGTGCAATACTTCACTATGACTTGCCGCTAAATGAGATAATCTATGACTTCTTTGATGCACTAAAGTCAAGAACAAAGGGTTATGCATCCTTTGACTATGAGCTTAAGGGCTATGAAAAGTCAGAGCTTGTAAAGCTTGATATATTGCTAAATGCAGAAATTGTTGACGCTCTATCCTTTATAGTTCACAAGGATAAGGCGTATCCAAGAGGCAGAGCCATGGCTGAGAAGCTGAAGGATGTTATTCCTAGACAACAGTTTGAGATACCAATCCAAGCGGCTGTGGGAGCAAAGGTTATAGCAAGAGAAACAGTAAGAGCCCTTCGTAAGGACGTACTGGCAAAGTGCTATGGCGGAGATATAACCAGAAAGAAGAAGCTTTTAGAGAAGCAAAAAGAAGGAAAGAAGCGTCTGAGACAGGTTGGCTCTGTGGAGCTCCCACAAGAAGCCTTTATGTCTGTATTAAAGCTTAATGATTAACTAAGGAGTGCAAGGTATGAAGGAAATTGGCTTGTATATTCATATTCCCTTCTGCAAAAGCAAATGCCTGTACTGCGATTTCAATTCATATTCAGATAAAGCTGAGAGTATGGACAGCTATGTAGATGCTGTTTTAAGTGAGATTGATATATATCAGCAAGCGCAGGAGCTAAAATACAAATCAGTGTTTTTAGGTGGGGGTACCCCCACCTTTATTCATTATCAGCATATTATAAGAATAATGGACAAAATTGCAGATAGACTTTTGCACAATTGTGAGGTAACAATAGAGTGCAACCCGGGAACTGTAACAGAGGAAGCAATGAAAGCCTATAAAAGCGCAGGCATAAACAGGTTAAGCATTGGACTTCAGGCATGGCAGGATAAGCTCCTGAAAGGTATAGGACGAGTCCATTGCTTGGATGATTTTATTAACACCTATAAAATAGCAAGAGCTGCAGGCTTTCAAAACGTCAGTGTTGATTTGATGTTCTCACTGCCTGAGCAAACTCAAGCTATGTGGGAGGAGACTCTAAGAAACATTGTGGCTCTGGATTTAGAGCATGTTTCCTGCTATAGCCTTAAGCTTGAGGAAGGAACTAAGCTTTGGGACTTGAACGAAAAGGGACTGCTTAAACTAAACAGCGACGAGGAAGACAGGCAAATGTATCATCTGGCTAAGGAAATACTGGCTTCCCATGGTCTTGAGCAATATGAAATCTCAAATTTTGCTAAGCCCGGAAAAGAAAGTAGGCATAACCTTATCTACTGGAAAAATGAAGAATATCTAGGTATCGGTGCAGGAAGCCACTCAAAGCTTGACAATAAAAGGTTCTGGAATACTGGAGATATAGATAGCTATATCCGGAACCTCGAAGATAAAAAAACTCCTATAGAAGGAGAAGAACTTATAGATAAGCCTGAAGAAATGTGGGAGACTATATTCCTGGCACTAAGGCTGAACGAGGGCCTCGATATAGAGGAATTCAATAATAAATACGATACAGACTTTTTTATTCAGTATACTGCTGCACTGGATAAGCTAATAAATCAAAGCCTAGTTGAAACTGACGGTAAAACTCTAAAATTAACCCCAAAGGGTATAGATCTGTCAAACCAAGTCTTTATGGAATTTATGTAGAGGTAGTTATAATAGTTAATATAAAAGCGATTGGTGAAGAGTCTTAAAAATAGTTAGTGAAGCGTAGGAAGAGCAGCACCAATTGAACTGCCCCAGAGCATTTCTGCCTTGGTGCTGCCCGTAGCAAGCTTACTATTTATTAGACTCGTAACTCTATTGCTTGTTATTAACTATTATAGCAGCCGACTATAGATTTTTGCCCCTTTTTTGCAAAATCCTATTGACAAAATTTATCCATAGTGATATTTTTTAGATAGAATTAGCACTCAATACTAATGAGTGCTAACAAGGTGGTGAACAAGGTGAATTTAGGTGATAGAAAGAGACTTATATTGCAGGCAATTATTGAAGACTACATCAATACAGCAGAACCTGTGGGTTCAAGAACTATTTCAAAAAAGTATCTTACTAACACCAGTCCAGCTACCATCAGAAATGAAATGGCTGACCTGGAGGAGATGGGCTTTATAGAACAGCCTCATACTTCTGCTGGAAGAGTCCCATCAGACAAAGGCTATCGACTATACGTAGATAAGATCATGGAGCAAAAGAAGCTGGATAATATCCAGGCTGAGCTTATTAAGAAGGAATTTATTGATACATTAGGTGAGATAGACCGCTTAGTAAAGCATGCTTCAAAGCTTCTTTCCAATATGACTCAGTATACCTCGATAATTATGACACCACAGCTTAAAAAGACTTGCTTGAAGCATATACAGCTGATAGCAATCAATAGCAGTACTATACTTGCTGTAATAGTTACAGATGCGGGTATAGTAAAAAACTCTGTGCTGAAAGGTATCAGAGATATTGCCCCGGATGTACTTGAGAAACTTACAAATGCACTAAATTCAAAGCTTTCTGGCCTATCTATGGAGGACATGAATAGGTTAAGCCTTGAGGATATTTTTACTGGAGAATTTGCTCGCAGCATGCATGTACATGGTGAGATAATAGAGCAGCTTATCCCAGAGCTTATGCAGACGCTGCTGTATTCAGATACTAAGGACATATATTTGGATGGAGCGGCCAACATGCTAAAGTTCCCTGAGTATGGAGATATCAATAAGGCAAGAGAATTCTTAAATGTCCTAGACGAAAAGGAGCTTTTGTTTAATGTGCTTAACCAAACAAACAATGATGTAAATGTAAGCATAGGGGCAGAAAACCAATTTGAGCAGTTCAGAAACTGCAGCCTAATAACTGCAACCTATAAAATTAATGGTAAGACCATAGGCTCTGTAGGAGTTATTGGTCCAACCAGAATGGAGTATTCGAAGGTTATTTCTATTGTGGATTGTATGACACACAACCTAAGCGAAATACTTACAAAAATGCTGAAGGTATAAATACTAATACATTAATAAGGTGGGCTGGTAGATGAAGCGTAAATCTAAGGAAGAAGAGAAAATCGATATTCAGAATGAAATGTCTCAGGCAGTATCAGGCGAAGAAGCAGGTGATGAGCAGTCTCGGGATAAAGCAGAGGATATATCGCTGGCAGCTAAGCTTGAGGAAAAGACTAAGGAAGCTGAAGATAACTATAATAAGTTTCTGAGAATGCAGGCAGATTTTGATAACTTCAGGAAACGCGTTGCGAGAGAAAGAGAAGAGATATACAGCACATGTCTTGAGGGTATAGTTAAGGAGCTGCTTCCTGTAGTTGATAATATGGAAAGAGCAGTAAGCGCCTTTAGGGGAGATGGATTAGACAGCAAATATGTTGATGGTATAGACATGGTAAATAAGCAGCTCTTAGGAGTGCTCGACAAAAGCGGCGTAAAGGAAATAGAGTCTGCCGGCAAGGAATTTGATCCTAATGTGCATCATGCAGTAATGCAGGTTGATGCAGAGGATGAGCAGGAAAATACAGTAATTGAAGTATTCCAAAAGGGCTATACACTGGGCTCTAAGGTAGTTAGACCCTCACTGGTAAAGGTAGCAGTAAAAAACAATTAAATATTTAATAAATATTTTTTCATTAAAGGAGGAAGACATATAAAATGGCAAAGGTAATAGGTATAGACTTAGGTACAACTAACTCATGCGTAGCAGTTATGGAAGGTGGAGAGCCAGTAGTAATTCCTAACGCGGAAGGCAATAGAACCACACCTTCAGTTATTGGTTTTTCAAAAAATGGTGAAAGACTTGTAGGTCAGGTAGCAAAAAGACAGGCAATAACTAACCCTGATAGAACTGTTATTTCAATTAAGAGAGAAATGGGAACCAACTACAAGGTGAACATTGATAACAATGCATATACACCACAAGAATTATCTGCAATGATACTTACAAAGCTAAAGCAGGACGCTGAGGCTTATCTTGGTCAAACAGTAACTCAAGCTGTAATAACAGTTCCTGCATATTTTAGCGATAGTCAAAGACAGGCAACTAAGGATGCAGGTAAAATAGCTGGCCTTGAGGTTCTTAGAATTATCAATGAGCCAACAGCGGCTTCTCTAGCATATGGACTTGATAAGGAAGAAAGCCAAAAGATTCTGGTATTTGACCTAGGCGGCGGTACCTTCGACGTTTCCATACTTGAGCTTGGTGATGGCGTGTTTGAGGTACTTGCAACAAACGGTAACAACAGGCTTGGTGGAGATGACTTTGACCAAAAGGTAATAAACTACCTTGCTGATGAGTTTAAGAAGGAAAACGGAATTGACCTAAAGAACGATAAAATGGCGCTTCAACGATTAAAGGAAGCTGCAGAAAAGGCTAAGATAGAGCTTTCAGGTGTACTTCAAACTAATATCAATCTGCCATTTATCACTGCAGATGCAAGTGGGCCAAAGCACCTTGATATAACTCTGACTAGAGCAAAGTTTGATGAGCTTACACATGATCTGGTTGAAATGACAATGGAGCCTGCAAGAAAGGCTTTATCTGATGCAGGGCTTTCTGTTGATAAGCTAAATAAGATCATCTTGGTTGGTGGTTCAACAAGAATACCGGCAGTTCAAGATGCAGTTAAGAAGCTTACAGGCAAAGATCCTTATAGGGGTGTAAATCCTGATGAGTGTGTTGCAGTTGGTGCGGCTATACAAGCTGCTGTATTGACTGGAGAGGTTAAGGATGTGCTTCTTCTAGATGTAACTCCTCTTTCCTTAGGAATTGAGACGCTTGGTGGAGTGTTTACTAAGCTTATAGAGAGAAATACTACAATTCCATCAAAGAAGAGTCAGATATTCTCTACTGCAGCTGACGGTCAAACAAGCGTTGAAATACACGTGCTGCAAGGCGAAAGAGAAATGGCAGCCTACAATAAGACACTGGGTAGATTCCAGCTTACAGGAATACCACCAGCACCAAGAGGAGTGCCACAGGTAGAGGTTACCTTTGATATAGATGCTAACGGTATAGCCCACGTATCAGCAAAAGACCTTGGAACAGGCAACGAGCAAAAGGTTACAATAACTGCCAGCACAAACCTATCAGATAACGATATACAAAACGCTGTTAAGGATGCTGAGAAGTATGCTGCAGAGGACAAGAAGAGAAAAGAAGAGGTAGAAGCTAGAAACCAAGCTGACAGCTTGGTATACCAGACTGAAAAGTCCGTAAAGGAGCTTGGCGATAAGCTGGGTGATGAAGACAAATCAAGAATCGAAGCTGAGCTGAATAAGCTTAAGGAAACACTTAACGGAACAGACACAGAAGCTATTAAGGCAGCTACTGAAGAGCTTACTAAGGTATTCTACGAAATATCAGCTAAGGTGTATCAGGCAAGCGGAGCTCAAGGAGCACCGGGAGCTGAGCATGCAGGCTTTGAGGGTCATGAAAATGCTCAGGACGATACAATTAATCCTAACTATAAGGTAGAAGACGATAAATAAAATATAATTATTGAATTGGCAATAGACAGCTTGCTTAGACAGCACAGCTGTCCATTGTCAATTAATTTTGAGGTGGTGAGGTAATGGCAACTAAGAGGGATTATTATGAGGTGCTTGGTGTAGGCAAGGGTGCATCAGAGGATGAGCTCAAAAAGGCCTATAGAAAGCTCGCTAAGCAGTATCATCCTGACTTAAATCCTGACAATAAGGAAGCTGAAGCCAAGTTTAAGGAAGCAAACGAGGCTTATGAAGTGCTTAGTGACAAGGATAAGAAAGCTAAATATGATCAGTTTGGCCATGCAGGAGTAGATCCAAACGGGTTCGGAGGCGGTGGATTTGGGGGCTTTGATGGTGGGGGCTTCGGAGACCTGGGAGATATCTTTAATATGTTCTTTGATGGCTCTAATTTCGGTTCTTCAAAGAGACGTAACGGACCTGTCAAGGGAGCTGACCTTAAGTACGAGCTGGAGATAGACTTTCATGATGCAGCCTTTGGATTAAACAAGGAAATACACATAACAAGAAATGAGTCCTGCGATGAATGCAAGGGAAGCGGTGCTAAGCCAGGTACTTCCGTTGAGACCTGCAAGAGGTGTGGTGGGACAGGAGAAGTTAAGTTTACACAAAACACCATGTTTGGAAGAGTGGTAAACGTAAGACCCTGTGATGACTGCCATGGGGAAGGCAAGATTGTTAAGACTCCATGCCCAACCTGTGTTGGCAGGGGCACAGTAAGAAAGAACAGAAAGATAACCCTTGATATACCTGCCGGTGTCGATACAGGCTCAGTAATGCCTCTAAGAGGCGAGGGCGAGCCAGGACAAAAGGGCGGACCAAAGGGAGACTTATATATATACATCAGAGTGAAGCCCCATAAGCTGTTTAAGAGAGAAGGTAATGACATTTTTTTTGAAATGCCTGTTACCTTTGTTCAAGCAGCTCTGGGTGCTGAGCTCAAAATACCTACCCTTGAGGAATCAGAAAGCTTCGAGCTGCCTGAGGGAACGCAGACAGGAACGACCTTTAAACTTAAGGGCAAGGGAATACCAAGTCTTCGAAGCAAGGTTAGAGGAGACCTTTATTTTACTGTTAAGGTTGAAGTGCCGAAGAAGCTTAATGATAAGCAGAAGGAACTCCTCAGAAGCTTTGCAGAAACAGTAGGGGAAGCTTCCCATGAACACAGTAAGTCCTTTTTTGATAAGGTGAAGGACGCTTTTAAGTAAGCTAAAGGGTGTGTGTGTATCTAAAGATGCATGTGCACCCTATTTACATACATGCATTTACCTTAACTTACTAAATATGCCATATTGACATCTACATAAATCAAAAAACTTGTCGAATTTTGTATAAAAATTTACTTGTGCAACATGTTGATTACTTTAATTCCTTGTAATATCATTTATATATCCAAGTATTGATATAAAAGAATTTCTATGCAGTGCTTGGATGCATTTTAATGCACTTAAAGTCAAATACAAGGAGGGATAAAATGGCACAAGTGAGTGGTGTAGGTGGAGGAAGTACAAAGATAACAACTGTTATAAAGCCTTCTACTACTAGTACACAGAAAGCGAACACTAGTACATCCAGCACAA
>CALJSV010000068.1 GCA_937976095.1 uncultured Clostridia bacterium | reverse complement strand
TAGCTTCAATAAAGGCATTAAAGGGATTTGCTTCAAAGTGTTCCATCACGCGAGCTTCTTTGCCTAGAACCTCTGCCATTCTCTCATAGGCTTCTTCTTCATCAACAATACGCGCATCTCTTATTCCACTCATTTCCTTTATCTCATTTAGTAGCAGTATTGCTCCTTCATATCCTAACTCCGCATCGTAGTATACACTTATTTCTGCTTCAGCTTCAATAACTCCAACAACTTGGCTACTAACCCACCATCCTGTAATGACTAGTGCTAGTATAAAAAGTATCAAGCCAATGCTTATTAGTGAAAGCAGGTTTGATATAAGCCCCATTCTAAAGACCGTACCTGCTTCTTTTATAAAATAGCTAAAGTTTTTGATAAATCTTTTCATTTAGCTATCACCGTTCCTTCCGGCACAATAGATCCCTTGTCCATTCTGATATGTGCAGCTTCAATATTATCCTCAATCAGATGTGTTGCATGTGTAGTAATAATTACAGTAGTGTTTTTGTCCTTATAGGAAGTCAAGAGCTCCAAAATATTTATAGCATTATCTCTATCAAGATTCCCGGTAGGCTCATCCGCCAGAATAAGCACCGGCTTTCGTGCTACCGCTCTTGCAATAGCTACTCTTTGACTCTCTCCCCACGATAGGTTTTCCACCTTTGAATTCAGCTTATGCTTAAGTCCAACGTGTATTAATGCCTCAAGGGCATTCTCCTTCATAATTGCATTTGGCAAATCTAAAAATCTCATCCCCGTCATAACATTCTCAAAAACGGTTCTTCCCTTTATCAATCTAAACTCCTGAAATACGGGTCCGATAAAGGTCCTTAGGATTTGTATATTCTTCTGATGCTCCCTTTTCATCTGGTATCCAAGCACCTGAAGAGAGCCTCCCGTAGCAAACTCAACTCCCATCAAAAGCTTTAACAGGCTGGTTTTGCCAGAACCGCTTGGACCTGTAATATATACAACCTTTCCGGTTTCTATTTTAGTGCTTATATTCTTTAATGCTATAGTACTATCGGGATATATGAGACTAATCCCCTTGGCTTCAATCATTTCCTTGCCCCCCAAACATGTTTGTCACTAAAACAAGCTAAGCCTGATGTTTAGTTCAATATAGCCTTCATTTATCTTAACTTCTTTTAGAGTGTTATTCCCGAGTATTGGCTTCAAATCTAAGCTTAACTCTTTTCCGCCAAAGAGCTCCGCAACAAACTCCTTTTTCAGCTTCATACCAAGAAAGCTTCCTTCCTCTGCATTAAACTTCACTAAATAATCATCTGCAGCAATAAAAGTACCATATATGATAATGCCCTTATCAGGTATACTCATTTCAACCTTATCTTTATAAAAAGTAAACTCTATACCCTTTAACTCAGGCTGCGCTGAAACTATTTCATTGAAGATCTTTTGGTCTATTACGCCTTTAATGCTTAAGAAGCTGAATGTAAGCTTTATTGCATCAGGCGGCAGACTGCTGCTTTCAAGGATAGTAGAAAAGCTTCCGGCTGCACCCTCTATGGCAAGCTTCACTTCCTCAATTGATTTTTGAAGCAAGACCAGTTGAGCCTGATAGTACTCTCTTTTTTCTTTGAGAGAGGACATATAGCTTTCCTGTTGCTTTAAAAGCTCTAGACGGCTTTCCATTGCCGCTTTTGCATCTTTTTGCTTATTTTCAAGGAGAGTCAATCCTTCCTTTAAGACCGCCTTATCCTTGCTAAGTCTTCGTTGACTGATTTCCAGCTGATTTAATAGCTTTCCGGTCTCATGAGCTATATCTTGAAGTATATTAATTCTATGTATCAATTCGCTGATACTCTCAGAGCTCAGTAGTATCTCCAGATATGATGCAGGGCCAAGACGTTGATAGCTCTTAAGTACATTGCGCATGCCTTCTTTGTTTCTATTATAAGAAGTCTCTTCCCTAGCAATATTCTCCTCAATTATAGATACATCAAGCCTAAGCTTTTCAACCCTTTCAGAAAGCTCGGCTTCCTCCTTTTTAAGCAGTTCCAGCTCTTGCAGCATTTTGAACAGGGTGTCCAACACCTGACGCTCCTCCTGGCTTATCTCTAAAAGCCTGGAATTCAAGTCTGATGGAGGATCTACCTGACCCAGAACAACTCCATTAAAAAATAATAAGCTGATAACGATTATAACTGTTTTTATTACAAATATAGAAGATTTTGTTCTCATATTCCAATTCTCCCCCTTCAGCTAAGCTTATACCTATTTAAGTCGTATAGCTTCCTTGACAAAGTCTAAAATCTCTTTATCACTAAGCTTTCGGATACCTCTATGGTTTACTGCTGTAATAAGAAGCAAAATACCTGTAGAAGCATTAATAAATACATCCTTGAGATCGAAGGTGAAAAAGCCCTTAACCCATATATAATCCAGACTTCCATCCCAAAGAACCTTATCTATCAAAGAGCATAATGCTCCGGCAATCAAAAACACAAAGAAAGCATCTATTAAGCCACTTGTCTTAATCTTTTTATTCAGATGCCTTAAAATCAACAATATGAATACAAGTATTAAAGATACACCCGCTATATGCGCCCATTTTCCTATTCCCAGTTGAAGCATTGAATTAAACCACGAGTAATCTCTATTGAATACCGGTCTCAGATATAACCATGGGGCAGCAACAGGAATACTCGCGCTTAGTAAAGTGCTGTTTATATATAGCTTTATGCCTTGCTCTATAGCTGTAAGAGCCAATATTAACAATAAAACTCTAGCCTTGATAATAATTGTCACCCCTTATCCCTATACTTTTCTTTGCCAACTTGCTTCCATAGCAGGACTACCAGAAGCTATTTGCTTGATATTACATTTCCATACATAGGATTTACTCCACTCTCTAAATATCGAGCCTTTCTTAAAAATTAATTTAAGCAGAAGCCTATCTGCCTTCGGCTTCCATCCTCCTGTTGGATTTATGCAAAACGTCAGTTCATCGCCACTTCGAGCTATTGTGTAAGAGCCGTCTATACTTCCCAGCGAGCCCTCCATTTCAGTGACAAAGCTCCCCTTAATATTCACCTTGTCTCTTATGCACAAAAGTTCTGGTATTGGTGGTTCAAAACTTACTTTCAAGCTATGTTCTTTGCTGCTGCAACTTATTTCCTTTATCTCATAATTGCCTTCATTATCTATCAGCTTATATGCCGTATCATCTATATCTATGACAAGCGAGCCATCCACATGCAAGGCTGGCACTGGTCCTTTGTAGTTTTCGTTCCAATTCACCAAAAAAGGACTTTTAGAGTATCTCATAAAATATATCCTGCTTCCATCCATTGGTAAAGGAAAGCTGTCTGGCTTATGTGTTTTCCCTGATATCTTAATAAAAGCTTCAGTTTTATGTCTTCTGACAAAATAAAAGTCATATAAAATAAACAGTGGCAAGGATGGAGGATTTACTGATGAGCTTCCTAGCGGTGCCAGCATATTAAACGGCCTCGTAGGCTTACTAGTCCCTTCCTTTATCTTTATGTGAATGCTTCTTTCCAGCTTATCAACAAATTCAATTTCCAGACTTGCTCCATTTTCATCTATTTCAAACTGAAATCCGGTCATTTCCCTTACTGCCAAATCTCCCAGACCTTTTCCCGCTACATCAAGGCTCTTGCTCTCATATAAGCTGGGCTGTTGATAAACATCAACATAACCATCTTTTCTCGCAGCCAGCAATCTCAGTCCTTTTCCATGGGAACCGTCATTAAAATATTGAGCTTCAAATCCAACGTATATTTCATCAGGCTCCTTCTCAATTCCTATCAACAAAAGTCTCTCTATCTCTTCAAGCTTAAAGCTGACGGGACAGTACAGTACCCCCTCAGATCTCTTATAATACATGCTTTTTTCATTTATATCCATAGGTACCCCCTACCTTCTCCACTGTAATCTATTCACAAGCCCAATAGAGCTTTGATCTGCATAAATAATGTTTAATATCAGTTAGCTAAATTATAGCATAAAAAACTATAAGAGGTTATAATAATATATGCTGATTAAAAGTAGTGTCAAACTTGATACTACCTGCAATACGAGAGGAGCGATACTGTGATTTCAAACCATACGATAGAGAGTATAACTAAAAGAAGAAGCATTAGGTCCTATAAGCCTGAGCAAATTTCCGAGGAAGAGCTTAATACGCTGCTTGAAGCAGGCAGATATGCACCAAGCGCAGCGAATCAACAGCCCTGGCATTTTACTGTCCTACAGAACAAAGACATTATGCAAAAAATAAAGCAGGATCTTAAGGAGCATTTCAAGAGCTCAGGCAGTGTAAGATTTCAGCAGCTGGCAAGCGATGAAATATTTAATCCCTTTCACAACGCCCCTACAGCTATTATAGTAAGCGGAAGTGAAAAAGCCCTAATGCCGCAAGCGGATTGTGCCGCTGCTTTGCAAAACATGCTTATAGCTGCTGAAGCTATAGGACTAGGCTCATGCTGGGTGAATATCGTCATACATCTCTTTAATGGAGAGAAGGGAGACTTCTGGGGCAGCGAGCTTGGTATCCCTGTAGGCTATAAGCCCATGTACTCTGCTACCTTTGGATATAAAGCTCTGACAAATATGCCTGCACCTCCGCGCAAGGAAGGCTGCATCAACTTTGTAAGATGATCATATAATCCATATATGAAACAAAGTCCCCCAATAAGAGGACTTTGTTTCTTTTTTATTTATTTCCCAGGAAACATTCCGACATGAATCTATCCTTTTACACCAAATGCTTCGACAATCTCGCCAAGCTTTCCCTTGGGAAGAAAGGGAGCAATATCCTCCAGTAAAGCAGGACTTATTTGCACTGGATCTAGTTTATCCAAAATCTCGCCTAGTAACTCCCTGCTTATAAATGGAGCAAGCTCTATAAGATGTACACCACAAATACGAGTTGTTAGCTTTCTTACCAGCTCATCAAGCTTGTTTTTCTTGACAAAGGGTGCAATACCAATAATTACTTCTAAGCTTAGCTGCTCTTTATCTAATCTATCTACAAGTTTGCTTAATGTTTCTTTTCGAGTAAAGGGAGCTAATCTTACTAAAGAATCCGAATCAAAATAACTATCATTAAGCTTTTCTACAACAAGCTCTACTGTGTCTTTACCTATAAATGGTGCCAGACATTCCAGCTGTTCCATACTACTTATACTTCCCACAGCATCTGCTACGAATTTTTCAATGGTTTCCTTATCAACAAAAGGAGCAAGGTTTATTATATTTTCTATTGAAAGCTTTAGCCTTTCAGTATCCTTCACTATGGTTTTTAGTTCACTTGCTTTCAGTATAGGAGCAATATTAATAACGCTGTCAATATCGAGTTCTTTATCCTTAAGCATTTTTGAAACGTTTTCTGAATTTCCCTGAGACAGCTCCTCAATAATAGTCCCGCTTCCATACCTGCGCTCAGACTTGGTCATTATACTTCCGGCATTCAGTATTTCGTCTATCGTAACCTGCAATATTCCTGAAAGCTTAGGCAGAGTCGCAACATCCGGCAAAGATTCTCCTCTCTCCCATTTTGATATAGCTTGATGACTCATGTTTAATTTATCTGCTAATTCTACCTGTGTCATATCCATTTTCTTTCTTAAATTTGAAATATATGCACCAATAATGGTCATGTTAATCATAATCAACCCTCCATTAATATCAATTTTTTAAAGACAAAATGCGCGCGCTTTGTTATATGTAGAATACCACCGGCTGCTGGATTTTACAATCAACTCATAGTAGAACCAGCCTTATGCTTCTTCAACCATAGGTTGAACAGCTTGTTTTTTAATGAAAATCAAAATAAACTGTTAACAAAAAGTGTCCATGCTACATATATAGTTACTGGGGAATAGAGTGGACAACCAAAACATTGGATCTTAACAAAAAATAAAAAAGGCGGTGTATACATGGAAAAGATTTACGATTCCACTGGGAGGGTCATCGGTTATACTGATGGGCGTACAATTTATGATATAAACTGTTGTATTGTCGGCTATACAGATGGTTGCATGCTATATGACAGGTGCTGCAAACCTCTGGGCTATGTAAGAGGCGGAAATGTCTATGCTGCAGGCGGATCCCCTGTAGGCTACTATAGAGACAACAGATTGTATAGTATGTCTGGCTCATACTTAGGCTATGGAAACCCAGGTTTTTCAGGTCTTCTAGGTGGTGTACTCCTATTACTTCTACTGGGAGGTGGCATTGGAGGCGGCTTTGGAGCAGGCTTCGGTGCTGGTTTTGGCGGAGGTTTTGGAGTAGGCTTCGGCAGAGGCTTTAGAAGGGGTTTCTTCTAAAAAAGAATATTTCAAAACTGCTGATAATATACAAAAGATATTCCCCACTCCCTAAATAAGAAGCTCATGTAAGGTATAGCTTATCCTATCTGTTTTTATTCTTTTTGCTCAGTAGGGATTTTATCTTCGCCACTGATTTGACCCTTAGCTGTAATAGTATCTGCACCTCTTTGGTTCTTCCTTTTATACGTGTCAGATTTCGCCTTGCGTATAAAACATCCCCATCCATTTACTCTAGAATATTTAAATCCATGTACAGAAATACTACACTTAACGTTCTACAGAAACATGGAGGTAGTAAAATGGAGAAAATAATGAACCCTAGTATAAGAGCATTAATACTCTATCTATTCCTATTGCTCCTTGCAAGGATTTTAGGGAGAAAGATGATATCTCAAATGACATTTTTTGATTTTGTAATTGGGATTACTATCGGTTCTGTGGCTGCTACAAATGCTATAGGCCCATATGTAACGAGCCTGGCCTCAGGAATAAGTGTTTTAGCTACAATGGGGGCATTAGTCTTAATAATAGAATACATTGGTTTAAAAAGCTTCCGTTTTAAAAAGCTTGTGGATTCAGAGCCTTTAGTGGTTATTGAACGGGGACAGATTGTTGACAGGAATCTTAGACGTGAAAGACTCACCATAAAAGAGTTAACAGCATTGCTGCGCGAAAAAAACATCTTCAATTTAGCTGATGTGGAATATGCAATATTTGAGCGTGATGGAAAGCTTTCTGTGCTCCAAAGGTCAGAAAGGCAGTATATGCGTCCATCTGATATGAATATCACTCCTCCCTACCAGGGGTTATCCAAGGATATAATAGTTGATGGAAAAATACTTAAAGAAAATCTCGAGGATGCAGCGCAAAACCTTGGATGGCTAATAGGCCAGCTTAAGAATCACGGGGTATCAGAAGTAAAGGATGTGTTTTATGCAGGCTTGGATTCCCAAGGGAACCTGTATGTATCAAAACGAAATACAAAATATGAAAAGGAAGGAAAATATGGAATTGAATAATACATATTGTATATATAAGTGAGCATTGAGCTGAAGTCTTAGTTATAATCACAAGAGTATTAAAAGCACTAAACAAAAAGCTGTCTTAGTGAAGTGATAGCTTTTTTATATAACAAACGGAATAAGCATCTTAGTTGCCTTCATATATTCACTATACTCATCTCCAAATTCCTTAAGCATATCCTGCTCTTCACGTTTTGCGAGTCTCCAGTACATTCCTATCATAACAGGATATAATATTAGCATTGGCAGCGTTGCCCATTCAGCTATCATGCCAAAGGATAAAAGCAGCAAACCGGTATATTGGGGATGACGTATATATCTGTATACCCCTGTCATTACCAGCTTTCCTTCGCCACTTTCCTTTGACCAGTATTTCTTATAAATATTGTACCAGCCATTAATAATCAGAGACATAGCAACAATAGCGCAGCCAATATTTATATACATCCCCCAGAAGCCTATTTCGCTTATTAGGGTGTGACCCCACAATATGCCCTCAGGAAGGTTCTTTCCAACTATCCAAGATATAACATACATACTGAAAGGAATCCCATGCATCTCTATTGCGAATGCTATTAAAAAAGCTATATATGTTCCGGCCGGCTTTTTATCCATCTTGCGATAAAATGGAATAAATAAAAGTGCTATGCTGTACAGCACAATAAAAAACAATACCCCAAACCAGTTATAAAAATGACTTTCTAAGTTTTCCATTTTGTTTCTCCTGATAATACAATAAATAATTTGGTACAATTAACAGAAAACAGTCCTGTTTTGTACCCTTGCTTATAATATAGCAGGGCATGCTTAAACAGGACTGTTTATTAACTTAAATCAACCTTAAATTTTGGGCAATATAATATTAAATTCGCAGCCACTACCTTCCTTGGTTTTGAGGGTGATGCTTCCTCCATGCGCCTTAACAACCTTTTCTACTATTGCAAGGCCCAGTCCGGTTCCTCCTGTTTGAGAGTTTCTTGAGCTATCCACTCTTACAAAGGGTAGAAATATATCCTTTGCAGCTTCCCCATTTATTCCTATTCCATTATCCTTAAACCTGATTTCTATAGCTTTATCCTTCTCTGCTAAGTCAACTGTAATCTTTGTTCCTTTGGCATTATACTTAACAGCATTTGCAGCAAGGTTTTGAAAAACTCTATCTAGCTGTCTTTCATCAATGCTCACTTGGATTTCCTTCTCCGGAATATCAAAATCATATTCAAATTCATGTTCATCAAAACCTGCTATAAACCCTCCCAGTGTCTTTCGCATATACTCACAAATATCAACAGTCGATTTTGAGAGAATATACTCTGAGCTTTCTATTTTAGATAACTCAAATAAATCAGTGATCAGGTTATTCACCCTTGCACTATTATCAAGAATAATCTTTATATAAGCGTCTTTGTCTTCCTCTGTAATATCCTGCTTGCTTTGGCAAAGCTCTGCGTACCCCATTATGCTGGCTAAGGGATTTTTTAAATCATGTGATATATCCAGTATAAGCTTTTTACGGCTCTCCTCCGACTGCTTTCTAAGGCGCATTTCCTTTTCTATTTGTGCTGCCATTTCATTAAAAATGAGTTCTAGCTCTCCAAACTCATTTTTTAGATTTAGGTTTACTCTCGTTGAATAATCTCCATCCTTTAGCCTGGCAGCACTATTGCACAGCTTTCTCAAAGGACTAACTATGCTTACAGAGGTTATTTTTGAATAAATTATTGTGCAGATAGCCAGAAGTAGGAAATACAACAGTGAAACAGCAATAATCAGTCCTATTACTGCATTTTTATCTACAGACGGATAATCCTTATTGTGAACTACTTGAAAATCGATCCTTATAGAAGTAGGAAATGTAACAATAAGCCAGAAATGCTCATTTGAGTTGTATGCGATACTATAGCTGAAGGGTACTCCTGTCTTTTTGCTGTTTATTAGAAATTCAGTAAATTCTCCTAATGTAAGGCTCTCTCTCTTGATTGTATCAAGGCCTGTAGAGAAAACCACCTTATAGCTGGAGTCAATTATCTGAATACCTCCCCCATTTTCTACAACCGAGCTGGTATCTATATTGCTATAGTCGCTCTGCATAAGCCGTTCAGCAGTATATTGATTTTTAACCAGCGTCTTTGAAATAACATCACTTGCAAAGCCGGTTAAAATAATTGCAAGCATCCCAATCATTGTTGAAATAATGAACATTAGTATATAGTTTGCTAAAAAACCGTTTTGCAGTTTGCTATTCATTTATTAATCACATCCTGTATATGAAACTTGTAGCCTATACCCCTTACGGTCTTTATATAAAACGGGTTTTTGGGATCATTCTCTATTTTATTTCTTATATGACTGATATGAACCATAATTGTATTATCATCGTAATATGCATCCTCATTCCATACAGCATTATATAGCTGCTTCTTAGTAAAAACCCTTTGGGGATTTTCCATAAAATACCTAAGCATCAGATACTCCTTCGCATTGAGCTCTATAGGCATATCGTCCTTATAAACACAACATGCATCCTTGTCCAACAACAAGCTTCCAAATTGTATTCTTGAAGAATCCTGTTTCTCCTTCTTTGTATATTCCATGCTCCTTCTTAAAAGTGCACCTACCCTGGCAATTAATTCCGACATGCTGAAGGGTTTTACAAGATAATCATCTGCACCTATGCCCAAGCCCAATACCTTATCCATATCATCACCTCTTGCAGTAAGAAACATAACAGGTATATTACTGGCTTTTCGAATTCTCCTTAACAGATTAAATCCATCTAATTTAGGCATCATTACATCGAGTATTGCAAGATCAATAGTCTTGTTTTGAAGAATATCCCATGCCTCTACGCCGTCAACTGCAGGATACACGGTATATCCCTCCTGTTCAAGCTGAAGCTTCAGTAAGCTTCTTATGTCGTTTTCATCCTCAGCAATTAAAATATTCACAATATCACTTCCCTATATTTACTATAATCATTATAATACAAATACTGGCAATAAAAAACATATCAGCAAGCAAATATAAAAAAACTGACGCTAATTATTTAACGTCAGTTAAGCAGGCTATATAAGTCACGCTAAAGAATTTACATTTTAATGAAGCGTGCCTTATATTTAAGAGAACACATTTAAGTTGCAATGAAGATTCTTTAACGTGTTCTCTATAAAATGAACTAACTTTTTAATTTATTCTTCGCGTACGTATGTCCCGTCTCCATAGCCGCCAATGCAAGCTACCTTGTATATCCCGTCCTTATCTACAAGCATAAACATAATAAAGTGCTTTATAGACTCATCATGGGTTTCTTCATCCATAACTACATAATATGGAGTAATATCCTTGCCCTCTATAACAATAGGTTCAAACTTTAGGACTCTTGGGTTTTTTGCTGAGAAGAAGCCTTGTCCTTCACTTGCTGCTACAAAAGCCTGCATGCTTCCATCTGGATTGATTTGGACGCTTGTACTTCCTATCTCACCCCATTCGCCATCATCAGCACTGTTTGTATAGTCTGCCCAGTTATAGTAAAACCCAATTGCTTCCTCAAGCTCTAAAGAGTTATAAAGCTCATGAAATTCTACTTTTGTATTCTTACCTACAAAAAGCTCAGCTAGCTTTTCTATTTCTACCCCGTATAGATGCTCAAGCTTTGATGCTCGCTTCATATCTGCATCCGCGCCATTATACTCATCCTCTGAAGCTGTGAATTTATATATTTCTGACAGCTCGGTGGTATCACTCTTTTTAGGGTTTCCTGCCAAGTAACTAAAGAATGTCTCAGCTGCTGCCGGGGAAATAGTTGGAATAAGGCTTATGAGCTTCTCATTAGAATTATTTACCTTTGTAGTCAACGCCTTAGTCATTAGCTCAAATATATCAGATCTTAATAGCTCTTCACCTTTATCCTTGCCCGACTTAAGGGCTATACCTAATTCTTTGCCGGTATCTAAGGCTTGATCATAGTCGATATCATACTTAAGTACTCTAACTAAAAATGTTACTGCCTGCTGATAGCTTACCTTATCGTCTACGCCAAACCTCCCATCGCCGATGCCCTTGGTTATAGAATTCTTGTATGCCTTCTCCACTTCCACAAAAGCCCAGTGTGTCTTTGGAACGTCTGAAAATGTAGGTGCTTGCGGAGAAACAAAGGGTTCGTCTCCATTCCTTTCATTTAGACGGTTAAGTATGGTGATCATTTCTGCTCTTGTCAGCAATCCACTTTCATTTAAGTCACCATTTGAGCCCTTTATTATACCTAAGTCAAAAAGAAGCTCACCATTAGTTTTTTGAGCTGCAGATGCTTTAGCAACAGATGCGTCTGCAACACCTGCATCAGCAATTATAAGCATAGAAAACATCAGGCTCAATGCAAGTATAAGTGTTATAACCTTTTTCAATCTAAAACCTCCTTATTTTTCTTTCGTAATGTGATCATATCTTACGTTAACCCTATTACAATATAACAAGTCTATCTTAACCTGTTATATGTAAAATCTTAAATTTTCCTTAAATTGAAAAACACCCCTTCTAATTCCTAGAAGAGGTGTTTTAACTACGCCTTGTATGTTCTAATGGTTTTTCTTGACTTATAAAAGGCCGAAACACTGTCAAATATGTTAAGGATTGTTATAAATACTGCTCCTACCAGCATGCCTCCATTCCACTGCTTTGCCAATAGCTCTGAAGGAAAGTTAAAAATATCAGCCATATATGCTATCCACTCCACATTAAACAGGGCTGAATCTGTCAGCATTACAAACAACAGTATGCACGACAGGGTATTATAGATAGCATTTGCAGCAGCAAGGGAGTAGTTCCATTTGTTTGACAGCAGCTTCCACACAGCAAGCAACAGTGAAATTGCTGCAAATAAAATTATAAATGGTATATACCTGCTCAGCCTTTCTACCTCAAATACTGTCGCTATCAGATTATATCCATTCCCACCCCTCGTATATATGCCAAATAGTTGCGGCTTAAAGCAAATTATAGAAGTAAAGAGCAGGGTAAAGAAAACTGAACC
>CALJSV010000067.1 GCA_937976095.1 uncultured Clostridia bacterium | reverse complement strand
AGACCGTAGTAAGCTCTGGCTTCCTCGGGATCAAGCTCCAGCACTTCCTTATACTTCTGTACTGCATGCTCCTCCTTCATAAGCTCATCATAATATACTGCCATATCCAAAAGAAGCTCTATATCAGTGCTGCCACCCTTTGTATTGTAAGCCTTCATGTAAAAATCAAGGGCTCTTTTGGAATCGCCTTCATCCATGAACTTTTCTGCAAGTATTTTGTAGTTTCTTGCCATGTAATCCTTATTCCTCATTTTAACCTTCCTCGCCCGCTGATTCTTCGTCATAAAAATCCAGGTAGGAGTACTTTTCCGAGCCTTTAGTCCAGCCCAAGACAGCTTCCATATTTATATTTTCAGCAGCCTTAAATATCTTCCTGTCTGCGTCAGGAAATCTTCCCTTTAGCTCTTCGATCAATGCCTTAATCTCATATCTCTTATTGCCGGTCTTTTTTGCCGCTACCATGCATGCACAATTAAGAGCCCATATGCCTGCGTTTTGTGTAAAGGCTTCAATGTGCTTCTCTTCTATATAGTACATTGGGCGTATTAGCTCCAAGCCCTTAAAGTTCGTCGAATGCAGCTTCGGGAGCATTGTTTTGAAGCAGCCGGTATAAAGCATATTGAGCATGGTTGTCTCTATCACATCATTAAAGTGATGCCCCAGGGCCAGTTTGTTGCAGCCAAGCTCCTGAGCTTTGTTGTATAGGGCTCCTCTTCTCATTCTTGCACACATATAACAGGGATAATCCGATGCAATCTTCTCTGCAACCTGAAATATGTTGGACTCAAAAACCTTTATTGGTATATTAAGATGCTCACAATTTGAAAGCATAAGCTCTCTTATATTCTCGTGATAGCCAGGATCAGCGCATACATACTCAAGCTCAAATTTTACCTTCCCATGGCGCTTAAGCTCTTGAAAAAGCTTTGCCATAATCAGACTGTCCTTGCCGCCTGACATGGCAACACATATTTTATCTCCATCCTCTACCATTTTGTAGTCCTTGACGGCTTTAACAAATTTTGACCATATACTCTTTCTATAGGTCTTAATTATGCTTCTCTCTATTTCAACCACAGGCTTTCGCTCACCAAAGGGCACAAGCACCTCACAGCTAGCTGCCATACCTTGGTTTTCCTTAGTTTCACTCACTCAAATCACCTCGTATAAATCCACACCATATTTTTTCATTCTTTTATAATATAACAGGATTTGTACAATATATACAACAGGTAATTGCAATAGCTCGGGTAAGGGTGAGGTATTAGTCAATAACAAGCAATAATGTTTCAAGGCCAAGAAACTGTATGCTTTCTGCGGGCTGCACCAAGGCAGAAGCAAAACTGCTACCGCCTAACTACCGGAAAAGCAATTACGTCCTTTATGGAGTATGAATCAGTCAAAAACATCATGAGTCTGTCAATTCCAATTCCGAGACCCCCGGCAGGTGGCATTCCGGTGTCTATAGCTACTGCAAATTCTTCATCCATTGGGCTTGCAGTTTCGAGACCTGCTCGAAGCTTGCTTGCCTGATCATGGAGAAGTATCCTTTGTCTTATAGGGTCGTTTAGCTCCGAATAGGCATTGCCAAGCTCTACACCTAATGCATAGGGCTCAAATCTTTCAATAAGCTCAGGGTTTTGCCTGTGTACCTTACAAAGGGGTGAGGAGTCAATTGGGAAGTCAGTTACAAAGGTTGGCTGAACAAGCTTAGCCGCACTGTAGTCGTCAAAAAGCTGGAGTATAAGGTCTCCCTTCGAAGCCGCTTCAAGGTCAAAGCCTTCACTTATCCTCTCTTGCAGCAATCCTTTGTCTGCAATGTCTGCCACTATTTCCTCCCTAGATATTCTTTCAACGTCTATTCCAGTATCCTCCAACACCAAATCGCACATTCTGGCTCTTCTCCATGGAGCCTTGAAGTCTATGTCATAGCTATCATACTTAGTAACCGTACTGCCGTTCACCTTCATAAATACAAACTCATACAGGTTTTCCATAAGCTCCATCATATCGTTGTAGTCAGCATATGCCATATAGCATTCAAAGAGGGTAAACTCAGGGTAGTGAGTCCTGTCTATACCTTCATTTCTAAAGGACCTTCCCATGGTATACACTCTTTCTATCCCACCAACCATAAGTCTCTTCAGATATAACTCAGGGGATACATTCATAAATACATCAATGCCTAAAGCATTTACATGAGTCACAAAGGGCTTAGCCTCTCCCCCACCGTACTTGGTGTCAAGGATTGGGGTCTCAGCCTCTACAAAGCCTAAACTTCCCATAAACTCCCTTATGGCAGACATACCCTTTGCCCTCTTAATGAACCTATCTCTAACATTTTGGTTCATGATCATGTCTAGCGACCTATGCCTTTGTCTGAGGTCGGCATCCTGTATGCCATGATACTTTTCAGGCAAGGGTCTTATTGACTTGCACAGCATATTATACTCTGTAACCTTTATGGTTATCTCTCCTGTTTTTGTCCTGAATACCGTGCCTTCAACCCCTAAAATATCACCTATATCAACAAGCTTAAGGTTTTCAAAATTCTCCTGATCCATTATAGTCTTACTGAAGTACAGCTGTATCTGGCCTTCCTGATCACTTATGGTTATAAAAACTACTCCTCCCATCCTCCTTATAAGCATGATTCGCCCCGCCAGCACAAAGGCTTCGTCCTCGCTGAGACCTTCAAATCTCTCAATAATTTCACTAGAATGTGTCACATTTCTGTACTTGTAAGGATACGGGTTTATGCCTCTTTCTGTCAGCTCATTCAGCTTCTTAAGCCTCTCTACAGTAAACTCATTGGCATCCTCCATTATTATTCTTAAAGCATCAATATCTTCATAAGCTCTATACATTTAATACATCTCCTTTTTAATAAAGCTATTGTGATAACTAATAAAAAGCAATAAAAAAACTCCCACCTCCAAGACCAAACATAATTGTTTGCAGTCTTGGGGACGAGAGTAATAATTCGTGGTACCACCCCAGTTCGTCAATATGTCGCCATATCAACCTCTTCGGGTACGTTACAACTCTATCGCACCGAACAACTCGCAAGAGTTGTTCCGGACAACTTTTTACGAAGTAAAAAGCTGTAAGATACCCTAGCTCGATAACGGGAGCAGCCGTCACAGTCTACCCCGGCATGCCGGCTCAATGTGAGACTCAGGGACCTTCTTCAACAAAATCCTTATACTCCTTCCCAGCTTACCGGAGCTCTCTGTAATAAAAAATTCTATTTACTCTTCCCATCAAGGTCTTTTACTATTTTCTATATTCTAAAATATTTTTTCCACATTGTCAACGAAAAGAAAATACCTCAGGCAAGGCCTGAGGTATATATATTCATTATTCTATTGGTGACAGGTTTCTCATTGTGAAGAAGTAAATTGGCCCCATAAATGGAAGCACGATGCTTAGAATCGTCATCAGCACTGCATCCTGACCCTTGTACTT
>CALJSV010000066.1 GCA_937976095.1 uncultured Clostridia bacterium | reverse complement strand
TTGCTTTTCAGCTTTGTTCGTCGGTCTGTTTCAACCGCCGACCTTTACTATGTTAACACAAACTCTTTTCTGTGTCAACACTATTTTGTTTTCCTTTTTTTTCGTCCTGCGCTGCTGTTTGTTATGTTTTTTGTAACTCTCAGGCGCAGATACTAATATATCATATAGACATTACAGAGTAAAGTGCTCCTAAATAAGTATTTAAGGTGATGTAGGCTATTTATCTCTCTATACCTTATATTATCTCTTCGAACCTCTAACATACAGCCTTTATTTAAAAACACAGTTCTATTAATGCCCAGGCAACGATTGTTTTATACACGATGTTTATAAAAATAATAAATAATTGAACTTTTGGTGCATATTTATCCATCCACAAAGACTTTCTTCATTATAATGCAACTATACTCATTGAAGGTTTGATTATTTTATACTGCAGCTTATGGCCAGCTGCAGTATAAAACACTTTCTGCAGAACAAACTAATATAAATAGTAAATACTCTATATTAGTTTGCCGCATTAGTTATGATTTATTTATATAGTCAATCTCTTAAAAACCTTTAAAGCATTTTCATAGAAGACCTCTTCGTGATGCTCTTCTGGTACCAGCTTCTTTATAAATTCAATAAATGGTTGTATCTGAACCAGCGGCCAATCTGATCCGAAAAGAACCTTGTCATAGCGGTCTGCATATACTAACCCTCTTTGCACATGCTCTAAAAATAGTCTTTCGTCTGAAAACTTTTTGACATTAGCCTCATCTCCAACTATCAACCCTGAAAGGTCAGCATACACATTATGGTTTTTGCGAATAATCTCTGCAGTATCCATTATCCATGGATCACCATAGTGTGCTATTATAAAGTTTACATCTCTATGCTGTACAGCCAATTCATCGACGTTAAGAGGATGCGAGTATTTCAGCAGTCCTCTTTCTGAGTATGTATCTCCGCTATGTATTACTACCGGAAGCTCATACTTAGCTGCTAGCTTATATATAGGCTCGTAGATTTTGTCATGCACGTGATAAGGATAATATCCCGCATAGATTTTTATGCCCACAGTCTTTTTATCCTTTAATGCATTTTCGATTTTAGAAAGCTCGTTATTTTTATCTTCTCCTTCAAGCTTCAGAGGATTTATCCCCACACAGCAATATATGTTATCAGGAAGCTTTGCCTCAAGGTCTAAAAGCATAGGATTTTCAGATGAGTAGTCCGGGAAGCCTCCCAGACTACTCTCTGTCAAACCCATTGCAATACCCACTACTATATCGCAAGCCTTAAATTCTTTATCTAAACCCTTTGAGGAATAATCTAAAAATGATATTTCTTCTGCTGTTCTTTTAAAGCTTTCTATATTAGAAAAATGTAGATGTGCATCAATAATCTTCACAGCTTACCTCCAATTAGAATTTTATATCAATCAAGTCCTTAAGTGTTCCATACTCAAGCTCCTCTGTCCCAAAAACAAAGAATATTGGAGCTATAAAGCTTTTTGTACCATTTGCAATGTTCAGCCTTCCGGTTATGTGGTTGGACACAAGCTGGTTATTTGCGAAAAGCATTTGCAGTTCATTTTTACTGTCTGTAACTACGGTTACTGTATCCGCTCTTTCTTCAGAGCCAAACTGTATAAAGCTTGAGGTTTGAATGTCCTGCCTAACCTTGCCGCACTTATGCTTCACAGGTACTCCATTTCCATCAGTCAGCTTTGCCCAGGTTTTGGTGATATCGTCTGCCGCTTTTAGAAAGGCGAAGTTATAGTATGGAATGCTGTCTATGTAACTTCCACTGTTTTGATCAAACTCAGCTGTATAGCAAAGTACCGGAACCTGTGGTAGAAGCATGAAATACTGGTTGATTGTCATTCCTTTGTAGCTTTTATTTTCTTTTATATATAAGGATGTCTTTATTCCATTCCATATGTTACCTACACTGTCCCTGAGCTCTGCCAGCTCTGCAGACTTTGGCTCTCTTGCTGCTGAAGCCGGCTGGAATTTATCTGGTCTAATTTCCATACCACCTGTCCATGGGTTAAACCAAGACTTTGGGCCAGGTGTAGGATAAGAGGTGTCAAGCCACTCATTGCCATTGTACGTCATGGAGAAGATAGAATTAGAAAAGTCAGGGTCTGCCTTTAGCTTTATGAGTCCATTATCCGCTGTAATTATTTTTTTGTCTTCTATTGTCTCCTGAGTAAGCTGAACTGCCTTGTCACCGCTTGCAAACACTGTTCTTGTCTTTTGGAATTCAATATCTTCAAAATCTACCTTCAAGCTAAGCTTTTGTACCTTAGCTGCTTCAACCTCCACTTCAAAGCTTGACACAGTGGCCTTATCATCTAGCTTATAGAGTTTTTCTGCCAACTGCTTCCCGTTTGAGCTTATTAAAAGCTTACCGTCAAAGTATGCAAACCGCCTCATTATTATATCAGCTTTAAAGCATTTTCCAACAAATGGGTTATTATTGTTTACTACAAAGTCTAAATGCTCAGTAAGACACTTGTAATCATGTCCTTTTACTCCAGTTACATATGCTCTGAAGGCCTCCCAGCTGTCAAAAGCACCTACTGCCAGCACTACGGGGTCAGTTTTCTTAGTTTCATGAGCGTCAAAGTGTCCAAGGTTGTTTTCAAGCCTCATGAACCATCCTTCAAATACAGCCTTTGTATTTTTACCCCAGCTTACTCCTCTGCTTACCTTGTGGCTGTATGAAAAAATCCAATTCTCTGTAAACTTCTCCAAGTCCCAGTAATCCATCGAGCTATAGTATGAGCTTTCAATATCAATAAACTTGCCGTTATATGGAATAACCGACTTGTAGATTTCATTGTATACGCTGTCGTTCAGCCAAATTTCATCAGTTTGACGGTCAGAAGTATTTGTTACTTCATAGCTATGCTCTAAAATTCCGTTCAAATAAAGCTTTGCTACTGCCTTAAACTCTATATATGAAAAATCCTCTGACTTATAATAGGCATCCATAATCATTGCATTTTTTTGCTCATACATATCTACTCTATAGGGCTTAGTCTTAGAAAATTCTGTAGAAAATGGCATTCCCAGCTTTGGATACATAAAGAAGGTTGTGTACTCATCCTTAACTCTTCCATTTAAGTATATTTCATTATCAAATTTGTTTAGCTTCATCAAGTAGTCGCCGTTTGCAATAAACCAAAACTCATCTGTTTCTCCTCCAAACATTTTATCAGAGCCTCTAAATATTGCGGTCAAAGTCTTATCAAAGCTTATCAGCTCTCCTCCCACAGTAGCTCTGATATTTGATTTTGTTTTATAAAAGCAATTATTTATTAGACTGTAAGGTACTTCTATCGACTTTCTTTCAAGAGCTTTAAGTTCTATTTTATAGTTTCTGTCTCCCAGTTCAATGTCTTCATTTGGCTCCAACTCAAATTCGAAAACAGCATCCTGATCAATATTGCTTTCTATATCTATAAAAAATATAGCCTTCGCTCCTTTAATACCTTTGCTTTCAGGTACTACCAGATCAAGCATAGCAGGGAATTTAGGCAGTATACCATTTTTAAACAACGCCTTCTTCCCATTTATAAGAAGCTCCGTATAAACTACAGGATGTGTCCTCCATTCGCTTTGCTCTTCTTCTATCTTATCTACATAGAATTCGCCTTCGAAGTGGTAGGTATCAGTTATTACTGCAGATTTATCATAGCTAAATTTAATGTTTTTATTATCAGCACCCTTAAAAGATATTTCAAGCGGCTTACCTGACTTGTTTATGACATCATAGTATATCTTATAGCTTTTGCCGAAGACAAGATTTAAGTTCTCTACTGTTGCCTTTACAAGGTAATCATCGGTTTCAATCAGCCTTAAGCCTCTTCCTCTTCTTTCGAATTCCAATCTGAGCTGTCTTCCGTCTTTTTCCCAGCAGTACTCAAAATAATCAAACTTGTTTTCCTCTTTACCATCAGGCTTAACTTCAATAACTCGCTTTGAATCATTGTACCAGTCTGCAATCTTAAAGAAGTCTTCAACTGCTTCTGTTTGCATTACGTAAGGAATCAAGTTGATCAAGTGGGTCGTGTCATCTCTTCTCTCCCAGAAGAAGCCGCACTTCTTGTAAAGCGGAACAGCCTTGGTGTTTCCAGGCCATGTATATAGGTCAAGTCTTGGCCAGTCTAATTCTATCGTCCTCTCAACAGTCTTCTTAACCAGTGCTTTGCCCACTCCTTTGCCGTGGCAATCCGGTCTTGCATTCAGTAGAGGTATATACAAAGCACCCTCATCCTCAGCATACTTTGAGAAGCTGCAGTAGCCAAGCACCTCCTCATCTTGAACAGCAAGATATACATTAAGGTGAGTTGCACCAGCATGCTCGTTCAATACGTAATCCTCTGTGGTTATAGCATTTATACCACCCCAGTTTTCACCGCTTTTGTTCCACATATCTGCTATTGCCTTAGCATTAGCAGGACTATATTCTATTATCTTTATGTCTCCCATTATTAACCCCTCCTTATTTGATGCTATAGTTTAAAGGTCCAGCTTCACCCAATCGTCCCCTTCCATGCAAAAAACCGCAGGTAGTCAAAGCTTATACCTGCGGTTATAGACGCAAAAAACCGCAGGTTCACTACCTGCGGTCTGAGTTATCATAACTAATATAATACTATCAGGCTAAAACAATCTGTTTTGCAGGTCGCGCAGTATGACAAGTGGCTTGTTGGCAGCTGTAGCTGACAAAGTAAAGTATATTCTCATATCACGACCTCCTTTCAATTG
>CALJSV010000065.1 GCA_937976095.1 uncultured Clostridia bacterium | reverse complement strand
GTATTCCTTACGAAAAGGGCGATAGATAATAAGTTAGAAACACGATTCATAGGATTTCGATTCTTTGAATCGTGTTTTTTATTGACGATAAAATATGCAAATTTTGCTATATCAATGTTGGACATATTGGTTATGCTTATGCATGCAAATATGTTATAATATAACTTGTACAATACCTGATGTTACTTTGTCTGGGGGTTATGAAATATGAGAATGGGTTATGAGCTTCTAATAGAGCAGCAGCAAAAGCTGGTGATGACGCCTGAGCTTAGAATGGCTTTAAAAATACTACAACTGCCAGCAGTTGAACTTGATGAGCTTATCCAATATGAGCTTGAGACTAATCCCGTTCTTGAGCTTTCAGACGAGAATAAAGAGGAAAAGTCTGATGCTGCTGCAAAGCATGACATAGAGCATATAGAAAAAAACAGCCTTAAGGACAAGGAAATAGATTGGAAGGAATACCTACAGTATCAAGGTAAAAGTCATTATGCAGAAGGCTTGGGTAATGAAGAATCGTCTGAGCATCACTATGAGAATATTACTATGCATTCAAATACACTAAAGGATCACCTTATGTTTCAGCTTAACTTATCTTTTATTAAGCACGAGCTCAGAGAAATAGGAGAATTTATAGTAGAAAGCTTAGATGAAAACGGTTATCTAAGTATAGATTATAAGGAGATTGCAGCAATACTTAAGGTGGAGGACATAAAGGTTGAGAAAATACTTGGCATAGTGCAGACCTTTGAGCCCTTTGGAGTTGGAGCTCGGGATCTTAAGGAGTGCCTCTTGATACAGCTGAGAAATAGGGGACTGCTAACAGATAAGCTAAAAACAATCATCAATGATTGTCTTGATGATATTGCAGGGAACAAGATCAATGTTATAGCCAAAAAATTATCTGTCAGTATGGAGGATGCGCAAAGACTGAGCGATTTTGTTAAGGCTTTGGAGCCAAAGCCCGGAAGAGCCTTTGAAAGTACTTCAGCTACAAGGTATGTAATACCTGATGTTTATTTAGACAAGATAGGAGAAGAGTACGTAATAACAGTCAACGATCATAACGGTTCACGTTTAATAGTAAACCAATACTACAAAAGCATACTTCAATCAGAGGATAAAACTTCACAGGCTTCAACCTACATCAGCAGCAGGTTATCCTCAGCAGCATGGCTTATAAAAAGCCTGGAGCACAGAAGAAACACATTGTACAATGTTATGAAAGCTATTCTGGACTATCAAATTGACTTTTTTGAAAAGGGCATAATGCATCTTAGAACTATGACTTTAAAAAATATAGCCGATAAAGTCAGCGTCCATGAATCAACTGTGAGCAGAGCTATAAACGGAAAATACGTACAGACACCTAAAGGAATATTTGAGATAAAATACTTCTTCAAGAGTGGGATTGATAGTCAAGACGGTGATAGTGTGTCATCAGAGACTATAAAAAAGCTTATTAAGCAGAAAATATCAGCAGAGGATACGGCGAAGCCTTTAAGTGATCAAGGTCTTGCAGATATGCTGTCAAAGCAGGGCTATATGATTTCCAGAAGAACAGTGGCCAAGTACAGAGACGAGCTAGGCATACCTGCTTCCTCAAAAAGAAAAAGATATTAAGATACAAGCTTCTTATCGTAGTATAAGGGGCTTTTTGTTTGTTTTTGTAATAAAAATTGATTACTTATAATACTTTTAATCGTGACTGCAGATAATATTATGTAGAAAAAATTATAACTTTATATAATCAAAGGTTGAAATGGTAAAATATTTATATTATAATGTAACTGTTGGGACATAAAAATATGCGTGGGATAAAATATATCCATAGGGGTAGACGAGATGAATGAACTTATACAGCTTCAAATAAAGCTTGTTCCAGAGGTAATAGATATTACCGAGAAGAGATACAGCATCCTAAGAACTGTTGAATTCAATCAGCCTATAGGTAGAAGAGCTCTAGCAAACGCCCTGAACAAAAGTGAGCGATGGGTTCGCAGTGAATTAGACTTTCTTAGAGAGCAAGGCTTGATTGAGATTCATCCACTGGGAATGACGATAACTGACGAGGGTAAGGCAATTATAAACAAGCTGAGAGAATACATAGCAGAGCTAAAGGGTTTAAAGGACTTAGAGCAGGTAATAAAGGAAGCACTAGGCATTAAGGATGTAATAATTGTTCCTGGCGATTCCGAGAAGGATACAGAGGCTACAAGCGAAATGGCTAAGGCAGCCTTTGAATATCTCAGAAAGAATATCAGCAGTGGTGCCGTAATTGCAGTTAGCGGAGGCTATACGCTTTTGGAGGTGGCAGAGCAGTCAAGCAAGCTTGAAGCAAAGGATGTTGTAATTGTACCTGCCAGAGGAGGCATAAAAGCCGATTTGGAGAGACAAGCTAATATAGTTGCAGCTAAGATGGCAAAAAACATCGGAGGTAGTTACTATCTTCTTCACTTGCCTGATAATATAGATGTTGAGATGCTAGAAAGAATGAGTGTAGATCCTGATATAGCAAAGGTGTTTAGGTACATCAAAAGCTCCAATATTTTCATATTTGGTTTAAGCTCACTTGAGGCAATCTCAAGGAAGAGAAATTTTACCACGGAGGAAATGAACACACTGATAAGTCTCAATGTAAAGGCAGAGGCCTTCGGCTGTTATTTTGACGGCCAGGGAAATATAGTTCACAAGTCCAGCAGCATTGGTATAACTGCAGAGGATTTGAGAAACATAGATGTAGTAATGGCAGTAGGCGGAGGAATTCATAAAGCAGAACCTCTTATACTTGTCAACAAGGGTAGAAGCAACAACGTTATAGTGACTGATGAGGCTTCAGCCCGTGAAATATATAACATATTACGAGGAGGAAATTAAAAATGGCTTTAAAAGTAGGTATCAATGGTTTTGGCAGAATAGGTAGACTGGTATTCTTGGCAATGGTAGAGCAAGGCATTCTTGGAAAGGATGTAGATGTAGTTGCGGTTGTAGACGTTGCAACTGATGCAAAGTATTTTGCATATCAATTAAAATATGACTCAGTACAAGGCAGATTTAAGGGTACTATTTCAACAAAGAAGAGCTCGCCAGAATTAGAAGCTGATGACATATTGGTTGTAAATGGTCATGAGGTTAAATGTGTTGCTGCTACAAAGGATCCATCACAGCTTCCATGGAAGGAACTTGGTGTTGAATATGTTGTTGAGTCAACAGGTCTTTTCACAGAATCAGAAAAGGCAAATGGTCACATACAAGCTGGTGCAAAGAAGGTTGTTATCTCAGCACCTGGTAAAGGCGATGTTAAGACAATAGTTGTAGGCGTTAACGAAAACGAATACGATGCAGAAAAGCACAACATAGTTTCAAATGCTTCATGTACTACAAACTGCTTAGCACCAGTAGTTCATGTACTTCTTAAGGAAGGCATCGGCATCGAGTCCGGTCTTATGACTACAATTCACTCATACACAGCTACTCAAAAGACAGTTGACGGTCCATCAAAGAAGGACTGGAGAGGCGGAAGAGCAGCAGCTATAAACATCATCCCATCCTCAACTGGAGCAGCTAAGGCAGTTGGAGAAGTTCTTCCAGTTACAAAGGGCAAGCTAACTGGTATGTCCTTCAGAGTACCAACACCAACAGTATCAGTAGTTGACCTGACTTTCACAGCTTCAAGAGACACATCAATCGAAGAAATAGACAGCCTAATGAAGAAGGCTTCAGAAACATATATGAAGGGTGTACTTGGATACTCTGATGAAGAGGTTGTTTCAACTGACTTCATACATGACGAAAGATCATCAATATATGACTCACTTGCTACACTTCAAAACAACCTAAAGGGAGAGAAGAGATTCTTCAAGGTTGTTTCATGGTATGACAACGAGTGGGGCTATTCAAACAGAGTAGTAGACCTTATTCTATACATGGCAAGGAAGTAATACAATATTTAAGACAGAGTCCGGTTTTGCAATAAGCAAAGCCGGGCTATGTTATGATTTAACGAGCGTTCAGAAGGGAAGTACCCCAGCTTCTATAGGTGGGGTGGAAATATGCTGAGCCATAGTAAAGTTCAGTGGGAGTATAAATCCCCTTCTGAACTCGTTAAACCTAAGCATAACAGCTTGCTGTTATAGCGACTTTTAAGTAGGTTAGGAGGATTAACTATGTTAAATAAAAGATCCATTGAAGACATCGCTGTACAAGGCAAAAAGGTTCTGGTAAGAGTAGATTTCAACGTGCCTCAGAATGAAAACGGTGAAATAACTGACGATAGAAGAATAAGAGAGGCTCTAAGGACTATAAACTACCTGGTGCAAAACAATGCAAGAGTTATACTTATGTCACACCTTGGAAGACCAAAGGGCAAGTTTAATGATAAGTACTCACTCAAGCCGATTGCTGAAAGACTATCAGCTCTCCTCAACAAGGACGTAGTTCTTGCAGAGGATGTAATAGGCGAAAGAGTTGCTCAAAAGGTTGAAGCCTTAAAGGATGGAGACGTACTTCTTCTAGAAAACGTAAGATTCTATGAGCAGGAAGAGAAGAATGACCCAGAGTTTGCAAAGAAGATAGCTGAGCTTGGTGATCTATATGTAAACGATGCATTTGGAACAGCTCATAGAGCGCATGCTTCAACAGCAGGCTTAGCAGATTACCTTCCATCTGCAATAGGCTACCTAATAAAGAAAGAGCTTGACATAATGGGCAAGGCTATAACTACACCTGAGAGACCATTTGTTGCTATACTTGGTGGTGCTAAGGTTTCCGATAAGATCGGGGTTATAGAAAACCTTCTTGATAAGGTTGATACCCTTTTGATCGGTGGAGGTATGGCATTTACCTTCTACAAAGCAATGGGCTATGAAATAGGTAAGTCAATCCTTGAAGCAGATAAGGTTGAGCTTGCTGCTGAAATACTTAAAAAGGCAGAAGCTAAGGGTGTTAAGCTGTTGCTTCCTGTTGACATGGTAGTTGCTGCTGAATTCAAAAATGATACAGAGTTTAATACAGTTGATGCAGATAAAATGCCTAATGATAGACTCGGCTTAGACATTGGCGAGAAGACAATGGCAATATACTCAGAAATAATAAAGAACGCTAAGACAGTAGTTTGGAATGGACCAATGGGCGTGTTTGAAATGCCTAACTTCGCTAAGGGTACATTTGCACTTGCTGATGCGATGTCACAATGCAGCGGCTCAACAATTGTTGGCGGAGGAGACTCAGCAGCAGCAGTAGAGCAGCTTGGCTTTGCAGACAAGATAACACATATATCTACAGGTGGAGGAGCTTCCCTCGAATTCTTAGAGGGTAAGGTACTACCAGGAATAGCAGTAATCAACGAAAAATAGTGAGGTGTTTTCTATGAGAAGACCTGTAATAGCAGGAAACTGGAAATTAAACAAAACTGTAAGCGAGGCAGTAGAGCTGATAAGTGCTCTAAAGCCTGTTGTTAAGGATGCAGCTGCAGAGGTAGTTATTTGCCCTACAGCTATATGCCTGACAGAAGCTGTTAGCGCTGTTGGCGGCACAAATATTGGAGTTGGCGCTCAAAACATGTTCCATAAGGACAGTGGAGCGTTTACTGGTGAGATTTCACCTGTGTTTTTAAAGGCAGCAAATGTTGAATACGTCATACTCGGACACTCCGAGAGAAGACAGTACTTCAAAGAAACAGATGCAGACATAAATAAAAAGGTTATTGCTGCATTAAATCATGGTTTGAAGCCAATACTTTGTATAGGTGAAACCCTGGAGGAAAGAGAAGGCGGAACTACCTTTGAAGTAATAACAACTCAAATAGATGGCAGCATGGCAGACATGAAGGAAATGAACCTTGACAATCTGATAATAGCTTACGAGCCTGTTTGGGCTATTGGTACAGGCAAGACAGCTACTAAGGAAGATGCCAACGAAGTAATAGGCTTTATAAGAAAGCTCTTAAGAGAAAGATTTGGAGACAAGGTTGCTGATGCCACAAGAATTCTATATGGCGGAAGCGTTAAGGCTTCAAATGCAAAAGAGCTTATGGAAATGCCTGAAATAGACGGAGCACTAGTAGGCGGAGCAAGCCTTGATGTGAATGAATTTGCAAATATAGTTAATTACTAGTAAGTAACTAGGCACTGGTCGCTAGTCGCTAGTCACTAGTCTCTAGTCACTAGTCACTAGTCTCTAGTCGCTAGTCACTAGTCTCTAGTCGCTGGATTAGGGAAGCTCTTCGAAGCAAGTTCTAAAGCTAGTGACCAGAGACCAGTGACCAATACATAAGAATATAAAATTAGGAGGTAATTTAATTTATGACAACCATAATTACAGATGTATATGCAAGAGAAATTATGGATTCCAGAGGGAATCCTACGGTAGAGGTAGAAGTAGAATTAGAAAACGGTGCGGTTGGTAGAGCTGCTGTACCTTCAGGGGCTTCAACAGGCGCATTTGAGGCAGTAGAGCTAAGAGATGGCGATAAGTCCAGATACCTTGGCAAGGGTGTTTTAAAGGCAGTTGAGAATGTAAACGAAATAATCGCACCAGAAATAATCGGTATGGATGCAAGAGATCAAGTGCTTTTAGACCAAACACTTATTGCTTTAGATGGTACTCCAAACAAGGCGAAGCTTGGTGCTAACGCGATACTGGGCGTTTCAATGGCAGTTGCTCATGCGGCAGCAGACGCTTCAGGTCTTACTCTATACCAATACATAGGTGGAGTAAATGCAAAGGCTCTGCCAGTTCCAATGATGAACATAATCAACGGTGGTGCACATGCTGACAACAACGTTGACGTTCAAGAGTTTATGGTAATGCCAGTAGGCGCAACGAGCTTTAAAGAAGCATTACAAATGTGTGCGGAAGTTTTCCATAACCTTAAGGCAGTTCTTAAATCAAAGGGCTACAACACAGCAGTAGGTGACGAAGGCGGCTTTGCACCTAACCTTACATCAAACGAAGAAGCAATCCAGGTTATAATAGAAGCTATAAACAAAGCAGGCTACAAGCCAGGCGAAGAAATTTTCATTGCTATGGATGTTGCTGCTACTGAGCTATATAAGGAAGATGGAAAGTATCATCTTGAAGGCGAAGGCGTTGTTAAGACTCCAGAGGAAATGGTTGCTTTCTATGAGTATCTTGTAGGCAAGTACCCAATCATCTCAATAGAAGATGGTATGTCAGAAGAGGACTGGGATGGCTGGAAGCTTCTTACAGAAAAGCTTAGCCAAAAGGTTCAACTTGTTGGAGACGATTTGTTTGTAACAAACACTGAAAGACTTGAAAGAGGAATCAAGATGGGCGTTGCAAACTCAATCCTTATAAAGGTTAACCAAATAGGCACCTTGACTGAAACTCTTGATGCTATCCAAATGGCAAACAGAGCGGGCTATACAGCTATAGTATCACATAGATCAGGCGAAACAGAGGACGTAACTATAGCTGATCTGGTTGTTGCTATGAATGCAGGTCAAATAAAGACCGGTGCTCCATCAAGAACAGACAGAGTTGCAAAATACAACCAACTTCTAAGAATAGAAGACGGACTTGGAGAAGCAGCTAAGTACTTCGGAAAGAAAACATTCTTCAACCTCAAAAATGTATAAGAAATCTTAATGTGATATAATATATGTACAATAATGGGGTAATTTTTTATCCCATTATTGTATTTTATTAGTCTTTGTGTTAAAATGATGTTTATGATGCAGGCATATAGAAAACTTCGTTTTGAAAACTTCATTTTGAAAACTTCGTTTTTAATATCTGCGTTTGGAATGACAAGTTTTAGTTATACTATTGATATAGATTGGAGGTGTAAGGCTTGTTAAGAATTGTACTCATGGTGGGTTTAGCTCTAGTTTCACTTGTAGTAATCCTAGGTGTTTTGTTGCAGCCAGGTAAGAGTGCCGGTTTGTCAGGCTCAATTGCTGGAGGTGCAGAGCAGCTCTTTGGCAGAAAGAAGGGCAAAGGCTACGAAGCTCTAGCTGCGAAAGTAACTACAGTTTGCGCAATATTATTTATGATCCTTTGTATAGTACTTGTAGTACTCCAATAGAATAGTTATGTCTTTGATAGCCTAACATTTAGCTTTGTTGGGCTATATTATGTTTGTACAATGTATACAGTATTATTTGCAGTGCATTGTGAATATTTTTAAAGCTTTGTTATAACATTATTCTTATACAAAAATAAGCAATCATAAACTATGTAGGGAGGGTTTGGAATGAATCTCGCATACCTTGCTCCCTTGGCAGGAGCGCTGGCTTTAGTTTTCGCTTGGGTTTTGGCAGTAGGAATCCTAAAAAAGGATCCGGGAAATGACAGGATGAAGGAGATTATGGGATATATCCATGAGGGTGCCATGGCGTTTTTATTCAGAGAATACAAGGTGCTTTCAATATTTATTGTAGTTATGGCAATAATTATAGGGATTTTTCTAAAAAGCTGGCTTACAGCAATATGCTTTGTTGCTGGTGCGGGATTTTCTGTTTTAGCAGGTTTCTTTGGTATGCAGGTTGCTACGAATGCAAACGCAAGAACTGCTAATGCAGCACAAAAAGGTCTAAACGAGGCCCTTGGCATCGCCTTTAAAGGCGGAGCCGTTATGGGAATGTGTGTTGCCGGCCTCGGACTTCTTGGTATTGGTATTATGTACATATTATTTAAGGATCCTAAGATTATTACAGGCTTTGGACTTGGTGCAAGCTCGATAGCGCTTTTTGCAAGAGTTGGCGGTGGTATATACACAAAAGCAGCTGACGTTGGTGCTGACCTTGTAGGTAAGATTGAAGCGGGCATCCCCGAGGATGACCCAAGAAATCCGGCAGTTATCGCTGATAACGTTGGTGATAATGTTGGTGACGTTGCAGGTATGGGTGCAGACCTATTTGAGTCCTATGTAGGTTCAATTATCTCAGCCATAACACTTGGAGCTTTGGCATTTGTCGGAGAAACAAAGGGAGTTATCTTTCCTCTTTTGCTTGCTGCAGTTGGAATAGTAGCTTCAATAATAGGAACTACCTTTGTTAGGACAAACGAAAAGTCAAACCCACAAGCAGCCCTACGTAACGGTACTTATGCCAGTGCAGTAATTGTTATAGCAGCAGCAGCTGCCTTAAGCTGGTATATGTTTGGGAGTTTTAATGCCTTCTTTGCTGTTGCTTCAGGTTTAGTTGCAGGGATGATAGTAGGTTTTGTGACTGAGATATACACCTCTGGTGATTATGGATATGTTAAGAAGATATCGCAGCAATCCCTTACAGGGGCTGCAACCACAATAATAAGCGGACTTAGCGTCGGCATGATGTCAACCGTTGCACCTATACTCTTCATCTCAGCAGCAGTACTTGTATCCTATAAGGTTGCTGGACTCTATGGAATAGCATTAGCTGCGGTGGGTATGCTTTCTACAACTGGTATGACTGTTGCAGTAGATGCATATGGTCCAATTGCAGATAATGCAGGTGGTATAGCTGAAATGGCGCATCTGCCAAAGAGTGTCAGAGCCATAACTGATAAGCTTGACTCAGTTGGAAACACAACTGCAGCTATCGGTAAGGGCTTTGCTATAGGCTCAGCTGCACTTACTGCGCTTGCACTATTTGCATCATATTCACAAGCAGTACAATTAGAGTCAATAGATCTTTTGAGACCGGAAGTAATGGTAGGCTTATTTATTGGTGGTATGCTGCCATTCCTATTCTCAGCTTTGACTATGGAGGCTGTAGGAAAAGCAGCCTATAAGATGATAGAAGAAGTAAGAAGACAGTTTAAGGAAATACCAGGTATAATGGATGAAACAGCGAAGCCTGACTATGCAAGATGCGTTGATATATCAACTGCAGCAGCACTCAAAGAAATGGTTGTCCCAGGCTTACTGGCAGTTATTATTCCGATCGCTGTAGGTATATATGACAAGGGAGCCCTTGGCGGACTTATAGCTGGTGCTGTTACAACAGGGGTGCTTTTGGCAATTATGATGGCAAATGCAGGCGGCGCTTGGGACAATGCGAAGAAGTATGTAGAATCCGGAGAGCATGGCGGCAAGGGCAGTGATGCTCATAAGGCTACAGTTGTAGGTGACACTGTAGGTGATCCATTTAAGGACACTGCAGGACCGGCTATGAACATACTTATAAAGCTTATGACCATAGTTGCACTTGTATTCGCTCCATTATTCATGTAAAATTAACTTGGATGGTTAAAGTAAAATTTAACCATCCTTTATTATTTTGTGCTGATTATGCACAAAAGAGCTTGGAGGAAGCAAATGATATTTGTAGGCATTTATGCAGCTGTTATAAACCTGTTGGGTTTCTTGGTTATGGGCTATGATAAAGTAATGGCAAAAAGACATAGAAGAAGGATAGCGGAAAAAGATATTATGACTCTTGCAGCACTGGGTGCGGCAGTAGGAATAGAGCTTGGGATGAGAATGTTTCATCATAAAACTCTTCATACAAAATTTGTTTTTGGTGTACCTTTCTTAATTATTACAAATCTAATAATGTATGGATACGTAATATATGTTTTTAGTACAAGATAGTAACTATTTTTTATTAATTACGATGATTTCCTAGGAAATAAATCCTATAAAACGACATGAATAACATATAATGAGTTGTTTGTGAACATAATATTAGTGATAGCTAATTATTAGTAGCCATGACGGAGGAGCTTATGAATTCTGAGCAAACAAAGGAGTTTTTTTATAAGGGAGGCCGTACTGGTGTACTTCTTATGCATGGTTTTTGCGGAACCCCATCTGAAATGAGATACCTGGGACAATACCTGAAGGACAAGGGCTTTACCGTTATGGGAATATGCCTAAAAGGACATGGTACTGATATTCGTGATATGCAGAAAGCTACCTACAGAGATTGGATCAGCTCAGCAGTAGAAGGCTATAAGAGCTTAAAGCAACAATGTGATGAGGTTTTTGTAGTAGGGCTATCAATGGGCGGAATACTTGGACTATACCTTGCCAGAAACTTTGATATAAAAGGGGTAGTAAGCCTATCTGCTCCTATTAGGATTTTAAATAGAAAGTCTTATATTGAGTTTGCAGGCAAATGCATAAGGAGAAGAAAATTCAGTATAACACAGGATATGATATTTAAGTGCAGTGATAAGGCGGTCATGGGATATAGCAAAGCCCCTCTTGTCAGCATATACAATTTACTGCGCTTAATCAGATATATCAAGCATAATATCTATGCAATAAAAAAGCCGGTGCTGATAATTCAATCCTATGGAGATAGGGTAGTAAATCCGGCAAGCGCAGGCTTTATTTATAATAATATCGGCTCTGAGGATAAGAGCATAGTTTACCTTCACAAAAGCGGGCATGTTATAACCTGCGACTGTGAGAAGGAAATAGTGTTTGATGAAATATATAAATTTATAAATGATAGAAGAAAGCAAATAAAAAAGGAGGATGACCGATGACAGAAACAGTAGATATAAGGTTGACTATACTTAATTTTATGAGGGAAGACGCCTATAGACCGTTGTCCTACGAGGAGCTGAAAAATGAGCTTAAGGTAGAAAGCAGTGAAGTAGACTCCTTTAACGAAGCGCTTAAGGAGCTAGAGGATAACGGGGACATAATAGTCACCAAAAAAAGAAAATATGGTCTGACAGAAAAAATGAACCTAATGGCAGGTAGGATTCAAGGCAACAAAAAAGGCTTTGCATTCCTGATATCAGAAAATCCGGGCTACAAGGACATGTTTATAACCCAAGAGAAATTAAACGGTGCTATGCACAACGATAGAGTAATAGCAAGGCTTACATCTCCTGAGCTTCAAACTAAAAGAAGTGAGGGTGAGGTTATAAGGATTTTAAAAAGAGCCAATGAAAAGATCGTTGGGCTTTTTGAGACCAACCCAAATTTTGGCTTTGTAGTTCCTGATGATCCAAGGATTTATCAGGATGTATTCGTGTCGAAGCCTGACTTTAATGGCGCTAAAGAGGGCTACAAGGTAGTAGTTGAAATCACAAAATGGCCTGACGGAAGAAGAAATCCTGAAGGAAGGGTAATAGAGGTTCTAGGGCACAAGGACGACGCAGGAACTGACATCCTATCCGTAATCAGAGGCTATAACCTACCGGAAGAGTTTCCTGAGGATGTAGAATTCCAAGCAAGCAAGATTCCTGAATTAGTGCGCGAAGAGGACATCGGAAAGCGCAGAGATTTAAGAAATAAGGTCATAGTAACAATAGATGGCGAGGATGCCAAGGACTTGGATGACGCCGTATCAGTAGAGATTCTGGATAATGGAAACTATCTTCTGGGAGTACATATTGCAGATGTTAGCCATTATGCCTACGAAGGCAGCCCACTTGATAAAGAGGCACTTAAAAGGGGAACAAGCGTATACCTTATAGACCGTGTTGTTCCAATGCTTCCAAAG
>CALJSV010000064.1 GCA_937976095.1 uncultured Clostridia bacterium | reverse complement strand
GAGTATATAAACTATGCAAGGTGTAATAAGCATTATTGTGAATGTGATTTATATTATCCTATATCAATTTTATAAACATAAATTGCTCTATAAAAAATATCCTCTAGCCTTAGGCTGAGGATATAAAATGGACTGTATGTCATATTTACTGATCTGTTTTGCTAACCTTCCGGATTCTGCCTTTGATAGGTGTCTTTTGCAGCTCTCTATAAACCTGCTCGCCTTTATTATTGAGTATCTCTACAAAGGTGGATATATCATGTATATTGATGATTCCTATATCCTCTGCATTTATACCCTTAATATTGCAAATTGTACCCACTACATCTACAGGTCTCATCTTAGTTTTTTTGCCTGCGTTTATATGCAGCTTCATTATTTCTCTATTTAACTGCGCGCCTTTTGTTTCCTTTACGTCTGGTAAAGCTCTTACCTTTTCTAAAAAATCTTCCTTTGAGCTATTTACAAGTTCCTTTTCAGGTCTTTCCTTTAATGGGAGCTCCATACCTATATAACTATGTATATCAGCTAAAAATCTGCCTTCATATTGTGTTACAAAGGTGATTGCCTTACCTTCCTTACTTGCTCGTCCTGTTCTTCCTATTCTATGGACATAGCTTTCCTTTTCCTGCGGTATGTCGTAGTTTATAACAAGAGAAATATTATCAATATCAATGCCTCTGGCTGCAACATCTGTAGCCACAAGGTATCTAAAATATCCCTGTTTGAATTCACTCATCACCCTCAGCCTATCATCCTGCTCCATTCCCCCATGGATTTTTTCGCAGGTATATTTCAGTTTTGTGAGCTCATTATATACCTCGTCTACCTTTAGCTTGGTATTGCAAAATATTATACAGCTATCCGGATTTTCTACTACAGTAATATCTCTCAGAAGCCCCAGCTTATCCTTTTGATCTACCGAGTATCTTTCCTGAGCTATCTTGTCTGCATATATATTTTGCTCTTCTATTTCAATAAGCTTGGGAGCTTTCATGTATTTTCTGCATAGGTCTTCTATATCCTTATGCATTGTAGCTGATAGCAGCATGGTCATACGCTCCCTGGGGAGACTTTCTATTATGGCCTCGACTTGCTCAATAAAGCCCATGGCAAGCATTTCGTCAGCCTCATCTATAACCAGATATTTTATTTGAGATGTATCAAAGGTTCCTCTTTCAATATGATCAATAATACGTCCCGGTGTACCTACTACTATGTGGGTTTTTTGCTTAAGCTCCTTCACTTGAATACGAATAGGAGATTTGCCAAATACTGCAGCTACCTTTATTCTTTTAAATCTGCCTATGTTAAATATGTCTTCCTTAACTTGAATAGCAAGCTCTCTTGTGGGCACAACCACCAAGGCCTGAGTCTTGTTTTCATCCCAGTCTACAAGCTCACAAATAGGTATTGCAAATGCAGCGGTTTTTCCGCTTCCTGTCTGTGACTTTATTATTGTATCTCTTTGTCCTAATGCTATTGGTATAACCTGTTCTTGAACGCTTGTGGGATTCTTGAAATCCAGCATTTTTATTGCCTTCAATAATTCATTGCTTAGTTTATACTCACTAAAGCTTGTTTTTTTCATCTTCTCATCTCTTTCCAAATAAGTGTAAGCACTAGCTTAACAGCTTATCCCTTTTTTTCTTCATATAAGTATTTTAACATATGTCTTAGCGGCTTATGCGTTTTATCCTGAATTTTTTATCTAACCCCTTTACTTTCCAACAGACCACGCCTGCCTAACTCTATCATTGGGACAAAAATCAAAAGCACCTAATGCATGGATATTTGCAGGAGGTGCTTATACTTATACAGATAATTGTGTCCGGATATTTACGGAGCTTATTTAGATTTCACAAAGCTTCTCTATAACATTTGAGATCATTTTTTCCCTTGACTTATTGGACCAATTGACTATACCTGTATTTGATATACTCGCCCCCTTTGACTCGCATGCTCTTTTGACTTGTTTGATCGCATTATTGCCTCCCATCCATGGAAATGCAAAGTGCTGTGTTACAAAGCAGCTCACCTTCTTATCCTTTAAGGATGACAGCTGCTTTAGATACAGCTTCATAACAGGCGAGAGTGAAAATGCTCTAACTGGAGCAGCGAATATCAAATGATCATAGGAGGTTATATCCGGTATCGTCTTTAGTTGGATGTTTCCGGCTGCTGAAGGATCCTCGTTAACAGCAGTAACTCTTTCAATAGCTACTGTATTCCCAGCAGAAGTTAACGTATCCATTAGCTTTTCAGCAACACCAAGGGTGTTACCCGTATGAGAGTGTACTATAATACCAATTTTCATTTACAAGACCCCTTTCATTTGAAATATTATTGCTCTTACAACACGGCTGGCAGTCCTACTCCTGTTTATTAGCTTACATAGTATTTCCTGCTCTGAGTTTTCACTATTCAATATTAGCGCATCTCCGGTTTCCAGCACTGCCTTATCACCTTCCTCAATTGCTATTTCAATAGATCCCTCAGTGCAATAAAAAGCCTGTGTTGTTACGTCTGCTTTATCAAAGCTTTCTATAGTCAAAGGTACACTTGCCTCCCCTTCAACTACCACTGCCTCAAGCTTCCCATACCATCCCTCTGTCAGCATCAGGTTAAAATCCGTCACTCTTCCAACGGCTCGTGTGATCCAATCTCCGCTGAAGCTATCCTGTTGATAGGGTAGTAGATGAGACGAGTGATGTCCCTCATGTTCTAGTCTAAGCTCTCCCTCCAACACCATTAGATGCCTCCATTTCCCAGGGAATACTGTGAAGGTTGACTCTTCCACTTCAACCTCAGCCGTGCTGAGCCTCCAACTAAAGTTCTTCTCGCTGACCGAAGCAGCTTTTGGATATATCGCAAGCTGGGTAGTAACGCCCCCTGCCCACCTGCTTATCTGCTGCTGATCCTTTTTTACTATCTCTAAGGCATACTCCATGCTAAACCCTCCACCTATACACCAGCTTATTTACTACTCCTCAATTTCTCTACTTGCATTTTCTTTCTTTAGTGCCGAGCTCAGAATAAAACCATGAACCACAAAGGAAATAAGGAGCAATCCTAATAAAATCCACCAGCCTACTGTTTCAAAAATATCCTCAGGATATAACAAAGTGTAACCCATGTATGATAAAAATATAGCTGTCTTTAGTATATTAAAGGCTTTCGAATCAGCTTCATTTTTAATTGCCACAAGACGCTCATCACTTTCATACACAACAATGCTTTTCATCTTCTGGGGATTCTTTTTTAAGTTGAAGTATTTTACTAAGTAAATCATCCCCATGCTCAATGGGATAAATGATAGTCCAATAACGGCTCTGATGTTTGAAACAATATTAATGTCAAATAGCCTTAAAGAAACACCACCCGCCAGCAGCACACCACCTATAACGAAAAATGTTATCATTAGCCGCTTCGATTCTCTAATAAGCTTTTCAGTGTTCATTATTTACTCCTCCCAAAACATATCATTTAAGGTTTTACCAAGAGCCTTGCAAATATCAATACATAGCTTTAGGCTAGGATTATAATTTCCCGACTCAATTAAGCTAATAGTTTGTCTGGTTACGCCAACTATTTCAGCCAGCTTTTCCTGTGAATAGTCAGCCTCAATCCTAGCAATTTTCATCTTTTTGTTTTTCAAAACTCTCAACTCCTTCTACTTTCAATGGTACTATAAACAATGCATATTGTCAACTATATATTGCATTTCACACATATTATATTGCACTAGGTCTTGCTAGCGGTCTCGCTAGTCAGATGGAGCATAATTATATAAACCAAAACACCATAAAAAGGGGGTGCAGTAGTCTAAGAAGTACTCCCTTTTTATGGTGTTCTTTATTCATTTAAGCTTATGCACAAGCCTAAAACGTATTTTTCCTATGTTGCCATAGCCATCATCTTCTAAAATTGTTTGATCTACAGCATCTGCAGACATATCATTGAGCTTTAGCTTAAACCTGAAAAAGCCTGTATCTCCATCCGCATAATCATAAAAGCTAGCCATCAGCTCTGTATGCGCAGTTGGATCCTCCCAGTTTGCAGCATTGTTGTACACATCCGTGTAAGTGTCTCCATCTTTTTCAATTACAAGAAAGAATTCCTGATCCCCTCTAAACTTATCTGTAAGCATATCTATCGATTCCTTGCAGGGTCTTATTTCCTCTAGCTTAATCTTGAATTTGAAGGTCTGGGGACCTCCTGGTCTCAAATGTACTGTAGGAAACATAATTGTCGTAGTATCCTGTTCCATCACCCGAAAGTGTGAAATCAGCTTCATTAAATGTCAGCTTCGCCTCCCCATTGAGATAATAGCTTTCGTCACTGCTTGTGGTCTCAGACTCAAATTTAAGCTCAAAGCACATTGAATCATTTATCCTTTTTAGAGCCTCAGCGCTATCTGTAGATCCAAGGAAGGCAGCTTCTTTAGCCAAAAGCATAGCAGCTGAATAAGCCTACTAATCATCCCATCTGTTTTTCAGGTTCCCCTTATACCATTCTTTAGCTAATTCAGGCATATCCTTACCGAAACCCTCAGAAAAGCTGCCTCCAGACTTTGACTTTTCCATCAACATCAATTGGTTTGTAGTATCATCCTGCTTCCAAACAAAATCCTTCCCCAGCTTCTCCCTGATAGTATCAATTGACTCTTCTGGTATAATAACCATTCTGTAGCTGCCGCTGTTTATATTATTTGAATTACCTGTGTTTCCCAAGGTCAAAACCTCCTTCTTCTTTATACACTATATTATTTCATAGTTTGTGTCTGCTATTCACCGTGACTTCAGCATACTCTCTTTTTAAGAATTCTATGAAGTACAAGTGTTTATTAAAGGCGGTTCTTCACTAAATATTGCTATATAAAGCAGTTCACATTGTCTTTTGCAAATTCTTCAAGGGTACGTGGGTTTTTACCTGTTAAATCGAAAAAACCTTTCGTAACCTCTTTAGCAGTGCCCATTCTGGTCATAAAGTACAAAGCTACCGTTACATTTACAAAGCCTTTATCAAGCCCTCTTTTCTTTATGTAATAGCTTCTGTATTTTAAGTATCCAGGCTTAGCATATGCAATCTTTCTTCCGGTTACTTTGCTTAGTACTTCTGCAACCTGATAGTAGTCCAAGGCTTCAGGTCCGGTTATTGTATGAGCTGTGTTCTTGTATTTTTCCGGCTCATGAAGAAGTATTGCAGTGGCAAGACCTATATCAGCAGCATCAATAAAGCTGGTTTTGCTTTTACCTGCTGGAACGAATATTTGATTTTTTTCTTTAATTTCAACTGAATGTATACCGGATAGATTCTGCATGAAGAAACCTGGTCGGATATGTGCATAAGGGATACCAACTTTTTCAATATACTTTTCAATTTTGTGATGTGGTGGTATTGTATTGTTCTCCACTCCCATAAGGGATAAAAAGGAAACCAGCTTAATATTATGCTTCTTCATTGCATCAATAAATGGGTACAGATCCTCAGGCTTTCCAAGGTGCGGTGGTCTCATAAGAAAAACCCGGTCGGTGTTTTTAAGAACACCATCAAAGGTTGCCGCATCTGTAAAATCAAAGTACCCTGTCTCCACTTTGTCTCCAAAGAGCTGCTCTAAGCTTTCAATATCTATTCCAGCTGCGATGACCTCTTCTCCAAGGTTCAAAAGCTCTCTAGCCACATATCTGCCAACATTGCCTGATGCTCCTGTTACTAATACCTTCATCCTAATCTCTCCTCACTTAATATTTCGTTTGCCTGCTGTAATAGCTTTATTAGCAATTGAAACTCATTTTTGCCCATTTTATTTGACAAAAGCTCCATAGCTCCGAAGTATTCATTATAGGTCGACTCAACCAAAGCCTTTCCCTTCTCTGTGGCCTCCAAAGTATAGCTTCTTTTATCTGATTCAGATTGTCTTTTTAAAAGATAGCCCTTGCCGACCAGCGAACCCACCATATCAGATACAGTAGGCTTTGAAATTCCAAAAAAACTGCTTATCATAAGCGGAGTCACTGCAGACTCTGACTTTTGTACAAATATCAGCGCACCCATCTCACTTGCCCTTATAGGTATATCCCTCTTTAAATACATCTGTAGACGGCAAAACCTAGAGACCACATCAGCGCTAATTACTAAATCCTCTTTCATTCCATACCTCCAGTTAGTTAGTCTAACTAACTATATTTTAAGATATAAATAGGAACTTGTCAATACAAAAAGTCCTTCAGATCGAAAAAACATCATCTGAAGGACTTTTAAAAACTTCTATAATATTTTATTTATATTCTACCTTTAGTGTATTTAGTGCAGCCTCCCAATCAGCTCCAGCAGGGGGTTCTATAGTAAAACTCTTGGCCTCCCTTGAACTTAATGTGCCTGTATTTAATACGCAAAGTATATTACTGCTATGTAAGTAACTCTAAGTTTCTCGAATCCAACTATGCATACATCACAATGAGTATACCAGATTTTCCCATATAGTTCTGGCTCTTATATTCTACACTTTTCGCTCTATAGTGTGTTTATTTATGCCTACGGAAAAATTAACCTTCGGTTGACTTTTAGAAAATATCCTATTTATTTATCATACCAGCCTTAATGAGCAGGTTTCTTATTGCTGTTGCTGCCTCTGCAAAGGTAAAGGTTCCTTTTGGATCAATAGTTCTCGGAGTTTTACCATTAAACACCCCTGCACCCAAGGTTTTCTTCACATAACTGTATGCCCATTCGGAAACGCTACTCTTGTCAATAAAGCTGTCCATTCGTTCTTCATCTATATCCTCCAGCTTTAAGATGTCCATTGCTCTTGCATACATTGTCATTGCTTCCTGTCTGCTAATCTGAGCATTTGGCCTGAAGCTTCCATCCGGGTATCCTGTTATGATGCCATATTGCACAGCTATTGCAATGGCATCAGCCAGCTCATCAGTAAGCTCCACATCGTTAAAGTGGAGTTCCTTGGCAACACCCGTTCTGTAAAGCCCGAGAGCCCTGGTAATGTACTCTGCAAATTCACCTCTTGTGATATACCCGTCAGGGTTGAAGGAGTCTGGGTTTTTGATTATGAGCCTTGAAGCCATATCCTTTACTGCCTTCTTGGACCAATGCTTGTCAACCGCCGGAACTGCTATTGTGTTCCAAATTACAGCATATATTGAGTTGGTTAATGACTTCAGCTTAACATAATTCTTACCCTCCTTTTTGAATACCTGTGTTGGTATATGGGAGAAGGATCCATCAGAGTTGTAAAGTATCCCTGTGGTGATTTTACTTGGGTCTACTCCTTCAGGCAACTCCATTATTCGCTCGATATACTGACCAAAAGAGGTTATAGCCACTTCTCTCTCTTCTCCGCTGGTCGTTGTTGTTTTTGCTGTAATATTGAATATGACCGGAGGAAATACCATCACAAATTCCTGTGCTTGTGCATTGATCAATATTTCTTCTTCTATTTCCTTATCAACCCTATCAATCCTTATATCTATGCTAATGTTCTTCAAATCCTCTTTTGGGATGCCTAGCATTTCTGCAACTCTATCAATACCTACCTCTTTAGCAGGAATAATATAATTGACGTCACTGGATTCCACAGATAGTGTAAAATAATTAGCCTCCAGCTGCTTTATGATATCGCCTGTAAGAGTTACCGTAAGCCTATCTATATCCTTTGATCCTGCGGCTATGGCTATGATGCTTCCAATCCTCTCACCGGCTTCTGCTTTCTTATTGATAGTCTCCTGAATAATACTAAATATTGCCTCTGGCTTTATCTCTATATTAACAGCGGTAATTCCATTTTCCTGCTTTACAGTTTCATTTAATATGCTTTGTTCCTCTTCATCTGTTGCAATAACCGCATCTGATACATTGGAAGGCAGCACAGTTGGCTGTTGCTGGGGCGGCTGTGGCTGTGAACTGCCTCCATCGTCGTTATCCCAGCTGGAAGGTGGTTGAGGTGCAATTCTTACGGTAACCACATATTCCTGTGTAGTTCCATCTCCTGCCGTAACTGTATAGACTACAGGACCAGTGAAGTCTTGGAGAACGCCTGTATCAGGGGATATACTAATTCCTGTATGAGCTATAGTTGGTATAAGCGCCGCAGCATTGGTTCCATTGGGCACAGTCAGTGCTACGGTTTTTGCACTCTCATTAATGCTTCCTACTGCTACAGGACTCAAGCCTTCAAAGCTAAAGCCTGTAATTGCCTTAGTTGTGCAGGCCGGCAAAGTGACAGGTACGCTTATGACTTCAGTAAGTGCTCCCGAATTAAAGGCTAGCTGAGCAGCATCTACCTGAAATATGTTGACTGCTCCCAAGCTGCTGAAGCTTATTACACCTTGTCTTGCAATTGCTGTTGTCGCTCCTGTAAGAGTCCAGCTCCCTCCATCATGCTTGGATACTGTTACTATAGTTGTGTAGTCATTATCACAGATGTTCCCATATTGATCCTCTAAGGTTATGACAGGTTGCTGTGCAAAGCTCCTTCCGTTTGCTGCCGGTGCTGCTATATCCTGGGTAATTTTCATGCAGACAGGCGTATCATGTTGTACCCATAGGGACTCAGGACTAGAAAAAAGCGGTGTCATACCCCCAAGTTCAAAACTAATCCATTGCCCCCCTGCTTTTTTTAGAGCTACGCTTGCTCTGCCTACTCCGTCTATAAAAACTATATCTGAATATCTGCCTGCTCCAGTGCTCATATTGAATTCATTACCGTTAAAGCTTCCGTAGCTTCCGTTTTGAGCATGTATTTGCGTACGTATGGTGCCGTTGAAGCTGGTATCTGTATTGCCATGTGAGTCCTTCACCGTTAGTATGAATTCATTAGCAGCACCTGCCTCCACCATTGATGTCCCCCCCACAATATCAGCTGTAAGTGCAGAAGCAGGTGTGGGTGTTTCTATAATATCTATAGTCAGTACTGCCTCATCGCCGGTGTTAAACTCTATGGTCAGCGAAAGACTTCCTATGTCCTTTGCAGCAAGATACTCCTTATCTATTGTCAATATGCTCCCGCTTACTCTGTAGCTTTCTAAACCTATAGATAAGCCTCCTGCCTCCTTTACATCTGCTACTGAAGCCGGACTGTTGTAGGTTATAAGAGTGCTTATATGCGCTCTATTTGAATGCTTTTTATCAAAAACTGCTGTTTCAGGATTTATTACGCAGTTTAATAAAGTATTAAACTTTATCGCATTGACCTGGGCATAATTATGTATTGCTGAGCCTCTATAGCAGTTAATTGTCAGACTGTCAGCACAGTTCGCAAATGCATTGTCACCTATGCTTGTGACACTACTAGGTACTGTTATACTATCTAATCCAATACAGTTTTTAAATGCATTCACTCCTATACTTAGAACACTGCTTGGGATTGTTATGCTTTCTAAGCTGCTGCAGCTTTCAAAAGTCCAATTCTCAATACATGTTACGCCATTTGGTATTACTATGCTTTTCAAGCTATAACACCTTAAAAATGCTTCTACTTCTATAATTAAAACTCCACTTGGCAATGTAATACTTTCAAGCTTAGTACAGTCTCTGAATGCAGCAAGACCTATACTTGTAACCCCACTAGGTATTACTATGCTTGTTAAACTACTGCAGCCATTAAATGTATTTGAGTATATCCTTGTAATATTACTTGGTAGGGTTATACTTTTTAAGCTGCTGCAGCCATCAAACGCCTGTAGACCTACAGATATGACGCTGTCTGGCATTGCTATACTTTCTAAGGCTATACAGTTTTTGAATGCTCTTGTTCCTATGTACGTAATACCATCCGGCAGTGTTATGCTTTTTAAATTGGTAATATCTTTAAAACAATCAACACCAATAAATGCAACTTTTTTCCCGGCTATTGTACTTGGGATAATAAGGTTTCCGTCAAAGCCTTCAGGGGCAACAAAGCCATCTATTCTTACATCAGTGCTGTAAACTGTACAAATTAAACCGGTTGCCGCATCTGTTATCTGTGCAGCATAGATTTTTAACAGCATATTGCTTGGTATGCCTGTTACTAATAGTGTCGCTATTAGCAGTATTAGGATTATTGCTTTTACCCTCACTTTTTCATTTGCTTTCATTTCTTTCCTCCCATTTTATAGCATTATGCTGATGTCCACTGCTTTTTTAGTCAATGACATCAATGCAGCATATCAATTATTCTTTGAGATGGCGCAGAGCCATACTCTTCCTCTAAAGCCCTCTCAAGCCACTTATAGTGATTATAAGCTGCTTGACTTTCTCCAGACTCTTTATAGAGCTTAATTAGCATATAATTTAGCTTTTCGTCATAGGGTGATAGCTTAGTTGCTAATTTTAAAACTCTTATAAGACCCTCATTGTTTCCTTCTATAACATAAGTGTTAATAATTATGTCCAGTGCCCCTGAAAGCCGCTCTCTAATTTCTTGATCCTTCTCATTGCTCCATATGTAGCCCTGTTCTGCCAAAAAACCTCTTCCATATAGTGTGCTGGCCTTTTCCAATGCACCATAAGTAGATTTATCGCTGCCCTTAAAATCTGATAATGCCTTTTCAACCTCAAAATAATCGCACTCTCCGCCCTCAATTAGCAGACAATACTTGTTACCACTGTAGTCCAGCTTGACTGAGTTTTTGCTTTGAGAAAACAAGTTTCTTATTTTACAAACAGAGGTCTGCAATATCTGCAGTGCCTTTTCTGGCTCATGATTTTGCCAAAGGTTTTCGACAATCCTTTCTTTATGAATATAGCTGCCATGGTTCATCAAAAGATAAGCAAAGAGTTCCTCAGCCTTTGCTCTCTCCCATCTTATCGGTACATCTCCAATAGTAACAGCTAACTGTCCAAAGGCGACTATCTTTAAGCCTCTTAATGTATCCAAAGCCCCAAGGCTTATCTCATTCCTTATTTTTTCAATCATACGGTTGAAGCGTTCGCTTCTGATAGGCTTCAAAATATAGTCTATTGCATTTAGATCAAAGGCCTGAACAGCATATTGATTATAGCTTGTAATAAATACGATTGCTATAGACGGATTCAGCTCCAGCAGCTTTTCTGCAAAGGTTATTCCGTCCATCTCAGGAAGCTCTATATCTATAAAAGCCACCTGCGGGCAGGTCATAATCACACTCTCTAAGGCCTTCAGTGGATTTTGATATTTTCCAGTTATCTCAAAATAACCAGTCTTCTCAACCAGTTCACTGGTTTCCTCCAAATTGTACCATTCATCATCTATAATTATTGCTTTTATCATATGAGCACCTCAATTTTATATATATTCCCAATCTTATTATAACAAAGAACTCTAACAGGATTCTGACAAAAAC
>CALJSV010000063.1 GCA_937976095.1 uncultured Clostridia bacterium | reverse complement strand
AAAGTCTCTCTAATACAGCCATATGTTCACCATAGATAAGATGTATCATCTCCGGCTTTGGTATTCTACCCTCCAAAAAACACCTTCTCAGCTCCTGACTATAGTCAGAGCCACCGGGCAAACGTATTTTTGTGTGTCCAGTAAACATATTTCTTGTATATGTGGTTTTACCTGTCTTATCTAAACCCTCTATAATAACGAGCTCCATTGCTTCACCTCACGATAGTACTTAGACTTAATATTTAACCCTATAAGATAATACCATAAAAGAGCATATATATAAATCCTTATCTGGACTTTGGCTGGTTTTTTTCGATACAGATAGCAATAGGCGGACAGTTTATCTGATTTACAAAATCATGCACTAGCACCGAAAACTCATTGCAGTTAATGGTTTTTACGTACTCCATAACTGCGTTCTTTTCGTCGAAGCCGCTGTCTCCACCATAGTACACTACTATCATTATTATCCCTCCTACTGGGATAAGCCTTAAGCACTTCTCTAAAGCTGCTATGGTTGTCTCAGCTCTTGTCCCTATACTGTGGTCACCCTTTGGCAGATAACCAAGGTTAAACATAACCACCTTAATCTCAGATTCTACATAGCTGTCAATATTCTGATGTCCATCCAGTATAAGCTGTACTCTATGCGCCAGTCCCACGTCCTCAAGCTTCCTTCTGGTAGCGTCCAAGGCAAGCTGCTGTATATCAAAGGAATAAACCCTTCCGCCATCCCCTACAAGTCTTGCCAACAGCAAGGTATCATTGCCATTTCCCATAGTTGCATCTACTACAACATCACCCTCTTTAACTACCCTCGAAACATAATCATGAGATATATACAAAGAATTCCTTAAAATCACACTTCTCTTCCTCTCTCTACCCCTATTCCCTAACCCCTAGTACCTGTCCTCTATCCCCTATTCCCTGACACCTGTTCCCTGTTCCCTAACATCTGTTCCCTAACATCTATCCCCTAATACCCATATCTCCCACTATACTGAAAAGCATCTTTTATATGGTTTACTCCATAGTCATCACCCTCACGAAGCAGTTCAATTACGTCAAAGCGCACCATATAATCAAACATATTATACTGAGACATAAACCAAAGAGCAGTCTTCACTATCTTCTTCTGTTTAGCCACACTGACAGCCTCACTGGGCTTACCGTATCTTTCACTTGATCTTGTCTTGACCTCTATAAAAGCAAGTATATCTTTATCTGAGGCTATTATGTCTATCTCACCGGTTTTGCATGCAAAATTTCTTTGAAGCAACCTGTACCCAATTGAGCTTAAATATTTACAGGCTATATCTTCACCAGCATTTCCAAGCAGCTTGTTGTTACCCATTTCCTTCACCCTTTTTTCTGTCCAGATTCGAAATAAAAACAAGAACCTCTGCAACTACGCTGTATAGCTCGGGTGGAATCTCACTTCCAAGCTCAAAGTTCAATAGTGTATCTACAAGCTGGCTGTTTTCAAAAACAGGTACTTTGTTTTCTTCAGCAACCTTTATTATTCTCTCGGCAATTTCGCCCTTTCCCATGGCAGCAATTTTGGGTGCATTTTCTCCTGGCTTGTAGGTAAGTGCTGCCGCTTTTTTTATTTTCCTATTTAAGTCCTTATTCATACTAAACCCTCATATCAAAATGAAGCTTCTCCTTTGATGCATCATTTATCATTTCTTCAAGTGATATCAAATTAAAGGTTTGTTCCAGCTTAATGACCTTAACAGGACTTAAGCTGAAGCCCTTTGCTTCAAGTGCGATTTGCAGCTGCTTTGCTTCAGACTGTATAAGAGCTCCAATGGTCTTATCTTCTATCCTAAAGGTAACATTTACAGACTTCTTAACAACTGAAATAAGGCTTTCTATGTGTCCAAGGTTTTTAAGATCAAGTGCTACAAGTACAGTTGCATTATAGGGGTCTATAGTCTTTCCCTTTTTTTTATCCTTCATAACATATACATCTGCTGTGCTTTTTTCTCCATTGACCAAAACCGGTATCTGCAGATAGCTGTTATGGTTATTAATGTTTCTTATAAATTCTATATTATCTCTCAGGTTGGCAAGAGTAGTCTTAACCTCCTGATCAGGCAGTCTTTCATTTTTTAGTATATTCTCGAGCTTTTCGCCAAGCTTTATAATGTCCTTAAGCTTGCCCTGAACCTCTTCCTTATCCTCCAACTGCTTAGGTGTTAAGAACAGCTTTTTTATATCCTCCTTAACCTCCTTCAAAGCCTTATTGCCAGTATCTATTTGGTTTTCAAGCTTGCCCAAAAAGTCATCCAGCTTGTTTTCGTTCTTTATACTTGATTTTACTTGCTCCAGGTTTTTTGGAGTTATCTCTATATCCTTTGAAAGCAGATATACTGCCTCTTCTATATTTGCACTTCCAATAACAGATAATGCTTTTGCTATACCTCCAATCAAAGCCTTAGCCTCGCTGCTTACAGGTATTTTTAGCTGTTCTAACGCCTTTAGCATCTCCTGTTCAATAGCAGCAGCCTCTTTTAAAATGTTTTGAGTAATTGGCTTTGCAGTACTGGTAATTGCTTCGCCCTTCTGACTGTTTTGATTTATAGCTTCACCTAGCTTATTTACTTCTGCTTGTGCTTGATCCACTTTCATAGCAGGCTCATTATCTTTTGCCGATTGCTGTGCCTTGTCTGCTTCTATAGGCTTGCTGTCAGTGAGCTTTTCCTTGACTGCGTTTAGCTCCTGCTCCGTAATTATAGCTGCTTTAACTAGCAGCTCCAGCTCTGTATTGTTTACATCCAAACCCGAAAGCAGCAGCCCAAGCTTGCTTTCTACACTGCCCTCAGCCAGATTGCTCATACCTTTTTGAGTATTTAGCACCTCAGTCATAGTCTCTTTGTTTATGGGGAGATTATATTTTAGCAGAAGCTCAGCTGCCTCCAAGCCTTTTTCACTTACCGGAAGCTGAAGCTTTGAAAGCAGCTCAGTGAGCTTAGCTGTTTTATCAGGTGGCGCCTGCTCTTTGGGCTTTAGCTCTGCAAAAACTCCTTCTTCGGTTATATTACTGATCATAAGCTCAACAAAATCACCCTTACTTATAGGTAAATCAGTCATAAGAACTGCTGTAAGGGTTTGTCCGGTTGACGTTTTGATTGTTGCTGTATTATTCAGGAACTCTACGAGCCTTCCTTTGACAGAATCACCTATCTCAAGGTTTTTTAGCAGCTCCTGCAGCTCAGGCTTGATGTTTGTTAAGTTTAATGAATCAATTCTCATAAAATCACCACTATAACACAATATTCTTTGTAAAGGTTCTCCTATGTATTGGCAAGAGTCCTAGCTTTTTGATGCTTTCCATATGTATCTTTGTCCCATAGCCTTTATGCTTTCCAAAGCTGTAGCCCGGGTATATATCATCGTAGCAGGATATTATTCTGTCTCTCTCAACCTTAGCTATTATTGAAGCCGCAGCTATTGATAGGCTCAAGCTATCCCCCTTGATTATGGGCTTTTGAGGAATATTTACATCCTTTAGCTGCACTGCATCCATGAGCAGAATTTCCGGGGTAGCTTTTAGCTTGCTAAGCGCTTCCTTCATAGCAATATATGTAGCATTTAGTATGTTTACCTTGTCTATTATCTCATTGTCAACAATTCCAACACCTACACTATAGGCCTTTTCCATTATTTCGTTATACAGATACTCACGCTTTGCTTCGCTGAGCTTTTTTGAGTCATTTACACCTGGTATAACTACATCCTTGCCAAGTATAACAGCAGCGGCTACAACCGGTCCTGCCAGAGGGCCTCTTCCTGCTTCGTCCAAGCCTGCTACCAGAGTATAGCCTTCAGCATAGCATTGTCTCTCATACTCAGTCATTTTGTCCAACCTTTGTATTTCCTTGTCATCTAGTTTTATTGTTACTGCCATAAAACACCTCTTCATATATATATCGGATAATTAACAGAATAAAAAAAGCATGTATAGAAGATATACATACTCTAATTATATCATAATTTTATTGTTCCTGTTCTTTTTGTGCTTCCAAATCCTCCGGCGACTCTAAGGTTATATTCCCTATCCTTCCACCTCTAAAGTCATCAAGAAGCATTACCGATGCCCTTTGAATGTCAATTTCTCCACCTGCAATAATGCAGCCTCTCTTCTTACCTATAGCTCTAAGCATTTCCTCAGGCTGAATGCTAAAATCTACACCTTCAAGCTTATAGCGTGTGGCTAGCAATTGAGGATGCTTTGACATAAGAAGCTCTGTAAGTCTCACAGCCAGCTCTTGAATATCTAGTATTTCATCTCTTATTGCACCTGTGAAAGCTAAGTAGAAGCCAACCCTCTCATCCTCAAACTTAGGCCACAGTATACCCGGAGTATCTAAGAGCTCCAGCTCCTTGCTTACCTTAATCCATTGCTTTGATTTGGTTACACCCGGTCTATCACCGGTTTGGGCTATTCCCTTTCCTGCCAGCTTATTGATAAAGGTTGACTTCCCTACGTTTGGTATTCCTATTATCAATGCTCTGACAGTCTTTGTAAGCAGCCCCTTGCTCTTAAGCTTATCTATCTTTTCCTTCATAAGCTGGTTAGCTGCTGTTACAACATCCTTAAGCCCCTTGCCATTTATTGAATTAACGAGTACTACTCGAGTATCTTCCTTAGAAAAATACTGAATCCACTTTCTGTTGGTCTTTTCATCAGCCAAATCGCTTTTGTTTAATACTATTATTCTTTTTTTATTACCCACAATATCATCAACCTCTGGGTTTCTGCTGCTAAAGGGTATTCTGGCGTCTAAAAGCTCAATAACCACATCCACAAGCTTAAGATCCTCTTGAATCTTACGCTTGGCCTTCACCATATGCCCGGGATACCATTGTATGTTCATATGTATCACACTCCAAAACGGTATATATCAATACCTCTAGTTTATCACAACCTGCTAGAAATGATACAGGCTTGATGAAATGATAGAATGATAAAAAGGGCTTCTCAGCCCTTATTAATTCAGTAGAATTATCTAGTTCTTAATTCCTTGATCTTAGCAGCCTTTCCTGTTCTACCTCTTAAGTAGAATAGCTTAGCTCTTCTAACCTTACCTTTTCTGATAACCTCGATCTTATCAAGCATTGGTGAATGAACTGGGAAAGTTCTTTCTACACCTATACCATAAGATATTCTTCTAACTGTGAATGTCTCAGTAAGACTTCCACCCTGTCTCTTTAAAACAGCACCTTCGTATACCTGAACTCTTTCTCTGTTACCTTCTTTAACCTTAACGTGTACTTTAACTGTGTCTCCTACGCTAAACTCAGGTATATCATTTCTTAGTTGTTGGCTTTCAACAAATTTAATTAGGTCCATCGTTGTCCCTCCTTCCGCGTAGACGTTCATGTAACTATGACAGCGGAACGCCCGTGATAACATTGCAATTATATCACAAGACAAGCTTGTATGCAACCACTATTTTTCAGTATTAGCAGCCTTTTTTATTTGCTCCAGCATTTTTATATCTGCCTTACTTAAGGCTGCCTTTTGAAGCAGCTCTGGTCTTTTTTCATAGGTATTTTTTAGAGCTTGGTATCTTCTCCATTTATCCACATTCTCATGATGACCGGATAATAAAACCTCGGGAACCTTCATGCCTCTAAATTCGGGAGGCCTGGTATACTGGGGATACTCCAAGAGTCCATCACTGAAGGATTCTATTCCGTGTGATGCGTCCTCCTTAAGTACTCCCGGCAGCAGCCTGCAGGTAGCATCTACTATCGCCATAGCTGCAATTTCTCCGCCTGTCAGCACAAAATCCCCCAAAGAAAGCTCCTCATCTACCAGTCCTTCGGTTACTCTCTCATCAATTCCCTCATAATGCCCGCATATCAATAGCAGGTTTTCGAAGCTGGTAAGCTCCTGTGCTACCTCCTGATTGAAGGTTCTCCCCTTAGGGCTTAAAAGCACTATATGAGGCTTTTTTTCAGTCTGAGCAGTTATGCTTTCTACTGCGCTATATATTGGCTGACATTGCATAACCATTCCAAGACCACCTCCATAAGGATAATCATCAACACGATTATGCTTATTCTCGGTAAAGTCTCTTATATTATGAAAGCTTAAGCTTATGATTCCATTTTTTTC
>CALJSV010000062.1 GCA_937976095.1 uncultured Clostridia bacterium | reverse complement strand
ATGAATCTCCAAAGCCCTTTCCTACTACCTCCCTAACATCGCCTATAGTTATAAACGCCTTAGGATCAATATCAAGAACTATATTTTTAACATATACCACCTGACTTCTTTTTACTATGCAGTATAGTATATCCTTTTCCTTTTTTGTATACATACCCTTTCCATGAAGAGAGGTTACTCCTCTTTCCAGCTCATGAAGTATTGCAGCCGCAACCTCATCTGACTTATCTGATATAATGAATAGTGCTTTACCATAGTTGACACCCTCTTGTATGACATCCACCACCTTAGTCATCACAAATATCGTAACCATAGAGAAAAGTGCCAGCTCAGGTCCAAATACAATTCCTCCTCCTATAATAACAAGAGAATCGATGCCAAACATTATCCACTGAGTCGGTATTGAGGGTATGTACTTATGCACTATTCTTGATGCAAGATCAGTTCCTCCAAAGGTGCCTCCAAAGCCAAGAATAGTTCCTACCCCAAGACCCATTAAGGCTCCTCCGAAAATCGTGGCCAAAAAGTAATCCTGAGTAATAGGTGCTATAGCCTTATCTAATATATCAACTATTATAGAATAAATGAAATTGCAGTATATTGTTTTAATTCCAACACCCCTTCCCAGTGTAAAAACCCCAATAAAGAAAATTGGTATGCTGAAGCATAATGTAGCCACACCAATAGGAAAGCCTGTGATATAGTTTATAATATTTACAACTCCCATTATACCGCCCGGCACTATTCTGTTAGGCTTTATAAAAAGAATCATAGATAGCGCCATAAACAGAGAACCCAACGCTATACCCAAATATGATACTATTGTCTTTCTCAAATCCTCCACCTCATTGCCTCTACTCACCCATACTATTTAGAACGTGCTTTAGAATCATAAAAAGCCAAAATAATAAACTTCGGTAGCTTCATCATACGCCCTATTCTGCTTGGCTGCTTAAAAAGCCTGTGAAGCCACTCCAAACCTAGCTTCTGCATTATTTCAGGTGCCCGAGTAAGCTTTCCGGCAATTACATCAAAGCTTCCGCCAACGCCTATAGCTACCTTGGCATTAAGACTTTCTCTATGGCGATGCATAAATTGCTCCTGTTTGGGAGACCCAAGCCCTACAAAAAGGATATCAGCACCTGCAGCATTGACTTCACTGATGATTTCTGTTTCATCCTCAGTACCAAAGTATCCATTTCTGATTCCTGCTATTTTAAGACCCGGGTATCTTTCCCTTAGTTTATCTGCAGCCAGCTCTATAACCTCCTGAGAGGCTCCCAGCATAAATATACTCTTCTCTTGCTCATAAGCAAGCTCCGCTATTTTCGCCATGAGATCTATTCCTGCTACTCTCTCCTTCAGCGGTGCCTTATAAAACCTTGAAGCTATAACTACGCCTATCCCATCAGGAATAACAAGCTGTGAGCTGTTCAGCAGCTGCTCCAGCTCTCTATCCTTTACTGCATTATAAAGCATTTCGCTGTTTGGAGTTGCTATAATGCTAAGCCTATCCCCCATAAGGAAATCCTTTAACAGTCCTTTGCAATCCTCCATTGTCACATTATCTATATTTACGCCTACTATTTCAACCTTTTCCCTCACTAAGCTCACCTACCTCAAATACTAATATAGCTGGTGCTATACCAAACCCATTATAGCACAATTGCTGTGAAGATATAAATTATGTGTACAAATTTTCATAAAAACTCTATCATTACTACACTTTTAATATAATTTATCTGTTAAACTATTATCAAATCCTTGAAATAATGCTATAATGTGAGTTAGTGACAAAAAAACTCAAAATTAGCAGTTGATTTATATAGAAAGTACAAATATACCTTAAAAATTTTACAAAGGGGTAGAAGCATTTTGGAGAAACTATTAATAGAAGGCTCAACACGACTTGAAGGAGAAATAAGCATTAGTGGAGCAAAGAATTCTGCTTTAGCAATAATGCCTGCAACTATACTGTCAGGCTCAGAATGTATTATAAAGAACCTTCCATCAATAAGAGATGTCGTATATTTAAGAGATATGCTTATGCAGTTGGGTGCAAAGGTTCATATTTTGGATTCGGATAAAATATCAGTGGATAGCAGTGCTATTAAAAGCTATAAGATTGATGCAGAGCTTGCAAAAAAAATGCGAGCTTCATATTATTTCTTAGGTGCCTTGCTCGGAAGATTTAAAAAAGCCGAGGTTCCTTTTCCAGGAGGCTGTGAAATCGGTGTCAGACCAATTGACTTGCACATAAAAGGACTTGAAGCCCTCGGTGCTAAAATAAAAATTTCCCATGGAGTCATAAAGGCGAGTGCAACTGAGCTGATTGGTGCCCATATTTATCTTGACGTTGTAAGCGTAGGTGCTACTATTAATATAATGCTGGCAGCTTGTATGGCAAAGGGTGTTACTACAATCGAAAATTCTGCTAAAGAGCCATACATAGTAGACACAGCCAATTTACTTAATGCAATGGGGGCTAATATAAAGGGTGCCGGTACAGATGTAATCAGAATAAAGGGTGTAGATAGCCTTGGAGGCTGTGAGCATACAATTATACCGGATCAAATGGAAGCGGGCACATACATGATAGCCGCTGCCGCTACAAAAGGAAATGTACTTATAAAAAACGTCATACCCACTCACCTAGAGTCAATTACAGCAAAGCTGAGGGAGATGAATGTGGAGGTTCAAGAGCATGAGGACTCTGTAAGAGTAATAGCCGCTTCCAAGCTTAAAGCAGTTAATATAAAGACTCTTCCTTATCCGGGCTTTCCAACGGATATGCAGCAGCCTATGAGTGTACTTTTAGCTCTTGCTGATGGAACATCAGTAGTGACCGAAAACATATTTGAATCTCGTTTCAAGTACCTTGATGAATTAAAGAAGATGGGTGCAAAGATAAGAGTTGAAGGCCGAGTAGCCATAATAGATGGTGTACACAGGCTTTCCGGAGCTCCAATATATGCAACAGATTTGAGAGCTGGTGCAGCCATGGTCGTTGCAGGTTTGGTTGCTGATGGCAAAACCATAGTCAGCAACATTGGCCACATAGACAGAGGCTATGAAAGACTCGAGGAAAAGCTTATCAATCTCGGCGCTAGAATAAGAAGAATTCAAGAAGATTAATAATTAACGGTAGAGACCTTTATGGATCTCTACCGTTATTGTTTAACCTCTATCAGCTTCAAGCAGCTCTATAGCTATATCAGCATTTCTTTTGGATTGGAGCTTCATGCTATCTATCATAGCCTTCAGCTTGTCTTTTTCACTTTCATAATTACACATTATTTTATCAATCTCAAGCTTAAGCTCCTCTGCCGTAATCTTCTCAACGTTACATATTGATGTTTGCTTTATGTAGTTTAGATAACCTCGCACCTTTGGATCATATTCGAGGCCAATAACCGGCAGGCCGAAAATAGACGCATAAATAAGCGTATGCAATCTCATGGCTATCACCAGCTTCGTTCTCCCAATTATACCTATGAGCTGCTCGGGTGTATATTCCTTCTGCAAAATGTATGACGCTCTTTTCATTTTTCTTCTTACCCGTTCAGCAACATTTCTATCCTCAGCTGACATATTAATAAAAAGCGGCACCAGGCTGTACTCATCATGTATATAATCAGCAGCTATTGATATTGCGTCCTCCACATTGTCGATATTACGCCATGCCCTAACATTTAATCCTACAAACTCTACTCCAGTGGGGATATTCTCGCTACCCAATATCCTATCAACTTCAGCTCTGTCAGCATAGCTATGATTAAGAACAGGATCGGCAGTTATCAGCATGTTGGAATTGCTTACTCCTATTTCCTTAAGCGTGTTGTAGGAGTCCTCTTCCCTAAGTGTTATTATATCAACTCTCTCCAACACATCCTTCACTCTTCTTTTACTAAGAGGACGTTTGATAGGTCCTATTCCATTAGCATAGATCATTACCCTCTTGTTGAAAAACAATGCTATACGTATTACACTCAAGTAGTAAAACAACGAGCGGGCACTGGTGTTGTCCTGCAGAAGGCTTCCCCCTCCACTTATCAACAAGTCACATGCTTTGATATGCTTTATTATTTGAAAAACATTATATCTATCAATTGATTTAACGCTATACTGCCTTTCAGTTTTTTCTGGATCCTTGGACAGTACCAGAACTTCTATATTCGGTTGTAATTCTTTTAAGTCACTTATTATGGTTTTTAATATCGCTTCATCTCCACTGTTTCCGAAGCCATAATAACCTGAAAGTATAACCTTATTCATTTGCACATCTCCTACAAGCTGTATACTGCAGCATTTACTTACGTACAGCTATGCTTTAACCTTTGTTTTATATAGTTTTACTGCTGCGCTAGCAGCGGCAATAAACATCAAGCCAATAATTGCACCTAATAGCGCTGAGTATGCGGTTCTATACAGCGACATATACATTGGCGTCCTTATATGTGAGAAAGTGTTAGTTATAGAAGACTGTCCTACTATCGCAAACATAGCCGCAGCCAGTACAAA
>CALJSV010000061.1 GCA_937976095.1 uncultured Clostridia bacterium | reverse complement strand
TTTCTTCTTTTTTTCTAATGTATTCATTAAAATCACTATATACTTCAAACCCGTCTATTAACATATGACTGAAAAATTTATCATGCATCTCCAAAGATTCACTTACATGTCTATTAATTTCACTAACTATATCTGCTTTATTATTTATTAAAACCTCTTTATCCAATATTCTTAGTTTCATTTAATACCTCCATTATAACTAAATACTATATATATATATCGGCTTTTTTAAATAGGTTCTTAATAAAAAAAATGGAATCCTAGAAAACTAGGATTCCATTTTTTTATAATTATCTTAATAACTGTAATACACCTTGTGGTGCTTGATTAGCTTGTGCAAGCATCGCTTGAGCAGCTTGTTGAAGGATGTTATTCTTTGTAAACTGCATCATTTCCTTCGCCATGTCTACGTCTCTGATTCTTGATTCGGATGCTTGTAAGTTCTCAGATGTTGTATCTAAGTTCTTTATTGTATGTTCGAGTCTGTTTTGGTAAGCACCAAGCTGTGATCTTTGAGCTGATACGTTCTCTATTGCTTCATTAATTTTTGTTAAAGCATTTGCAGCCTTTGTATGTGTTGACACATCCAACGCAGCTTCTTTAAGAGTGCTTGAAGTACCATCTGTTACTGAGTTAGCGGTTGTAAATCCTGTGCCTCCAGCTGTACCAGTAATTTTCAAAGCTGCTGATCTCATATCTGATATTTCAATCTTAAAGCTTTGGCCTTCATTTGCACCAACCTGGAAGCTTGCTTCAAAGTTAGCCTTTGTTCCACCATCAGCTACAGATAAATTGTTACCTGTGGTACCAGCAGTTGATGCTGTTACTTCAAGGTTAGCACCATTTGATGTTAAAGTAACACCATCTATTTTTGACCCTACTTGATCTGCTACTGACTTCGCTAAAAGCTCTGCCATATCACCATGAGTCGTACCTGAAGCTATTACTGAGCTTATGTTAACGCCTATAGCTGTACCTGTATAAGCTCCATCATTAGCATTGTAGAACTCAACTTGCTTTCCGTTTATTGTCATTCCTTTTCCTACAAGGTCTTTTACATTATCCACGTTTGCATTAAAGGAACCACTTTCAATAGAAGCAAAGCTAATATTCTTTTGAGCAGCAACCGCAGCAACATCCGTACCTGTTGTAGCTGCGTTTCCAGCGCCTATCATAGTAGCTGCAGCTGCGCCTGTAGCTGCATTAATAACTCCAGCAGCTCCATCAAATCTTCCATCAGCAACTGCTGTAATCTTTAGAACAGCACCAGAAACAGAGGCAGTATAGTTTCCAGCAAGTGTAGCGTTATTATCTATTTGGGCTTGAAGTGCACTTGCTACAGCTGATGCCGTACCATTAGCAGTTCCGCTTAGACCAATTAAATTTCCACTAGCAGTATCAGCTGCCACCGCATCAGACCAGTTTAATGTAAGAGTTTGCCCTTGAACTGAGAAGTTGATTGCTGCACCACTGCTGGCTTGAGCGTTGTTCGCTGTTACAGTTGCTGTGTAAGCAGCTTGTGTCTTGGAAGCGGCAGCTCCACCAGATAGTGATCCATCTGTTACTAATGTAGTCTTAGATAAGCTAACCTTTCCATCACCCTGTAACAACTTCTGTGTATTGAACTCAGTTGTGTTACCGATTCTGTTGATTTCTGATGTAAGGTCATTGATTTCCTTTTGGATAGCTCCACGGTCAACGCCAACGTTTGTGTCGTTTGCTGATTGAGTAGCTAGCTCTCTCATTCTTTGAAGTATTGCGTGAGTTTCGGATAACGCACCTTCAGCTGTTTGAATCATTGAAATACCGTCTTGAGCATTTCTTGAAGCTTGGTTAAGACCTCTGATCTGTGCTCTCATCTTTTCAGAAATTGAAAGACCAGCTGCGTCATCGCCTGCTCTGTTGATTCTAAAGCCAGAAGATAGCTTCTCGATTGACTTTGCTCCTGATGAAGCGTTCAGACCTAATTGCCTGTGGGTATTCATTGCCATCATGTTGTTGTTAATTCTCATTATTTTTCCCTCCTTGTTTTATATAGTCGGAGTCCTTTCCGACAGTTATGGTTAAAGCAAAGTACCCAAACATGGGCCCTATATCTGAGTACCTTTTTCTGCTTTCAATAATAATATCGGATACTTGTCCAATATCTTTATAGTCCTTTAGATATTTTAAAAAATATTTTTTCTAAGCTTATTCTTTTGAAGCAGAGGCTAGTTCCTCCAAGTTAGAGAAACCTTGCTTGACCTTATATCCAGCACCTTCCAGTATCCCTTGAATTGCTTTATTATTCTTAGTGTTAATTATTATAGGAGCAGCAAGATTAGCAGTCATTAGCTTAGAGTCATCCTTGATGTTTAGAATAGAAAATACTAAAGCATCTTCAGCATTTAAAAGGTTTAGTCGGTCTACAATATTCTCGCTTATATCAATATCATAGTTGCCTACTAATGCTGCAGGCTGTGTAATAACAAAGCATACTTCCTCGACATCTACTGATTGTAGATAATTTAGTGTAGCATCATCATTCAGCTGAATTATTATATATTTACTTAGCTCCGGAAATCCCGAAATGGCTTCCACAAAAACTACTATGTCTTCTTCTGTGCATTCTATTTCACCTAAAAATTTAGTGTTAATTTTCACAGGCTGCACCTCTTTCTCTGCTATATATGCCTTTTCTCCAATAGCTCCTTTGCCTTGTCTACTAATTGCTTATCCTTTATGGACGACTCTACATTAGTATTAGATACTTCTTTAATAAGCTCTTTTCGAAAAATTTTTAAGTGCTTTGGAGCATTTATGCCAATCTTTACTTTATCATCACCAATTTCAGTAACGATAATCTCAATATCATCGCCTATCATTATTACTTCTTCACGCTTTCTAGTAAGCACTAGCATTAGGCATCAGCCTCCTTTGCTATCTTGTGTCTCAAGCTATAATTGTCATTATCAAGTATTTCCTGAACAGCTTTTCTATTGCTTGAATTTATAATGATGGGCGCTTTTAGATTTATGGTCATTTCCTCAATATTCTCAGGTATATTCAGCAATGAAAAAATACACACATCTTCCTGCTTTTCAATATTGAGCTTTTTTATCGTGCTTTCACTTATTTCTATGCTATAATCTGGCACAACCGCACCAGGAGGCATAATTATGAAGCAAATGCTTTGATCTTCAAGTGATTGAAGATAGCTAAAAGTGGCCTCCTCTTGATTTATCATTATAAATTTTTTCAATTCAGCAAAGCCTGGAATACCGCTTTCAAATAATATTATATCGCTTTCTTGAATTTCCAATTCTTCAAAATACTTTGTACTGATTTCCATACTACACCCCCGAATGTTTTCTTTTGCTATAGCTTCTTATCAATATTATTACCTGTATAAGTAAAGCTTATTTCCGGATGTCTCTGTAGAAATATTTCTACCCTTCCAGCCTGATATTCTAAGATAGGACGGTTTGGCTTCGAAACAACCTCTACTTTGCCCTCATGTACCCTAATATCCACCTTTCCTCCTACAAAGTCAATTTTAGGTCTTGACTTTGGCATAGTGTCAATATCAAAGACATGCTCCTTAGTTGAGTTGCTTAATGCAATATTGGGTAAGGCATTTGAATCGTTTGAGGAAAGCATCTCGCCTTCGCCGTTCATTCTATCTATAGCTTCCATAACCGCTTGTTTAGCACTAGCCGCAGCTTCGCTGGCAATAGTCGCATTGTCCTTAAGCCCAGATTCATTAAAGCACTGCCTCTGGTCTATCTGGACCTTAACCTGCTGTGTTTGTATTTCTATTTTTGCATGAGTAGTTCTCATGTCAAAATCGGGCTTAGGCTGAGAAATGCTTAGTTGTGAATTTGTTGTTTTAATACCAATTAAACCGCTTACTCTATTTATATGAAGCATAAATATCACCCTACCTTAAGAAATCCACTAACGAAGGTTGAATAATTCTTGCTCCCCCCGCCAGCGAAGCTCTATACACATTTTCTTCCATTTTGAGGTTCATTATTACTTCCGACATATCTGCATCTTCATTCTTTGATAGCAGCGCTTTGAGATTAAGTGTATCATCAGTTATTCTATTACTTGTTAGTTCGAGCCTATTATACTTAACACCAAGCTCTGCTCTAACTGCGTTAATATTGTTTATATGACCCGAAAGTCGTGTAAGTGCCTGCTCAATACCCTTTACATTATCACTGTTTAGATCCTGAATAAGCTTGTCAAATGCACCTATAAGCTGGGTCTTATCTCCGGAATTTACTACTGATGAAGACTTCTTTTCACTTGTGAAGCCAAGCAGCTTAACATCAAGACTGTCATTCTTAAGCATTATGCTATTATCTGCAACTGCAGGGTCAAGCGAGGTAAAGTATAGTCTTCCGCCTTCTTGATTTATTGTAACTTTTCCATTTAGAGCAGCTATAGCAGTAAGCTTACTTTCAATGTCTGCCCTAAGATCACTTAAGGCTTGACCTGGAGTTCCATCATACACCGCCGGCTCATTAAGAACAATAGTATAGTCTGTGCCCATATAATTGAGCTTGAACTGGTTATTTGACGCATCTAGGTTTATTGGAGTTGTAAAATCAACGAAGGCACCATTTAAAACTTGTCTTCCTTTTAAGCTTTCTGCTACACTCTTGTCAAAATCAACAGCCCCATCGTTAGCATAACCAAAAACTCTCTGTCCTATGAAGTTAATGCCTAAATTTTCCCCTACACCTATTCCATAGTTAATATTTTCATCTGTACTTAACTTTAACCCACCAAGATCATACGTTCCATCCTCTTTCAGAAGTGGCTTGTCTGTCTTGTAACCAGAAAAAAGGTAACTGCCGGCATAGGAGCTGTTCGCTAATGCTACCAGCTGATTTCTAAGCTGTCCTATTTCATCAGATATCTTCTTTCTTTCCTCAACAGTATTAGCACCATTAGCCCCCTGGAGAGTAAGCTCTCTTGCTCTTTGCAGAACTTCGATTATATTATCAGTAGCCTTTTCTGTGGTTTCCAGCCAAGACATAGCATCATCAACATTTCTCTTAAACTGATCCATTACAGATACGTCTGTATTAAGCCTTAAGCTTCTGGATACACCTATAGGATCATCAGAAGGCTTTAAGAACTTCTTTCCTGTAGCAAGACTTTGTTGGATAGTATCCATCCTAACCATATTCCTGCTCATGTTTCGCATCATACTATTTACCATCATACTATTAGTTATACGCATACTACCACCTCACTATCTTCCTACTAGGCCAAGCCTATTTATCATTGTATCAAGCACCTTATCAAGAGTCGTAACCATTCTCGCAGAAGCATTATAGGAGTGCTGAAATTTTACCATGTTGGACATTTCCTCATCTATCGATACACCTGACTCAGACATCCTTTTGATGTTCGTTTGTACTACTATTGCCTCAGTATTCTTTGACATTCTCTTTGCTTGGTTTGAATCAACAGCAAGCGTCGAAAGGAAGGATTTAACAAAATCATCTGGTGTACCATTTATCTTTTGTCCTCCAGATAAATCAAAGAATATATCCTTTTTACTTCTGAACCCCACCAGCATCTTTGCGTTTTCGTTATTGCTTATGCCATCCTTTTGCGAGGCTGCAGCAAGCAAAGCTGGATCTGATCTTAAGGTTGAGCTTACCTTAAAGTTTATACAGGTAATATTCTTCCAATTTTCTGCAAAAGCTCCACTAGGCTCATCAAAGAAGTTTCCTCCTTGGTTTCCGTTAATATCAAGACCCGCCTTATGCTGAACATTGAACTCTCTTGCAAAGTCTCTTGCGAATCTATTGAGCTGGTTTAAATAATAAGGAAGTCCTCTATAAGCATTCTTATCAAAATCACCATCTCTAACATCAAGTAAACCTCTTAATTCACCCCCGGTGATTTTTACTGCACCAAGTGTGCTTCCATCAGGAGCCTCCCACCTTATTTGGCTTATATCCCCTGCTCCAAGGTCAGATACACCAGGCACAGGCTCATTATGCACAGTCAGCTTGTTACGATTATAGTGATTTACTAACGTAATGCCGCCTAAGCTTATATTAAAATACTTACTATTATTTTCTCCAGTAATTTCGCTTACGGAAATATCTGCAAGCGCAGAAAGCTTGTCAACCAATAAGCCTCTTTGATCTCTTAAATCATTTGCTTTATTTCCACCTAGCTCCATATTGAAAATTTGTTTATTGAGATTAGTTATCTGCTCGGCGAGAGAATTAACCTCATATACTTTGTTTTTCACTGTAAAGTTAGTTTCTCTTATAGAATCAATAAGCTGTCTTCCCATTGTGTTTATGGAGGCCACAAAGGTTTGTGCCTTTTCAATAACGGCTACTCTGTTGGTTATGTCCTCTGACTTTTTTGTAAGCTCCTCTATACTTGCAAAAAACTCATCCATTACCTTTCTTATCCCTGTATCAGAAGGTTCATTAAATATTGCTTCAATATCTTCCAAGCCCTCAGTTTTTACTCGCCATTCTGCGTGAGATTTAGCTTGTCCCCAGTACTTTTGATCCAAGTACTCACTTCTAAATCTAAGGATATCATAGGTTTCAACACCTGTACCGATTATTCCTGTTGGATCTCCACCAATCGGTACAGTTGCTCTTTGTATAACTCTTTGTCTCGAATAGCCTTCAGTATTTGAATTTGAAATATTGTGACTGGTAATATCAAGAGACCTCTGGCTAGCAAATAGTCCCGAAGTAGCTATTGTAAATGTACCAAATGTTGTTCTCATAAATACTCACCATTACTTTCCGCCTAAGCCTATCTTGTTAACAATTATTTCAAGCATTTCATCCATAGCATTTATTATTCTGGCAGCTGCATTATAGGAGTGCTCAAACCTAATCAAATTACTCATTTCTTCATCTAAAGACACTCCCATTAAGGATTGTCTTCTATTTTGTATCTGATCTATAAGAAGAACCTGAGCTTGAGCTGCAGTTACAGCCTCTCTTCCTTTAAGTCCTATGTCAGATATTAGGTTTCTATAAAACTCATCACAATTGAACTTTCTGTTTGCATCAGCAAGCTCGTACTTT
>CALJSV010000060.1 GCA_937976095.1 uncultured Clostridia bacterium | reverse complement strand
TATCTCACTTAAACTGAATACTACCATTGTGCACAGCTTTGGTTTAAGTGCAAACCTTCTTTCGTATACATGGGCGCCTTTGCTGGAAGAGTTTTTTAAAGCTTTACCATTGATTTATTTTCTTATTTATTCAAAGGATAAAGAGTATTCTATTATATATTTTGCAATGGCAGCAGGTATAGGTTTTTCTATACAGGAAAACTATTTGTATCTTATAAATAACATTGGTGATAAAGGAACACCTATACTTTATATTATTGTAAGAAGCATAACTACATGTCTTATGCATGGAATTTCATCCACAATAATTGGATACGGTATAATAACAATCAGAAGGCTGAGGGTTATGGTTCTTCCAATGCTTTTTGGATTATTTACAATAGCAGTAATCTTTCATTCTTTGTTTAATCTTTATATTAACTCATCATTAAGACTATTAGGCATGGTATTGCCTATAATGATATATGTACTTTGTATATTATTTTTTAATCCAGATGATAAAGACTATAAAAATGATAAGATTTAGAAAATAAATATAGAATTGTCTGAAACTAATTAGCAGTAGACAGTATGAGACAGTGTCTGTGCTTCCTTTGGGTTATCAGGCTCAAGTGGACATAGGTCAGATATGGATGAAGAGATATGACGGTACAAGTATCAAAGTATACTGGCTTGTCATGATACTACCCCACTCGAGACACAAATTTGTATATTGGTCAGGCTAGCCTTTAACTACGCTAACATTTGTTAACATGCATCATAAGGCTTTTGAGTTCTTTGGAGGCATGCCTTAAATCTTATAAAAGATTCGTCTGAAATAATATCAAGGATGTAACATGGGGCTTTTCGTAGCTTGGGTCTTGATACCAATAATCCAATAAAATGTAGTGCGATGCTGCAGCCGGGCATGGTTATTACTGTGGAACCACGGTTATATATTGATGAAGAATAAATGGTGATAAGAGTTGAAGATGATATATTAGTTACTGAGAACGGCTGTACAGTACTTTTGAAAGAATTAATCAAATCCGTTGAAGAAATAGAGAATTTATGAGACTTTATACTTAATTTTCACATATTAGTATTGTTATTCATTGACGTCTAGCATATTACTTGACTATAAACCTATTGTTACTTGTAATGTTTATGAATGAATCTTGCGCCTATAGCTCAGTTAGATAGAGTAGCTGACTTCGAATCAGTTGGCCGGGAGTTCGAATCCCTCTGAGTGCACCACTAAGTATATAAGCGATATTTAAACAGTCGAGAGTCTAAAAATCTCTCGACTGTTTTTTATTAGCGATCGATTTCTATACTAGACTGTTTTGGTAATCCTCCAAAAGCTCAGAATAATTATTTTGTATTGTAATTGTTCTGTTTACAAATGTGCTTTATGGTAAAACGCATATAAATCTAAAACCAGCATAGTTTTTAATGACAATAAATTTATAAGCAGACTTGCGAAAAAGCATAAAGGAGATGATGATAAATCATGAAAAAGATAATTCTAGATATAGGGCATGGTGGAAGCGACTCGGGGGCTTTGGCCAATGGATTAGTGGAAAAGGAGATTAATCTGAGGGTTGGGCTTCTTGTGAGAACGTTTCTAAACAAATATGAATGTGAAGTGGGTATGACAAGAGAAAATGACATATTTTTGTCGGCTGACAAAAGGGCTGAAATCGTTAAGGGCTATAACCCGAATCTCTGCGTATCGATACACCACAATTCGGCTGCTAATGAAGAGGCAAGAGGTGTTGAGGTTATTCATGCACATTATGACAGCTACGATGATAGGCTTGCGTTGAGGATCTTAAATGAAATGGCTGCAATAGGCATGCCTGCAAGGAGAGCATTTACAAGGCTAAATGATCGTGGCTCTGATTGGTACTTTATGATTAGGAGGATCTGGGATGAGAACACGCAGGCAATAATAACTGAAGGGGGATTCTTAACTAATCCTCTGGATGCGGAGCTTCTAAAGGCTGACAGCTTTTTAGAAAGTGAAGCAAAGGCAATTGCTGATTCGATTGCATGGCATTTGGAGTTGAAGCCTGCTGTTGTTGTTATTGATGAGAAATTGCGTGAATGCATTAAAAGACTGCACTCTGTGACTCCTCAGGTAATTCAGGTGCCGGAATACTGGGTTAACAATGCTGTATTGGGTGGTATGGTAAAAGGTGAGTATGCTGCACAGCTTATATGCAACATGAGTGAATATATAGAAACAAAGGGGTAGTGGTGACTACTCCTTTTTTATTGGAATATATTTTTTGGAAACAAATTATAAATAAGTTGCAGAGCTTTATATGCTATAATAAACAGGGTGGAGCGCATTAACATTGAGTTTTCTGATATATATGAGGTTCGAGATAACTAATTTTACGGTGGGTGAAGTATATGCGGTTTGATTTTATACCCTTTATAACCAATCCCTTTGTTTTGTTGTTTATTACTATGCTGACAGGATTGGCTATTGGGAGAATTAAGATAAAAAGCTTTGAGCTAGGAACATCTGGAGCTATATTCATGGGGCTGCTATTAGGCTGGGTTGTATATAAGACTTATATACTTCCTGTAAGTCACTTTAACGAGGTACCCAAATACGCAGCGGTTATAATTAGTGATGGGATGGTGCCCAAATATATTTTCGATCTTGCTCTTATACTTTTTGTAGCTTCCGTTGGGCTTCTGGCGGCGAAGGATATAGGAAGGGTGCTTAGGCTTCATGGGTTGAAGTTTCTTTTTATGGGCATTTCTATTACCTTAGCAGGAGCGTTAGGTATCTTCCTTGCTGCTTTGCTTATGGGGGGGCATAATCCTCTGGTTTTTGTTGGAGCCTATACAGGCGCCCTAACCAGCTCTCCCGGCTTAGCTGCTGCACTGGAAGCTGCTTCCGGGCGAGGGGTGGATGCTGAAGCTTTGGTGGGATATGGCTATGCGATAGCCTATGCGCCAGGGGTGCTTGTTGTCATACTTTGTATGAAGCTGCTTCCTTTGGTTATAAAAATTGACATTGCGGCTGAAAAGCGGAAATATATTGAGGATATAGGTATAGTTAGTGGTGGATCAAACGGACTGGAGGCAAATGATATAGATTTACTGGCGTTTTCGCTGGTGTGCATTTTGGGTCATATTATTGGTAGTGTTGATCTTTATTTTGGAAGCCTGATTGGGTTCATAAGGTTGGGCTCTACAGGTGGAGTCTTGACTATAGGATTGTTGCTTGGTTACCTGGGTAAGGTGGGTCCTCTAAATTTCCGTATGAATACAAAGGTTTTAGTAGCAATTAGAGAGATAGGAATTGCTATGTTTTTGGCTTCTGTTGGACTTAGATATGGCTATGATGCTATAAGCTCGCTGAACGGGCAGGGAGCAATGCTTGCAATAACCTCGTTTATTGTTGGGCTATTTGCTATACTGGTTGGATTGGCCTTAGGAAAATATGTATTTAGATTAAACTGGATAATGCTTTCAGGTGCTATATGTGGAGGAATGACCAGCACTCCCGGACTTGGAGCGGCAATAGATGCATCCGGCTGCGATGAGGCGGCATCGGGCTATGGGGCGACATATCCCTTTGCGCTTATGGGAATGGTAATTTTTACAATTATTCTAAGCAAGCTGGTATAAAAAATATAAAACCCCTCCTGATGGAGAGGTTTTTTTATGTCTTAGCACCCGGGTTTAAAAAGATTAAAGAGATTTCCGCAGCCTAAGTTAGGTAATAGAATAATCGCCGCAAGAATAATCCATATCCATGTATTTGATCCAAAACAGTCAAAGCCTCCTTTGTTGAAAAGCAGGAAGAAAAGTACTATCCAAATCCACCAGTTATTTCCTAGGAAGCCGAGGGGTGATGCTGTGCCGGCACAAGGAATTCCGCAACCGTAGCTCATTTGAGCACCTCCTTTATATAAGTATATTACTTAGCATGTTTTCTACTATATTGTATGTGCAAGTCCAAGGCGTGGTTACAAGAAATATGGGGTAAAAATGCTATTTGAAGAGAGGGAAAGCTACGAAGTATGTCGAAACCGTAATGGGAGGTGAGACGACATGAGCTATGTACTTATTTTTGAGGTTATTCTGCTATTATTACTTGCTGTTATTTGTGATATTAGGCACTATAAGATTAGAAACTCAATAAATATATCCTTTATTTTAGTGGGACTCGCAAGCAATACTGCTTTTTATGGATTCGAGGGAGTGCGAGCTTCGGTTTTGGGTATGGCATTGCCTGTTGCGCTTCTTTTTTTATTTTTTGGACTGAGGATGCTTGGGGCTGGTGACATAAAGCTATTGGCAGCGGTTGGGAGTATTCTGGGCTATCCCCAAATTTTTAGGATAATTATTTTTACCTTTATTGCTGGTGGTTTTATAGCCTTGACTGTTATACTGTTAAGAAAAAATGCCTATAGTAGGCTGAAGCATATTGTGAATTATTTTAAGCAATGCTTTTTAACTCATAGCATCTTAAGGTATACGGATTTTGATGATAAAAGTGATGGAGGGAAATTTCGCTTTTCATTTGCTATTTTGGCTGGAACTATTATTTCGTTTCTTATATAAAGCGTTATAAAATGTCGAGATGAAGATCTTGGCATTTTTTGTTACCCAATAGTAATTACATATTGCAATATTACAGTATGTAATATATAATAATTATGTCAATAAATACAGGTTGGTGTTTAAATATGTTGAAAATTAGGATGCTTATTGCGGATTCAGACGGAGAATACTTAAAAGCGTTGTCGGAGTTTTTGAGTACAAATTATGGTCATAAGTTTACTTGTAGTTACTATACTAAGGTTGATGCATTACTTGAGTGGCTTGGGGCCACGGATGAAGAAATTGATATTATTCTGATCAGTCGGGAATTATTCTCGGAAGAGCTTGTAAAGAGCTCCGGCAATGCAGTAGTCATACTAAACTCAGACTATAATACTAATATGCCTAAAGATGTATATGGTGTTCAAAAATATAGCTCTGGGGAGGTATGGGTCAGCGATGTTCTGTGTATATATTCGGAGCTGAGGGAAAGCAAGGCTAGCCATTGTACAGGGCAAAAGAACACTAGTACAATTGCGTTTTTTTCTGCAGCCGGAGGTGTAGGGAAGACAACCTTGGCCTTAAGTCTATGTCGTGCATGTATAAGCGAAGGAATTAAGGTTTTTTATTTGAACCTTGAGCCCGTAGCATCTACACTAGCTCATTTTGACTGCTCGTCATCAAAAAGCATATCAGAGGTCTTTCATCATATTAGGGAGGGTGGAGCTGATATAATAAGTAAGCTTGAGGGTTTAAAGTCAGTAGACATTGAAAGTGGAATACATTTTTTCGGACCTCCAACAAGGTTTTTAGATTTTGATGAGGTTCGAGCCGATGAGCAGCTAAGATTAATAGAGCTTTTAAGAGAAACAGGTACATACGATATGATTGTTGTAGATTTTGCTTCAAATTTAGATAAAAAAACTATGGAGACAATTGCGAGCTGCAGTCATTTATATTGTATAGTAGCTTCTGACAGAGTTTCCTTAGATAAGGATAAGGCTTTTAAGGCTGGCTTAAAGCTACTGGGTAAGGAAGTAAAGGAAAGGCTGAGTGAGAGTACTGCATGTATACTGAATAAAAGCAAGTCAGGCTGTGAACATGAAGATTACGACTTTGTACTTCCTTATGTTGACGGGATCTCACAGGAAACTGGAGATAGGCTTAAGCTTAATCTAAACAATGAATTTGGACAAGCCATATATAGACTGCTTATAAGTATACGCAACTCTGACCTGACAAGGAGCGGGCTATGATTGAAGCTATAGAACAACAGCTGATAGCAGAGGTTAAAGCACAGATATTGGATTTGATGGGTTCCAAGCAGGGCTTGACTGATGGAGAAATAAATGATGCCATCACTGAGGTAGTTTTTTCTTCTGAACTGCATTCCTTTTTTAGTATTAGCGAAAGGCAGCAGTTAATAAAAAAAATATTTAATTCGATCCGCAGACTTGATATATTGCAGCCAATTCTAGATGATCCTTCAATAACTGAAATTATGGTTAATGGCTCTGAAAGCATATTTATTGAGAGAAACGGAAGGATAAGCAAGCTTGAACAAAAGTTTGAGAGCACAAGCAGGTTGGAGGATGTCATACAGGCCATTGTGTCTAAGGTAAATAGAGCGGTAAACGAAGCAGCTCCTATTGTTGATGCACGTCTCAAGGATGGATCAAGGGTAAGCGTCGTGCTTCCTCCAATAGCACTAAATGGGCCGATACTGACTATAAGAAGGTTTCCTCAAAAGCCTATTTCAATGAAGGAGCTTATTGAATGGGAAAGTATAAGTGAAGAAGCAGCTAAGGCTTTGGAGCTTTTGGTAAAGGCTAAGTATAATATTTTCATATGCGGTGGCACAGGTTCGGGGAAGACAACCTTCTTAAACGCCCTATCAAACTTTATACCAAAGGATGAGAGAATTATTACTATTGAGGATTCTGCGGAACTTCAAATACAGGGTATAGAAAACATAGTAAGGCTGGAAACAAGAAACAGCAATACAGAAGGTAAGGGAGAAATAACTATAAGGGACCTAATCAGAAGCTCTTTAAGAATGAGACCTGAGAGGATTATTGTTGGGGAAGTCAGGGGGCAGGAAGCTTTGGATATGCTCCAGGCTATGAATACAGGACACGATGGATCTCTATCAACGGGGCATGCAAACTCTGTTAGAGATATGCTTAGCAGGCTGGAAACCATGGTGCTTGGTGCTGCAGCTATACCCCTTGAGTCTATTAGGAAGCAAATAAGCTCTGCTCTAGATATAGTTATACAAGTTTCAAGGCTTAGAGATAAAAGTAGGAAAGTACTGGAGATCAGTGAGGTCTGCGGCTTTGAAGCTGGCGAAATAGTTCTAAATCCTTTGTATTCCTACAGGGAATATGATGAGAGCAGTGAAAACAAGGTTGTAGGATGCCTGCACAGGTCAGACTATAGGCTTCAAAACACCAATAAGCTAAAAATGGCAGGGATGAAAGTGGAGATTTGAATATGAATAATGTATTTATGACAGTATTGCTGATTAGTCTGATATTCGGTGCTGCTGCCGGTATTGCTTGGGTTGTGCTCCCAAAAAGAAAACTTTATGCCGTGAGCAATAAAAATACACAAAAAACAAAAAGTCAATGTATTGACTATGATATCTATATATTAAGCAAAGTGGAGAGCTTAGGCTGCACCTTATTGGCGGCACTGGTTATTGCTACCATATCCTACGTGTTTTATAGAAGCTTGGTGCTTGCTTTGCTTTTGATGCCTTTTGGCATTTTGTATCGAAGAGTTAGGGTGAAGGAATTAATAAAAAAAAGAAAGCTTGAGCTTAATCTGCAATTCAGAGAGCTTCTTTACTCAGTATCCTCATCTCTTATAGCAGGTAAGGCAGTGGAAGCTGCGTTTTATGATGCACATAAGGATCTGGCTATACAATACACTGACTCGGATTGTCATATACTTAAGGAACTTAAGTATATTAGCTACAGACTGGATATGAATGAAACTATTGAAGTGATTTTGGAGGACTTTGCAAAAAGATCTCATATAGAGGATATAAAAAACTTTTCTGACGTATTCCAAGCCTGCAAGCGTGCAGGCGGTGATCTGGTGCAGGTGGTTAAGAGTACAACTGAGATAATCAGTGATAAAATCAATCTGAAGCAGGAAATAGAGTGCCTGACAGTGCAAAGAAGGCTTGAACAGAGGGTGTTGAGTATCATACCCTTTGCGCTGGTTGGATTGATTACTATAAGCTCACCTGATTTTATGGCTCCTGTTTATAATACAGCTCAAGGAAGGGTTGCCATGACTTTGGCGATTGCTCTGTTTGCAGCAGCACATTTTATTTCTGGAAAGCTAATGAATATTGAGGTATAAGAATGCTTTGTTTGATTTTGTTTATACTTATACTCCTGGCTAATCTATACATAGGCTTAAGAAGTAAGGGGCTTCATAAAGATGAGTTAGCTGGTCTGAGTTCAAAGGATTACCCCCTGAAAGGTATGCTTCCTATAGGTCTGTGGCTGCTAAACTCAATAAATTACAAGCATAGCACTGCTTATGAGTCTAAACTGAGACTAAAGCTGGCAGAGCTGCATGGGAAAGGGAAGGCTAACTTTTATTTAAGACTTAATGTGGCTAATAAAATTTGCTTATCAGTTCTGATAATCCTGATGTTTTTGTTCTATGGAAGTTTGTGTTGGATTCAGGACTTTATCGAAGCAGGAGCAATAAGCTCTGTTGTTGTATCTGATGGAAGGCTAAGTAGGCCTGAATTCGGAAATGGGAATGCTATAGTTGATGCCAATGCAATTGTTAGCTATGGAAAAGAAGAAAGGATATTTAGCTACAAAATACTGCTTAAAGAAAAGCCTCCTAAAAATGATTTAGAAGCTATAACTCGAGCATGTGAGCTTTTAACTGAAGGGCTAATTAAAAACAAAAACCTTAACCTGAGCTCTGTATACGGTAACCTTCTGCTAAAGAGTACGTATCCAAGCTTAAAGCATTTAGATGTAAATATTGATTGGCACAGCAGTGACATCGAATACATAAAGCCTGATGGGACGGTTTCATTACCCTTAAAGGGACAGGCATCCAAAAACATTGCACTAATTGCAGTAATCAGTAAGAATGGCTTTAAAAAGGAAAAGGTCTTTGAGTTGATCTTAAAGCCGCAAGAGCTGACTGGAGAGGAACTTTCTATAGATGCTGCAAAGCATGAATTAGATTCATATATGAAGGAGTTAAACTCTAGTGCCCAGAGTGAGGATTTTGTTGCTCTGCCTACAGACCTGCAAGAAAACAACGGTGTAAGCATAGCTTGGGCTAGTGGAGCAGCTGTGAAAAGAGACTTGGTTTCAGAAACGGGAATAAGCTATATAGCTTTAGCTGTTATGTGTACGCTTGCTATTTTTTTCATATATGATAGTGAGATAAACAAAAAGATTTCAATGAGAAGAAGGAGTATTCAATGTGAATTTCCTGGATTTCTGACTAAACTGCTGCTATTGGTCAATGCTGGAATGAACATCGGAAGAGCGTGGGACAAAATAGCCTTGGATCAGAAGGAGGACTCAATCCTTGTAGTTGAGCTAAGAAAAACCATGCTTGAAATTAAAGGAGGAATACCAGAACTGCAAGCTTATGAGCACTTTGCTCAAAGATGTGCACTGCCTGAGGTCTCCAAATTCGTTTCTATCCTTATACAGAATATCAGAAAGGGAAGCTCTGAATTGGTTCAGTTGCTCAGAATACTAAACAGAGAGTGCTGGGAAAACAGAAAGAGCATATCAAGAAAATACGGTGAAGAAGCATCAACCAAGCTTTTGCTTCCGATGATGCTTATGCTTGTAGGAATTCTGATAATAGTAGCTACCCCTGCATTTATATCAATAAACAGCTTTGGTCGATGATAAAGGAGGTGAAGGTATGAAGGAGCTTATAATGAGTTTTATTAAGGAAGAGGATGGTTTGGGTACGGTAGAGATAGTAGTTATTATCGCAATTCTTATTGGCATTGCATTACTCTTTAAAAAACAGATATTTACATTCGTAAAGAGTCTACTGGACTCTATATTTGGTGAAGGTCAGATCACTGAGATTCAAAGCAGTCCGTATTAGTACCGGTGGGAGGAATATATGCTAAAAATGTCGGGCAGAAGCATAAGGGGAAGTTTTACTATTGAAGCTTCCATTGTGTTTGCATTTTTACTATCCATACTAGTAGTTTTTGTATTTTCTTGTTTGCTAATAGTTCAAATGGTTATAGTGCAAAAGGCAGCCTCTGTTTCTGCAGCAGTAAGCTCTGAACTTGTTAGAAATAGAGCCATTATGGACTTGGAATGCGGAGAAGGACTATATCAAAGGCTAAGCAATGAGAATGGAAGCATTCGTGGGGAGATATTTTTTGGTAGAAGTATGGAGGAAGCAAGCCGTGATATGAAAGCTGACAGGCTATTGACAAAGAAGCTTTTGTTAATTGAGCAAGTTATTAGAAGCCAGCTTCAAAGTCAGGTTATACTGCCTGACAGCTGCTGCTATGAGGTTAGCTATGACAACTCCTTAATGCAGGATCGTATAAGTATTGAAGTAACTCAACGTATAGCTGTACCGGTAGGCTTTATAAAAGAGTGGTTTGACGGAAGTACCTTCATAACAATAAAAGGAACAGCTTTTTCATATGTATCCGAGCCTGCAGAATATATCAGAAATATTGACTTAATTGTAGAGTATTCGAGCAGGCTGAAGGATGAGATTGACTTGAAGGGGATATTTGAAAAGCTGAAGGATAAGAAGGATTAGCAATACATGAAAAGTGTGAGTTTAAAAGGATCTATAAGTGTTTTCCTGGCGATCATCTTTATGGTAATGGTGATGCTTACGGGTACTATAATAGATATTATCAGAATCGTAGCTGCAGAGAGAGACTTTGATTCTGCAGTGAGTGCTTCTGCCAGGTCTGTGCTCGCAAGCTATAACCAAGAGCTTGCAGGCGAATATGGGCTATATGGCGTTGATACAAAAGCCAAAGAAGAGCTAAAGAAGGAGTTTTTTAGGTATATAAACCTAAACCTTAATAAAAAGGTTAATGGAATACTGTATACCAGCTATGAAATATCCTATGAAAAGCTTGAGTTGGAAGGAATGCTCAGTCTAATAAATCAGGATGAGCTTAAGCAGCAGATACTGGAGTATATGAAGTACAGAGCTCCAATAAATATTACTGAAGGAATCATCTCAAAGCTTAAAGAAGCCAGGCTGGATAAGTCCTTTGAGTTTGCACAAGGAGCAAGTGATGCCCGAAAAAAAACTGAAATGATAAAGGGTAAGGTAAAAGCCCTCAATAGTAAAATTGATGATGTAGGAAAGAAGCTTATAGCGGCATCTGAAAATGAGCTATCAGAGATATTGGAAGGACTTACAAATATTAAGGATCTATCTGAAGGACTTTATGGAGATGATGGCAAAAAGCTTTTGGAGGAAATTGAGACACTTGAAAAAAGCTTGGAGGATATAGCTGGACAAAATGGCTATGAGAACATAGAGCCCGGCAAGCTCTCAGAAGCAATTCGGTCTGCGGTATCCATAGGGGAACAGCTTGAAGCTGTTATAGATAAGGTTAATGAAATAAAGAGTGCCATAGATGGGCTTAAGGTAGAGTTAGTGGCGCTTGAATCGGAGCTTGAGATGCTTATGCAGGAACTGAAAGCTGAGCTTGAAAATAATAAGGATAAGCTGCCTGAAGGCGAACAGTCTGCAAGGCAAAAGGAGCTTGAAAAGGAAGCTGGAAATAAAGCTAATGCAATAGAGCTTATAAAAAGCAGGATCGACATGCTAATGTCGGATATGAAGAGGTTCTATAAAGAAAGCCCGCTGAGTACAATAAAGCTTAACGATAGCATGGGAACGCCGCCGTCTAATAGCTCTGATAAAACCAATGCGCTGAGTGAAAAGCTTGATGATATTAAGAAGAAGCTTACACCTAAAGTAATTTCAAGAGAGCTGCTGATAAACGAAGGTGAGCTTAAGGCTGCCTCGGAGGCTCAAAGCAGCTTTGAAAGTGATCTGTACATGACTCTTGGTACTTATGAAGGCATCAAGAAATCAGATAAAGAACGGGAAAACGACAATGTTTTAGCCTTTTTTAAAAGACTCATAAGCTCGATTAATGATACATCGCGCGGAGCTAGAGATAAGCTGTATATTATAGAGTATGCTATGGATAAGTTTACCTTTTTAACCTCTAAGACACCTAGAGCACACTTTTTTAAAAAGGGAGAGGTTGAATATATAATAAGTGGTTCGGATATTCCCTATAACAGTCTAAGGAACAACGAACTGCTTGTAATTACAGATGTCCTATCTAAAATATGGTTTCTCAGGTTTTCCATTGATTCTATTTCGCATTTTGTAAAGAGTAAAATTCCTCACCCCATAGCTAGGCTTGGATGGTCTCTTTTGGAAGGGGCTATAGATGCCACTTCGGAGATGATATACCTTTTGAATGGTGACTATATTGACTTACTTCCAGGTATGAACAATATCAAGCTTAGATATAGTGATCATCTGAGGATGCTTCTCCTTTTGCAGTCGGAGGATGAGACTCTAAGGAAGATTCAGCAGCTGATTCAGGTTAATACAATCAATGTTGCAGGAGCTGTCGGAAGTGATTTTAGACTTGGGGATTGCAGCACCTCTATTAAGGCAAGCTGTGAGGTTAAGGTAAAGCTACTGTTTTTACCTCTTTTAAAGCTTGATACGCTTGGGGTCAAGGGCTTTAGCGGGGATTCGTACATCATGAGCAAAAGTATAATCATTGGATATTAGGTGGTGTGACATTGCTTATACAAAGAAGAAAAAGAAGCTCTGCAAGAGGAGCTTTTACGATAGAAGCCTGCATCGTGCTTCCTATTTTTTTATGTCTTCTAATGGCAGTATTAAACTATGGCAAGCTGACCATTTTCTCTATGCAATTGGAGCATGCTGTAAGTGAGGTAACGAAGCAAATTGCAGCCACAAGCTACCCGGTTTCTCTGGTTAATGAATATGGTGATGAGCTTTTGAGAAAGAATGGGGTCGATGTTCTCGCTAAGGATAAGAATTTTACGGGAATTCTCCTTCAGGAAGTAGACAAGTCTTTGTTGGAAGCAGATTTTCTTCAGCTTATGTCAGGGGATCTCAAGGAGTTTGACCTGAAAAAGCTTTTGGAAAAGTCATATGATATAGCTGGCAAGGGTCTGATTAAGGCAATACTGGGCAGTACTCATGAGAAGTACTGGGAGCTTAAAAGTAAGGGTGGAATCCTGATAGCATCGAAGCTCTTGGAAAAAGGGATAGATAATACCTACCTGGATAGTAGTAAGGTGATGCTGACTTTTTGCAAGCTTCCTGATAGTGCACTGGAGTATGAATATAAATCTGCAAACGGGTTTTATCAAGAGTTTTGCGAAGAGCAGTACTATCTTGCTGCTGAGGACGTAGCTATACAGGCTTGCTATGAGCTTAAGCTGGTTATGCCGCTATTTGGAACTAAGAGCATTAATATCTCTAGTACAGCGGTGGAAAAAGCCTGGCTTTATGGGAGCCATGGAACTGTGACAAGCAGAGAGGAAGGACTCGAGCTTCTTTCTGAGGAAGAAGCAAGGCTTGTTTTCATTACCAGGACCGGAATAAGATACCATGTTGGAAGCTGTAGGCACCTGCATAGCAGTAAGATACCTGTAGCTCTTAAAAAAGCAGAGGAGGATGGTTACACACCTTGCAAGGTTTGTAAACCGTGAGAATATTTCATATGGACTTTTTTATTATTTTTATAGTAGGAATACTATCGGGAGCAATAGTGAGCTTTTATGTATATAAGACACTGGGCCTGCCTTTAAGGTTTAAATATGAATACTTGGCAGCACCTGCTATATGTACAGTATTGCAGCTTGCAGCGTACCTATGGCTTGGTGGGGGAAATAAGCTTTACTTCGCGGCTTGTATAAGCATATCGTTCCTTACTGGGTTTTCAATTATTGATATAAAGACCAGATATATTTCCCTGTATTCGATATATGCTTTCTTTTTCGTAGAATTTGTGTGTTTATTATACGCGGGGCATATCAGCTTTGTTGAAGGTCTGCTTGGGGGAGCTATTGCCTGTGTTGTATTACTATTGCTGTACGCATTATCAAAGGGTGGAGTCGGCCTTGCGGATGTGCTTGTTTTTTCGGCTGTGGGGCTATTGCTGGGCATTGAGGGGACATTATCTGCGTTGTTTGCGGCGGCACTTTTATGTGGTATTTTTGGTGTTGGCTTAATGTGCTTCAATAAAAAGAATATTAACAAAGCTATACCTTTTATACCGTTTGTTTTGGCCGGTACAATAGTTTCAATTTTTGCTTCGTTTTAAGGAGGAGTATAATTGTGAATCTGGGAAAACTTAAACTTTCTACTTCCTATGTTAATAATTCGCATAATAGCTATCTTGTGGCAGAGGCGAATGCAGATATAAAGCTTATAGATTTTCAGATTGAGATGCTGGAGCGAAATAAACCAAACTGCATATTGCCTTTGGAAGTGAGAAGCTATGATAATCTACGCAGCATATACTTCAATATCACCTCCAGGGTAACGTTGGCTCAGTACCTTAAAAGAAATAAGCTTAATAAAGAGCAGTTTACTGATATTCTCTTTGGTATAACAAATACAATAACAAGCTCCAGACAGCTGCTTCTCAACTGTGAGGGCTTTATTATAGACGAAAACTATATATTTATTAATCCGGGAAGCGCAGAAATAGGTCTTATTTATATGCCGGCTAGCATTGAGGTAGATATTGATGAGCTGCTTAAGAGCTTTGTGATCAAGCTGATAGTCGACTTGGTACAGTTTGAAGAGAACTCCAGTGACAGCTATTTGCAGAAAATACTAAACTGCACAAGGCTGGAGGCATTCAAATGCAACGAGCTGAATAAGCTGCTTCTGCAGCTGCGATGCGGTATGCTTCCGGAATGTCATACGGAGCCTGCAGAAAATGATAGAAGCTATAGTAGGGAGCAAGCTGAGCATACATTGGAATTAAAAATCAAGCAGGCAGAGGAGCCGGTGAAGTCGAAGCCAGATAAGAGGGTAACTATAGCTGTGCTGATTCAGGTTTTATTGATATCTCTGGGGGTACTTGTTATACAGATGCTTTTAGGCATGGCTGATAGTACGGATAGTTTTTCTGCCATAACAGGTACTGCTATTATTTTAAGTGCAATAGATTTGCTTGTACTAAGAAAGCTATTTTTGCTAAAACCAAGGGAGGAAACTCCTAGGTTAGAGCGCAAGACCGGCACGTTTCCTAAACCTTCTGATGTTTTGGGAGGAATAAGGGAGAAGGAATATCCCAAAGAACAGTTTAAGCCTGTTAGCAATGTAAAGAGCTCTCCAAAGGAGCTTGTGCCAGAGTTTGCGACTGTCGTGCTGGAGAGGGGAGCGACTGAAAATGCCTATCTAAAAAACCTTTCTGGCGGTAAAGAAGAGATAATTGTTTTGTGTAAGGATAGCTTTATATTGGGACGTTTAAAGGATCAGGCTGATCATGTAATAAGCAGCGCTGCTGTAGGCAGGCTGCATGCTGAGATCACCAAAAGGAGCGGGAAGTACTATTTAAAGGATTTGAATTCAAGAAACGGAACAAAAATAAACAATGACAGAATAGTTAGCAATACGGATTATGAAATAAAAAACAATGATATAATATCACTGGCAAATTGCGAGTTTATGTTTGTAAACAGTTTCTTAGAGAATGAAGCTGCAGCAAGTGTTTAAGACAATTCTGCTGCAGCCTTTAGCTTGTTTCTTAATTCAATCAATGCGAGATCCTTTTTTTTACATTCCAGCATAATATCAAAGTCGGTTTGGGCAAATTCTATAGCTTGAAAATAGTCCTGCAGTGCAATAAGGTCTGCATGACTTCTGTCCAAAGGATGGCTCTTGCCGCTGCTAAGATGCATTTTGGGTTTTCTGTCATGCCAAGTACTTATGATTCTTGACCGCAGCTCATGAATATCCTCACCTTGATTACAGCAATTATGGTGATGGATATCCAAAACCATGGGTATGCCAATATCCTCACATAATGTAAGAACCTCCATGGCTGTGAAGCTCTTATCATCATTTTCCAGCACCAGCTTTTCTTTAATATCTTTTTCTAATAGGTTAAAGTTGCTCTTAAACCTCTCTATAGCTTTTTTCTTGCCGCCTGCTGTACTTCCTATATGGAGGACTAGAAGCTTGTTACCTGTTAGATTTGATAGTCTGTTATGATGCTTTAGTATCTCTACACTCGCAATTACTACAGAGTCTTTTTCTGAATTCAAAACACAGAACTGATCGGGGTGCATGCTAATACGTACTTTACACTCCTCAGAGCTTGATTTGATGTTATCACATTGCTTTTTTATATCCTCGTCCTCCCACCAGAACCAATCGTTGTAGTAGGTTGCCAAGGGTATAAGTTCGGAGCTCATTCTATAAAGGAATATTTGATTTTCGGAGCACCATCTTATTATTTTTGCGGTATTGAACAAATTATCAACAGCAATAGATCTAAGCTTTTTTAGCTGCTCATCCTTACTAAGCTTAGACATAGCTTTTATAGTCGTTGCTCTAAAGCTTCCGTTTTCCAGAAGGCTATTACAAATACAGGCGAATCCTAGCATATAAACCTCTCTCATTTGAATCTTTGATAATAATATG
>CALJSV010000059.1 GCA_937976095.1 uncultured Clostridia bacterium | reverse complement strand
GTCTTTTGAGTGCTTGTACTTGTTGTGCTCGTGTTTGTTTTTGTAGTACTCGATGTACTTGGTGCCGGCGTAGGTGGTTTTGGTGGTGGAGGTGGCGGAGGTGGTGTCTTCTTTACTGCTGTAGTTGATCCACCGCTGATTTTTGCTAATGCCATGATTCATACACTCCTTTGTAATTTTAACATCCTTGAATTAATAAATCTATAATGCAGTTTAATTACGTCCTAGTTTATCTGGATATATATATCCGGGTATTGGTGCTTTACTATTTCCATGTATTCATATTCGCCGTCATAGTCATAGGAGATTATGATATTGGCAAAGAAGTTGCCTATCAGCTCCTGTGCAAGCTTTTTGCAGTCTTCTTCGTTTCTTCTTCTGCCAAGCTCATTATGGGTTGTCTCATACATGATGTCCTTTTCAAGCAGCTTTTGGCCGCTTTTGACTCTGATTATGAGTATCTTGTGTATGCTCTGATAAAGCTCAGGTGCTTCTAGCTTTTCAAGCTGGCTGCATAGGTATATGTACTTATGCCTGTCCTTCTCAAGAAAGCTTTGTATAAGCTGTCTCAGCATGGTAGAAAGCTTGCTTAAGTAAGCTTCAGCTCTGGCCCTTATGCTGATGAACTCCTGCTTTTCCCTAATCAATTCTATTCACCCCCCCGAAGTTGGATAAGCTTTCAAACAGCTGGTTATAGCTGGTAACCATTTCTTCACGGCTGAATTTCCTCAGTCTCTCTTTAAGATTTTTACATTCTTCCTTTATTTCTTCTGTAGATGCATTTAGGAAGTCCCTTAAGGCCTTTTGAAAGCCTCCCGCTTCATAGGGATGGTACTGGTATTTGTAGTCCCCCATAATTTCTGCCAGCCCGCCGTTGTTGCTGCATAGTATAGGCACATCTGCGTCAAGTGCTTCAAGCAGTATACAGCCGAAGGGTTCATACAAGGATGATATTATCAGACAGTCTAGGGTTTCTAAGAATTTTCTTCTTCTTTCTCCTGTGCAGAAGCCAAGGAAATGTATCCTTTCCTCCATGTCTGCTGCTTCTATATAGTTTTTTACTTCCTTAAGATAGCTGTAGTCTCCCTTTCCGCAGGCAAGGTAGTATTCCAGCTCGGGTAAATCCTTAAGTCCCTTTAAGGTCTCAAGTATTCCCTTGCGATAATCCAGCCTTCCAAGATAGCCAAAGGTCTTTCTATTCTCTTTTATTTCTCTTTGGAACTCATAGGAGCTCATGGTTATTCCATTATAAATAACTTGTATCTTCCCCCTTGATTCTTCTATGACCTGCTCTAGCTTGAGCTTTTCGGCTTCTGATACACATACTATTGCGTCTGCTCTATGGCATAGGCTTCTGAAGGCATCCTCTATATCATAAAGACCTCCGAAGGGGTTGCATATGTCATAGGGCTCAGCTGTATGAACTGAGTGGACTACATATACTACCTTTTTGCCTTCCATTATGTGATCTGCAGCTACTCCTGCAAGGCCGTAGAGCGGTTGGATAAAATATTTATCATGACACAAAAGAGGTTCAGGCATGAGTCTATTTCTCAAGCCTGAACCTCTTTTCTTCTGCCCATATTTTAGCCTTTTTATCTATATCCTTTATAAAAGCATCCTTTCCATTTACATGCCCTACGCTGTCCAGCCTGAAGCTTTCCGCCAGCTCCTGCTTTAGCCTTTCGTAGCTTTTCGCCTCATCAGAGTGCTCTATCATGTAGTCTCTGAAAATGAGATGCTTCGCCAGTTCAGGATTTCCTGTCTGAAATATATGTACGTGATGGGTTCTATTGTATAGCCCTTTCATAAAGAACCTTCTGCCTGCCATCCCGCCTTCGCCTCTTACTATATAGTCCAAGACTTCCATATGGCTGTTATAGCTGTCTATTTTGGAGATATCTCTTACCTCTATCATAATGTCTATTACCGGCTTAGCGCTTATTCCTGGTATCGCTGTGCTGCCTATATGATGGATGCTTACTATTTCGTCCTTAAGTATATCTGATAGCTTAGCCGCTTCCTTTTCATACTCTAGCTTCCATTGAGGGTTATAGGGTACTACTTCAATTATTCTTACGTCATTCACTTTACCTTCACCAACCTATTTAAATATCGTCCAGTCGTATTTGTTTGCAAACTTTACTACACGGTCTACTACATCCGGAGTATTTACCCAGAAGTCCGGCAGGTAGCCTATGCCGTCATAATTCTTTAGATCCGGCTTCATCTCAAAATCCTTGCCGCAGTATAGTAGTATTTTAGACTTTGGCAGAGTCCAAACTCTATTATTTGGCACAAGTGAACAGCCGTAGGTATTTGTGCCAATAAAGACTACGTTTTTGAGCTGATGTAGATATTCAACAAAAGTCTCACCTGCTGAAGCTACATTTCGATCTATAATTACTATGACTTTACTACTGCAGTTGACATTCTTGAACTCATTATACCTGACCTCAGTCCAGCCAGGCTTTGTATTACCATTTGTTATTGTTTTCTTAGTTTCCTCTTGGAAATTGATCTCATCCACTGCAAAAGGATATCTATACTTTACATGATTTATATATGATTGCAATCCTGATATTGTATTAAGTCTTGCAAAGAGGCCATAACTATTATGATCGAATCCAGTAAAATTCTTAATCCATTTCTCTGCATGTCTATCAGAACCCCCTAAGTTGCCCCTTATAACTAATATAACTACATCCTTGCCCTTTACTGAAGTTGCGCTATTTTCTAACTCTTCAAACTCCCCTTCTTGATCCTTACTCTTCATTTCCATAGCTCTATTTTCTAATATCGGAACCCCATCTTTTTCATAGCTGTTAAATATAACCCTATTAAAGGCTCCAGCAGTAGGACTACTTAGC
>CALJSV010000058.1 GCA_937976095.1 uncultured Clostridia bacterium | reverse complement strand
AGGTTTATGTCATTTTACATTGGTTACTATTATTTTTTTGACAATATCAGAGAATAGGTTTATAGTCTCTACTGTAGTATAGCCAGCTTTCTTTAGGTTTTCAACTGTCTTCCTATTGATATTTGCTCCATAAGTGTTGACAGTAATAGGATTTAGTATGTCCATTAACATCCCCAATAGCTTTTTTTCACTTCTGACATGCTCAATCATTATTAATCTTCCACCCGGCTTGCAGACACGTCTAATCTCTCTTAAGCCTTCAACTGGGTCTGGGACAGAGCAAAAAACGCAGGTAGTAAATACAGTATCAAAGGTATTTTCTTTAAATTCCATTCTCTGAACATTCATCTGAGCAAGCTCTACATTTTTGCCTAGCTGCTGTGCCCTTCTTTTTGCCCGCTCCAGCATTTTAGGGCTAAAATCGATTGCTGTTATGTCTATTCCTTCAGGATAAAGCTCAATATTCTTACCTGTGCCTACGCCTACCTCCAAAACCTTGCCCTTAAGCTCTTTCATTATGTCCTGCCGCCACCTTTTTAGAGACATAGCTTCCATAGGCATCTCTAAGATATCGTATACCACCGCCGCTCTGTTATATCTTTTTACAATCTTTTCTGAATGCTTATCCATATAGCCTCCTAAGTTTTCCTTTATATATTATAAAAGTGAAATATGGAGAACTTATGAAGAAAGCTGCATAAAAAAAGTGATGCTTCAAAGCATCACACTGTTTACTTACATCATTCCCATTCCACCGCCGCCGCTCATGCTGCCACCAGCTCCTCCACCACTGTTCTGCATCGAGTTAATTTGCTGCTGCATTGAGTTAAGCTGCATTTGTATGTTCATCAATACCTGCATCATGTTGCTATTATTCATCTGCATGTTGTTATTTGGCATACTGCTCATGTTCATGCTTCCACTCGCTGGTGCACCTCCTGACATCTGCATATTGCCCATAGGCATCATATTCATCATACCCATGTTATTCATGCCACCCATATTCCCCATAGGCATACTGTTCTGCATCGGCATTCCGCCGCTGTTCATGGGCATCATATTGCCATTGCCCATCATCCCCATACCGCCTGAGCTTGAGGCCCCGCTCTGCATCGGCATACTGCTCATTGGCATATTCGTCGGCATATTCATACTCATATTCCCACCATTAGCATTCATAGCACCATGGTTTTGCATTGAATTTGCAGTCATACCGCCAAACAATCCTCCCGGACTTATAAAAGCGAGTATAGCCATAGATACAATTATTCCCACAAAAGAGAATAATGCTAGTCTTAACCAACTGTTCATTTGTTTTCCTCCCTTTTTAGTATTATCTTCATTATTGTTCACTGATTTGTTGGATTTATTACTATAGTCTAGAATATATGCTGTCAGCTTAACTCCAAGCAGTCCAAGTCCAACCACCAATAGTATGATGAGCACAAGCATATAAAATGATCCAAAGCTTCCAAGTATACTCATATATACCTCCTCGTAAATCTATCTGAACCAGGCAGCCGCTAAAAAAACTGTTCCAGCTGCTATTAAGGGCAGCAATATAATTATTGTAGCTGTTATCAAATAGTGCAGCTTCTGCAATCCTTCCCCATGGTGACTATCATGGCTGCTTTGTCCGGTACTTGCCTCCTTTTGCTCCTCCTGTACTAGAAGGTCTGCAATAGTTGCCTCTCTTAGATGCATTGACATCATACCGCCCATGGAAGAATCCATCATGGTCGCTTGCATACCGTCTGGTGATACATTGCTCCATCTAGAAAATAATGAAAGCATAGTGATGAAAACAAACACTATAGTCAGCTGTATAAAATGTTTTTTCTTCTTAGCCATTATTCCTGCTCCTTTTAAATACCCTTGTGAGCATACCTGCTGCAAAGCCAATAAAAATCAAGGGTAAGGTTATTGCAGAAACCTCTGATATCAATTTCTTCAGGTAACTATCATTTTCTATTGACATTGATAAGCCCATTAGGGAATTATGCATGGCATTCATCATACCACTCATGTATGCCATGGATTGCTGCTCTGAAACATTTGGTCCTAGTTCTGCAATTAAACAAAATGATGCAGAAAGAAAAAACACAGTAGATATAAACCATATGAATATTTTAAACCAAGGTTTATGCATCATTTCATATTACTCTCCTCAAATTATCTGCTCTCATTTAAAGCTTTACTCTTCTTTTCTGGCTTTTTTGGCCAAAGCAATGCATGACACTTCATGTAAATATGCCAGATTAAGCTTGCCAGTACTATATATGTAAGCTTCTCGTGCAAATATAATGCAAAGGAAGTTGCGGCCATATTTGTGTCCATACAAACCCAAATAATAGCACCTGTTATAATAAATATCAGGGTTGTTATAAAAGTAAAAAGCTGGTATCCACTTCTGCCTATAACCTGCCAAGCAAGGTACTTATCATCACTTTTTATTACTCTGATTATTTCATATCCAACAGCTATAAAGGTTAGCACAACAAATACCGCTGCCAGAACACGATGAGCAAAATCAGCTGATGCTATATCATAGTTCATAATCCAGCCATATCTCGGTCCTACCATTGCAAGGCCGCTGATAGTAAGTATAGAGAATACAATGGTCCACAGCCAATGTACAATAAAATCAAATCTGACCTTCATACTCTACTCCATATCTATTTATTGTCAATTATAGTATCATTATCGGTACTTGTTGTAACTTCAATTTTAGCAGTAGAAGTCATTGTGCCTTTATTATACTGATCGCGGATATATACTATAGCAGCAATAATTAAAGAAACAACAAGTATAAACATCAACACTCTAATTAGTGACATGATTAACCCTGTAATACCAAAGGACACTCCATAGCCTGGTGAATGCATACCGTAGCCTGGCTGGCCTATCATTCCATTACCCATAAAGCCATTTAACAAAGCAAAAATAAGCACTAAGCCTACAACGGCAGCAGTTATTATAATTGCTGTTCGTAGAACAGGGTCATTATTAAACATTTGTGCCAGCTTAGCGTTATTGCCTGCCAGCATATTATTTTTTACCCAGACTATGATTCCTGCCACCACTGCAATCACAAGTACAAGGATCAGTATATTGATCAACAGCATTAGCAATCCGGTTATTATTCCTCCAAAATTAAAGCCTGAAGCAAGCCCCATATGTCCACCTCCTGACATCGCACCGTTATAATTGCTCATTCCACCCATATATGTGTTGCCTCCAACAAGGCTGAACAATATCCCAAATGCCAAGATACCTATAAATACTACTAATATCACTTTCATAAATGGATCTTTAAGTATGTTTTCCCACATAATAAACTTCCTTTCATTTAATATTTCTATCAAGCCCTTGTAGTTTTCCCTTTGAATAGCTGTCCTATAGCTCCAAAAATGCCTAGTATTAGAGTTACTATAAATATTACTAAAATCAGGTTAAATACAAACGCTAAACTTGTTGAATTCAGATTTATACCCCAGCCGGGATTGGTTGTCATGTTCTTATTTCCTGTATTCAACATGTTATTATAAATGCTTTGTGCAGAGGTTGCATCCCTTGCCATTTGGTAGGTAAGGTCCTCATTTAATTCAGAGGCCATAATAATTCCTTGTGCCAGCTTATAAATACCACTGTGAAGCTTATCCATGTAGGTTGCGTCATATTGGTATCCATTAGCTGAAGCATAAGGGTTTATATTGATCAGATTTGACCCATCAGTTATAAGATTTATAGCATTATTTAGCTTAGTTTTGTTTCTTAATACCATTTGATATCTGTTTATATAATTTTGGTAGCCTAGGCTTGTTGATTCTACAATAGTTGACTGCATCGTCAGATCATCATTAAGCTGATTAAGCAGCATTATTCCCTGTGCTAATTTAAATATACCACTGTGAAGCTGTTCAAGCTTACCCTGATCATAAACATAGCCTGAGCCTCCTGTCATAGTATTTGCTGCTGTAGCTGTGTTGTCAGGTGCTTGAGGCGCAGTATTTGCTGGTGGTGAAACGTTAACTGAGGTAGAAGCATTTGGATAGATGTTAATAGAAGCACCGCCTTGCTGCCCTGTCTGTACATTATTAGCATTGCCATGAACTGTGATCCTGGAATAAGGATCCATGGTAATAGAATCCACTGCCTGAGTTATCAGCCCAATTAGCTCTGAAAGCTTATCCTTGCTTTGCAAAACAAAGGCAGTATATGTTATTCCCTGCTGCCCAGTCCCTCCCGGAGACATATTCATTCCTGAATGTGCATTTTGTGTATTATTATTTGCCGGTGCTTGTGTATTTTGTGCATGTTGGTTATAAGTATTTGGATATAACCCTTGCATTTGTACGTAGTTGTAGCCTATGTAACCTATGCCGCCTAGAATTACAATGACTAAGAGAAATGACAGTAAACCTCTTAGAAATCTCAACATAACTCCTCCTATTGATTATTTTAGTCTCGTCGAGCACATAATTATGGCAATATATTAGCATTTTCCCAGTTATTTTCCCTATAAAGTCCGTTGTTTATTCATGCTATCAGCTCAAATTTACTTCTTAACTCATGTATATAAGAAAAAGCAGGTAGTCTTATACTACCTGCTTAGGAAATCATGGCTATTTAAACGTACCAAAGTGTCAGCTACTGACAGCAGGGAGGTGTAAATCCTCCATTTCCTTTGCTTCCTTCCTCTGCCTTATCAATCACATCGCTTGTAACTTGAGATAAATCTGATACAACAAGTATATTGCTTCTTATCATACCCATCCAGCATGAGTAAGGTATAGCGCCTTCCTCATCGGGGGTAAATTCAATAACGTTTTCACCTTGTTTTAAGGCTTTTTGCAGGTTGTACTTAGGTATTATTATTGCGTTGTTGCAGCCATTGATATTTTCCTGTTCTGCATTAATTATGAGTCTTACTGGTATTCTCTTTTGTACAATAATAGGTTCATACCTACTTGAGCTCAAGTCGTATGATACGATCTGAATGCCATTCTGAAGCTGTGCAACATTGCCAGTCTTTGCAGCTTTTTCTATCGAAGGCTCAGCAAAGGCAATTGATATTCCCGATAAGCTTAGTCCTCTGCTCAGCATAACAAAACCGAGTACCATAACTAACAACGCGCTAACCTTCAGCATACTTTTTGTAAATCTTTTGCTTAACAAAGTAGCTAGTGCACCAAAGCCAAACATTAAAGGCACAGTACCTAAGCTAAATGCAAGCATCGAGGATGCACCTGCTATAAAGCTACCTGTACCTAATGCATAAAGCTGCATAGTCTGAAGTGGGCCGCAAGGCATAAGACCATTAAGAAACCCTATGTATAAAGGTCCTTTACCACTCTTATTATCGTTAACCTTATTCCCAAAAATCTTAGGCATCCTTGGTGTTATCCTTCTTAACCACGGAAAAATATTGAGCATATTTAAGCCCATAATTACCATGAATAAGCCTGTAACAATAGCAACAATTCCCTTTGCAGTCCCGGAAAAGCTTACTACTGAACCTATTGTACCTACTATGCCTCCTATTAACGTATAAGACATGACTCTTCCAAGGTTATATAGAAAGCTTGGTTTCATCTTGCTTATCCTTGTTTCCCTCTTTTCCTCGCTATAACCGATGCATTGGGAAACATTTATCCCTCCGCACATGGCAATACAGTGAAGTGATGTTAGTAGACCTACGACGAACAATAAACCATAGCTCATAGACTGCTCTATCTTAGGAATAAAATTGAAGCCGACTGTATTATTGATTATCAGATACAGCGCAATTATTATAATCAAGATGCCTATCAGTTGGTCAATTCTCAAATCTCCAGAAGCTGATTCTCTGCGTTTGGATAATCCCTGTGTCTTATATTCCGTTTTATCAACTTTTACTGTATAGCCCTGTTTATCAATCTCTTTAACAATCCGGCTTGTTCCTATAAGTTCTGGATCATATGTAATAGCAACCTTTGACAGAGAATATGACACCGTAACTTCCTGCACTCCGGTTATTTTCTTAAGTGAGTTTTCGATTTTCGTTTCGCAATTTGTACATGTCATACCTTCAACAAAAAAGACATCACTTTTAAATCTACTATGCACTATAACCCCTCCCATTCACAGCATTTTCGGCAGCTAAGATAACAGTTTAACACTTATATCTTATCAATCAATTATGAAGATTTTATGATGATTATAATATTTTAAGCAATTCTGTTAAAATATTACACATTCGATTGATGTTTAATATTAAAAAAAGTCATTCTCTATAAAAAGCCTTATGCAAGTAAGGTTTTTTTGTATTTTACCCATACACAATATGAATAAGGCGTATACTTTGGGGGTAATAATAAGCTGTAAAGTATATACTATACCTATTACTAAGGAGTCGTTTTATGAAAGCTTCTCTAGACAAACTCAATTGCATTTTCTGTGGTATGTGCGGTGGCATATGTTCTGATGTTTTTAGAGCTGATTTTGATGGAAAGTCTGTAGCCATGGATAAAGAGCTTTCCGGAGAATTACTCGCCTCAGCAAAATACGCAGAAGCTGTGTGTCCAACCTGGGCTATTACTATTGGAAATAGTCCTGTAGTCGGGAACTTGACGATTTAAACTAAGTATCAGCTTGATATCTAATATGAACATTCCAAAAAAGAAAAGGAGTGAAATCACAGCTTCACTCCTTTAGCTTTTTACCAATATATCTCTTAGCCAATCATTGCTTTCTTTATTTGTTGATATATCTTTACCTACCTTTTTTTTAGGTCTCGCTTCTTTACAGAAAGGACAATAGTCCCAGCCCTTTTTGATTTCCTTATCGCAGTTCAGACACTTTTCCATTTTGATTTTGGTTATGCAATATGGACAGTAGTCCCAATCGTCTTTTAACTTATTATTGCACTTTTCGCAAAAAAAGTTTAGAAAATCGTTCTCCAAATTAATACTTTTTTCCACACTAACCCTCCTAATAAATGTCAATAAGCCAACATATCGATAAGACTTTCTTGTACTTTTTTAATGAATCGTTGTTTTTCTTGTCATAAATCAGCATATCTTTGCACATTTTGTATTAATTTAACATACGTTCCATAATATTGATACATGCTGTATTTCAATATATAATTATACTCGTAATTACAGCAAAATACATCATAATATCAACAAAAACGAGGGGGAAAAGAAATGAAAAACAATATTCTCACAGTTGGAGCAGATTTAGGTAATGATGCTTTTAAAATCATAGGACCTTCTAAGAGGGAATTATATATAATGAATATCATTGCACCCTGGCATGAAAGAAGAGTTATAACAGAAGATACAAGATATCCATTAAATCTCTTGGAGGTTGATATTACTGCCAAGGGTGAATGTCTGGGCAAATACTTCGTTGGAGGAATGGCTTATAACTTTAATAGAGGAATAGTTAAGGAAAGATCTGTGGCAGACAGGCATAACGGAAAGGCAAGCGATTCCGGCACCTTGATTGTCCTTCTCACTTCTATTGCAGTTTCTTTAATTAAGCCAAATGTTAAAAAGATAAAAGAAAAAATAGTTCTCGGTACTATGCTTCCAACTGAAGAGTTTTTTAGAAACGGTAAAGAAAATGTTAAGATACTAAGGGAAAAGCTTGTGGGAAGTCACTCCGTAAAATTTCTAAACCCGGTTTTTAACGGAATAGAGGTGGAATTCGAAATAGTAGACACCAGCATACAGCCTGAAGGTCTTTGCGCCATTAATGCCATTATGTACGACGATAATGGTGAATTGCTGGACGAGTATGAAAACAATTATTCCGAGCGCAATATTTTAGGCTTCGATATAGGGGCTTTGACTTCCGATGTAATAGTTACACATAACTTCGAACTAAGAACCTTCTTTGGAATGGACAAGGGTACTATAGATCCTCTCAACAGAATAGTTGATTTTATCAAAACTGACTACAAGGTTTCTGTACCAAGGCATAAGGTTGATAATGCAATAATCAGGAATGAGAAGCTTTTAATATATGGTCAGGACATACCAAACTTTAAGGAAATGAGCAAGGAAATAATCGACTTTGAAGGCCGTCAGCTAGTTGACGAGTTTTCTTCAAAGGCAGCGGCTGCAGGTATGCAACTGCCTGATATAGGTCTACTGATTTTATGCGGCGGAGGCTCCTTGCTTTTTAAGGATATGATCAAAAAGCACCTTTCCAGGATTCCAATAATTTTCAGTGAAAATGCTGTAATGCTTAATGCTATAGGGGCTTGGAAAAATGCTGTGAAGTATAAGAATGAAAAATTCGAAGAAAATGCCTTGGACTTTGCAGCTGCAACTAAAGAATAGTAATTGGTGAAGCAGTATGCAGAATAGTAGTAAATATAGCTATACTATTGATGTGCCTGACCAAGCTGAAGATCATGTCATTGAGTGGTTTGAGTTTATGAGCAGCCAAGGTGTTCTATCTGCTGAGGTTATTAGGCTGGTGGAGATGCATATAGCAATTGGACAGCAAAGTGCTGGCGAGTCCAAAAGCTGTTTCGAATATGCATATACACCCCAGGAGCATTTTAATAATGATTCTGAAGATATATTCAACAGCTTGTACAAATGGGAGGAATCTACTGCAGCAGCACTTAATTGTGCGAGAAAAGAAAAGAAAAAAATGCTTTCTGTGTAAAGCTAGAGCTAAAGGCTGCCCTGCAGCCTTTAGCTCTATTACTTGGTCTTCAGCTATTCCATATCCCACTCCAGCACTTTGTTTGGACAGCTTCCTACACAGCTTCTGCATTTTATGCAATCAGAGCTTGTAACTCTGCCTATACTTTCATGTTGAGGTATGTTAATCTGCATTGGACAATCATCCACACACTTATTGCATGCCCTGCAATCCTTCGTGAAAATAATATTTCCATTAGTTTTTGACTTCAGCTTGCTTACAAGACCTGCAGCAGAGCCCATAGGACAAATATAGCACCAAGAGTTATGATGTATAAAAATCCCCATGCAAATCTCAATTATAGTAGTTAATGTCATCATCTTTATAAATGCTATTCCTATTCCAGTAATGCTGCCCTGCGTCTGTATTATGCTATAAGCAAACAGCGACATTAATAGTACAAAGACAGCTATTCTTAGAAATGGCCTCTTTAAATATACCGGAATAGCCTTACGGGGACTAATAGCCTTTAAGATATAATTATTGAGACTTCCTCGTGGACAGAAATTACCACACCAGGCTCTACCATAATGAAAGGAGAAAACTATTGGACCCAGCATGCATACAAGGGTTATAAGCATTAGAGTGGTAGAAAACCATCCTAACAGAAGTATCAGCACCAATAATGTCCATGAGTATCTTTGGATTTGCTTTATTGCGTTTTCTATCATATCTAACCGCCTTTATTATTCCGGTTTATTAAAGGTGTTTTGGGGGTCAGGGGTATAATTTGATTTAAAATCACTGTACTCAACCGCCTGCATCATTCCTGCAGCAGCATGATGCAATTCATGGCAGTGCTGCACCCAATCCCCAGCATTATCTGCAAGAAATGCAACTTCATACTTTTCTCCTGGTTTAATCATCAGAGTATCTTTTATTATCGGCGCTCCTGTTATGGCTACGCCATTTCTGCTAAGCAGCTGAAAGAAATGTCCATGCAGATGCATAGGATGATTGACTATACTATTATTAAAATAAGTAAGTTTTACCCTATCACCCGTCTTAACCTTTATCGGCGGCAACTCTGTATACACTTTTTCGTTAATTGTATACTGAAGGCCATTACTTGTTTTTGTTCCAAGCTCAACGTCATAACTCACATCATATATCTGCCCCATATCAAATTGAGCAATCGATAAGGTTCCATAGATTGTCAAATCAAACTCCTTGAGCTCACTAGCTTGGACTTCTCCTCTAAGCTTTTTATTCCCATCAATGATATTGACTGGAACCTTTATCTGCTGGTTATATATGTTATTATCATGAAAATCAATCTCAAAGTCATCTTCAGAGGTCACGGTAAACTCTATATCATATCTCTCTCCCGGAGCAATCATTACAATTTGATCCCTTACAACACCTGCCCCACTTATATCCTGCCCATCAGTACTGACTACTCTTATATCCTGTCCAGGTATGTGTATTCCATGTGATCTATATCCTGCATTTATAAACCTTAACCTAACAATCTCACCGACCTTTGCTCCCAGTGCTTGTATAAGCTTGCCTGATTTTCCATTAATAGTATAGATATCATAAGCAGTAGCCATCATTTCTTCTTCCTCTTCAACTAAATCATATGAGCCTGACTTTCCGTAGCTTTTCATACCTTCCATTGAGCCCATATCCTCTTCCATGGGCACTGACATCCACTCGTCTAGTATGATAGTATAGTCTCTATCTGCTATTTTAGTACCCTTTGGCTCTACAATAAGTGCTCCATAAAGACCTTTATCTACCTGCTTAGCCCCCTCTTGATGTGAGTGATACCAGTAAGTACCAACTACTTCGGCAGAAAACTCATATGTGAAGGTTTCACCAGGTCTGACCGCATCCTGATTAAGCCCTGGAACTCCATCCATTGCAGACTTCAAAGGATAACCATGCCAGTGTATAGTTACTGGTTCCTTGAGATTGTTTTTCAATTCAACCTGTACAAAATCCCCTTGTGTAACTCGTATTTCCTGCCCCGGAACTGTTCCATTATATGTCCATACAGGAATCCATAGCCCTTCCGCTATTTCCAGCTTCGCTTCCTGTGCTGTTAAAGAAAATTTCTTGATTGGCTGTCCTTCCCTTGGTTTAACTATATTCTTAGAATAATCATGGGTGCTTAATGGCACATAAGTATAATTATAACCCCTAATGTCATTATCTGTATTAGGATCTATACTACCCATAGATTCCATATAAGACTTCATATTATTAAATTCCGCACGGATTTGATTGTTTCTAAAGGTAATAACTGAAAGCAATACTACTATGGCTGCTATAACTGCAAGTATTGCTATAGATCTATTACTCATACACACACTCCATTCCTATAAAAATACTAGAGAAGGTAAACCTTTAGGCTTACCTTCTTGATTTTATAATAACTACATCATTCCACCCATCATTCCCATTCCGCCGCCCATGCTGCCACCACCGCTGCTGTTCATTTGATCTAATTGCTGCTGCATTTGCATTAGCTGTTGCTGCATTTGATTCATTTGCTGCATCAACATCATGTTTGGATCATTTGACATTTGCATGTTGTTGTTCATCGGCATATTACCCATCGGCATATTGTTGTTCATTGGCATACTGCCGTTCATTTGCATATTTCCATTCATCTGCATGTTATTCATTGGCATGCTGTTATTCATCGGCATATTGCCGTTCATCGGCATATTGCTATTCATTGGCATACTGCCCATCTGCATATTGTTGTTCATTGGCATACTACTCATCTGACCGTTCCCATTCATATTCATTCCAGAATTCATATTCATATTATTTTGAGCTATATTCTGTTGTTGATGCTGCAAATGTTGACTTGCGTTACCATAGATTCCACTAGAGGACACAAAGCCTAACACTGCCACACTGATAAGTATTCCCAAGAATGAAAATATAGCTAATTTGAACCATCCGTTATTTGCCATTTTAAACCCTCCTAAAATATTGATATTTGTTTTCGTTTCATTATTTGATTTTTCGTTTTTAACTGTTTTGACTGCCGCTTCTTTTTTGTCGGCATTAGGCTTTGTAATAAAGCCTATAAAGCTCCATAATCCTAAGCCAATTCCAACAAACAGGAGCACCAGCAATGCAAACATGTATATTTGACCTACAGAACCTAGTACATTCATACCCTTCACCTCTTTATTTAATCCATACTATCGCAAGTAGGATTGAGCCTGCTATTATCAGGGGCAATAGAAGAAAAATTAATGCAGTTGTGAAAAAACCTAATTTGTATATAATGGACTCCTGATTTGCATGATGCTTATGCATCTCATCCATTTGCTGTTGATTCCCTTTGCTGCTAAGCAAATCATATATTTTTATATTTGACACATGCATGCTTTTCATCATATTTCCCATGCTGCTATCCATCATGCCATTAGTCTTTGCTTGGGGTGTGCTCCATAGCATAAATAATACGATAACTGTTATGCTGATAAAAATCATTGTCAGTCTCCAAAAATTGAGCTTCTTTTTATCAAACATTACTCCCACCCCTTATTCCTGAGCCTTATTAGTATGCCTCCTGCAATACCTGCCGCTACTAAAGGTATAATTATTACTGAAGACAATTGGATTATTCTACTTAGCAGTCCGCCACTCTCAAGGTTCATAGCAACTCCCATCATGGAATTATCCATAGCGCTCATCATACCCATCATAAACTGCATTACTTCGCTTTCACTGGGTCCAGGCTTTAGCATGGAGATAATTACTCCAGCAGATAGGAAGAAGAAAAACGTTGTCAGAAACCAAATGAAAAACTTAAACCATGGTTTTTGTAGCATCCTTTCCCCCTCCCTGAGTTTTGTTAGGTTTTGCCTCTGCCTTTTTAGGCCATATAAGAGCATGGCATTTCATGTATATATGCCATATAATGCTGGCAAGTGCTATATATGAGATGTATTCATGAACAAGCAGCGCAAAACCCGCCACTGTCATCTCCAGCTCTGTACAAATCCATATCAAGGCACCGGTTATTATCAGGATAAGGCTTACGATAAAGGTGAAAAGCTGATATCCGCTCCTGCCGAAAATAAACCATGCAAGATGCTTATCATCTCTTTTTATTGCTCTGTAAACTTCATAGCATATAGAAATGAAGGTGATTAAGACAAACGCCGCTGCTGAGAGTCTATGTACATAATCTGCTGTTCCATAATTAAAGTTTAATAGCCAGCCATACTTTGCACCGACCATAGCGAAGCCGCTTATTCCAAGCAGAGCCCAAATAATTGCATAAAGCCAATGAATTACAAAGTCAAATCTCACTTTCATTTTATTTCCTCTTATGCTGTTTCATTTATTTCGTTCTGTTTACTTTCTTTTGAAGCTTCTGTATATCCTGAATCGGCTTTAATATCAGTCCCGCACCTTGGGCAGCAATTCCAATCCTTTTTTATGCTGGCTCCGCATTTGACACATGAATGCTCTTCAACTTTTTCTGTTTTGAACAATCTGCCAAATTCATTATTTACTTTGAAGCCGCCTTGCACCAGGTGCATCCCTAGGCCAATAATCAAACCTACTACAGACAGAACTAACAGCAGCTTCACCACTAGCACTAGTACCGTGTTCATTCCTAGACCGTATCCTGAATTCATCATGCCGTAATACTGTACTTGGGCTCCTCTACCATAGGCAGACTGACCTCCAAGCAGCATATAAATAAGACCCAAAACTAAAATTATAACCAAAACTAAAGCTACAGTCTTCAAAACAGGGTCTTCTTTAATGTAGCTTGTTATGCTAGTGCTGCTGTCCAGGTTAAGAAGTTTACGCGAGTACTTAAAAACTGCAACGAAAGCTAAAATAAGTACTGTTATAAAAAATATTTTGACCAATATAGTCAGTATATTTGTTAAGCTGTAGCTAAGAGAATAGCTGCCATTCATCCCAGGCTCCATCCCTGTATAATTAGCTCCAAACATTATGTTAAAAGCAAGACCAAATC
>CALJSV010000057.1 GCA_937976095.1 uncultured Clostridia bacterium | reverse complement strand
TCTTTTTCTTTTGATTTTTCACAGTATCGCCTCTCTATCTTAATATGGCGTAGTTTCTATCTATGGTTATAAAAGCCTCATAGCCTGGGTGTTTATGCTTTATAGCTTCTTTGATATCGTTAACAAGAATTATTTCATCTTTTTCCTGCACCTCATATGGTACTACCATATCAAATATAAGGTTTTTGTGCTCTCCATCTCCTACAATTCTAAAGTCATGAATCGAAAGCTCCTTGGAAAATTCATAAATAATATTCAAAACCTCCATTTGAGTTTCCTGCACAACTTTATCGTTTGTATTAACCGGGTCCATATGAATTACAAGATGAATATCCATTTCCTGGGATATTTCCTTTTCGGCATCGTCTATGACATCATGAGCCTTCATAATATCCATACAGCCTGGTATTTCAGCATGCAGGGATACTACAGTTCTTGTGGGCCCATAGTTGTGTACTATTACATCGTGAACTCCTATTATGCTCTCATAGGCCAGAACCTTATCAATTATCCCTTCTACAAACTCATGCTCAGGGGCTTCACCCAAAAGTGGGTTGAGGGTTTCTTTTGTGAGCCTTATACCTGAGTAGATAATAAACAGGGCAACCAGCACACCTATATATCCGTCTATGGGAAAGGCTATCCAGCGCGAGGCTATTATTGAGCCTGCAACCACCGAGGTGGTTATGACATCACTTATGCTATCCCAGGCAGATGCCTCCATGGCCTTGCTCCCTATTGCCTTACCTATGCTTTTGCTGAAAAAACTGAGCCAGAGCTTAGCAAGTATTGAGACAAACAGCAGAAGCAGTGTAAGCATATCAAACTGAACTGGCTCAGGGTTAAGCACCCTCTCTATGGAGCTTTTTATAAATTCAAAGCCCACAAGTATGACCATAAAGGATACAACCATTGCCGAAATATACTCGATCCTGCCATGTCCAAAGGGATGCTCCCTGTCAGCTGGCTTATTAGTGATCTTGAAGCCTACCAGGGTTACTACTGAGGACGCTGCGTCATTAAGGTTATTGAAGGAGTCCGCCATAACAGCTATGCTGTTTATTGCCAGCCCTGCCATAAGCTTTGCTGCAAAAAGCAGTATATTACAGATTATCCCAACAATGCCACCCAAGAAGCCATAGGCCTGCCTTACGTATTTATCCTTTACTTTTTGGTTGTCCTTTACAAACAGCCTTATTAAAAGCTTTGAAAACAAACTATCACCTTCACTTTATGTTATTTAGCAATTCTTGAACTTAACTCGTTGTGCTAGCTGATTCCAAGCACTGATGCTCTGAGGCTAAGAAGCAGTATGCTCGCTACAGGTTGCACCAAGGCAGCATTTGCTTTTGGGTAGTACTTTGGTGCAACAATTCCTACGCTTCGCCGACAGCTTCTAAGCCTCTTCACAGATTGCTTTACATCAGCTAGCACAACAAGTTAACTTAGATTTTTAATATAAAATATAGCAAGCTGCGTTCTGTCTCTTAGGGAAAGCTTCTCTAAGAGCGTTGTCACATAGTTGCGTACTGTGCCTTCACTCAGGTATAGCTTTTTGGCTATTTCCTTGTTTGACATCCCGTCACCGATAAGCTTTAGTATATCCATTTCTCTGTCCGTTATTTCCAGCTCCAGCTTCGGATACTTTTTCTCATCCTTAAGCATGCCTGACAGCTTATCCATAATATCTCTTTCAAAAACCGCATTTCCCTTATATACTGCTCTAAGACTTTCAACTATACTGTCTGAGGACTGGTTTTTCAGTATATAGCCTTCTGCTCCGTTTTTTATTGCTTCCTTTATGTAATCATCATCCTTAAAGGTAGTAAGTATTACAACCTTTATATCTTGGAAATGACTTTTAATAAGCTTTGTGCCAAGTACTCCATCCATGATTGGCATTCTAATATCCATCAGCACAATATCTGGTCTGATTTTTTGACACTGCTCAAAGGCATTCTGTCCATTGACAGCAGTGCCTACTACTTCAATGTCCTCTTCCAGCCCAAGCAGCAGCTTTAGGCTGTCTCGGATCAGAGCATCATCATCAACAATAAGTATCCTCAAAGTTATCCCTCCAATATACTATATATCACTTAACTATAGGCAGTATGCATACTATCAGAAAGCCGTTATAAGAGCTTATAGATATACTGCCCCCAATATTGCTTATGCGTTCCTTCATTCCGCTTAGTCCCAATCCTTCTTTTATATGAGTACAGCCTATACCGTTATCCCTTATATACAGCCTCGCAAACTTATCATAAATATCAAGTTTTACTTCCGCCTTGCTTGCCTTTGAGTACTTGGAGACATTTGTTAGAGCCTCCTTGATATTTGTGTGTATTATTTCGATATGATCCGGAGACAGGATATCAAAGTTTCCTGAGTGACTAAAATCAACAGGGCAGTACATAAAGCTTTCTATTACCACCTTTATGTATTCAACTCCGAGGCTCTCTCTTGGCTTTAGGTTATGCACAGTCTCCCTCAGGACCACAAGCGTATTTGCAAGACCTTCAATAGAGCTCTTTAGAAGCTCATCAGATTTTGCATCATCTCTTCCCCTAAGCTTTTGTGTGGCCTGAAGCTGCATCAGTATTCCGGCGATGCTGTGACCAACATTATCGTGTATATCTCTTGCTATTCTGTTTCTTTCCTTTACTTCAGTTATATGGGTTACCTCCTTGGAGGAGTTGATAAGCTTTTGCTTAGTCTGCTCAAGCTCATAGCGATATTGTCTCTCCTTATCATAGCTCCTTCTGTAAAGCTCCTCCTTTTCCTCAAGACTGGACTTTACATAGGCAAAATATATGCATAGCGACAGTACAAGGAGGAAAATGATAAGCTCCTGCAACCCCAGCAGATAAACCCCTATACCAACTATTCCTGCGATACCAATATAGAAGCTTTTATAGGCAAGGTCATAGGCATTTAGGCCAAAAAGCAGTGCAAAATCCTGGTTTATATAGGTTGCATACGCTAAAACTGCTGTTTCTACCAGCACCAGCTTAATATCGCTGTCGAACTTTTCCCTGTATACATTTCCGGCAACAATAAGCAGCACCAAAACAACCTCAGCAAAGGCTACTTCCTTTGATACTATAAGCTTTATTATTATATAAGAAAGAAACAAACCTCTTAATAAAAAACTCATAAATAACCCCTTCTATTTAGCACTAACTATTTATTATTCTACACTTAAGTATATATACCTCCATATAATTCAGGCTGATGAAAAAATCATCAGCCTGAACAATCAATTATGCATTTTTTACTCTCTTTTTATTTGCACTGATAAGGAAGAAAACCAGTGCAAAAAGCATCACTATAGCTACCTCCAATAAAACGCTGGAAAATGGTCTTCCATATATAAGCTTTTCCAGCGCATCCAAAGCCCAGCTAACAGGTACAAAGCTGGATATCTTCCTCAGTAGATCAGGCATAAGCCATCTTGGCCAGAAGGCTCCCCCAAGCATGCACATTGGCACTATAAGCAAGCTTGACATGCTGTTTGCCTGCCTTGAGTCCTTTGAAAAGCTGTTAATCATTGCACTTAGTGCTATAGCAGTTATTGCAAATATAAGTATAAAAGCATATATGCTTAATAATGCCGGTCCAAAGTCCGCCTTAAATACATATCTCATAATGAGTAATATAAGTGTTACCTGCACTGCTACTATCAAATATCCACTTAGGAAGTTTTGAAGCGTATACATTTTTGTTGATACCGGTGCTGCCAGCACTCTTCCATAGGTCTTAAGCTGCTTATCCTGAAGTACAAGAGATGTGGAATTTACCGCCAGGTACATCATAAACATCAGGAGATATCCTATTCCTGTAACTGTGTATGCTCTTTTGGAATTAGATTTTCCCAGCGAGGTATACTCTACTCCTAAGCTGCTGTCCTTATAGTGTGCCATTCCCTCATAAAAGCTTGCTTCGTTTCCATTGGAAGCCTTCCCTATGTTCTTTATTGCATTTATAAAGCTGTCTGCGTAAATCTGTGCGGCCATAGAGGAGTTTGTCTCCTTTATGTTATAGGTTTTTAACCTAACATCCTCACCCTTTATTATTGCCTCACTGAAGCCCTTCTCTATTAATATTACATAATCGGTTCTGCCCCTTATGAGCTTTTTTTGTATCTCGTTTTCCTTTATATCAACCAGCTTGCAGTTTTTGCTCATATCCTCTAAAAACAGCTTAGTCAGCTCTGTGTTATCCTTATCAATGACTGAGACACTTATGGGTCTGCTGCCTCCCACCGAGAAGAGAATAAAAGATATAAATATTATAGGTATTACAAACATCATTAAGAAGGTATATTTGTCACGTAAAAGTCTTTTAATATTGTTTTGAAAAATTACCATCTGGGCACCCTCCTTCCTGCAACAACAGATAGTGCAAACATTACTGCAGAAGCCACCCAGATAATTATTAGAAAGCTCTGCGTCTCAGCACCTGAACCAGAAAAAATTGAGTTAAATATTGCTTGCTGAGCAAGGTAGTTTGGAGAAATAACGCTGATCCTTTCCATATTTTCGCTCAGCATGTCTATTGGTACATAGCCTCCGCTTATGAAGGTAAATACATTTACCAGCAATGTTAGTAATCCATTTGCTGCGTTATGTGTTTTCATCAGCTTAAATACCAGAATCCCAAGGCTAACTGCCAACACTATTACGGAGAAGCAAACAAACAGTACAAAAGCCATGTTGTTACCCCAGTTTGCCTTGTATATATATTTTGTTATTCCTATTATTATAAGGGCTTGCATAAAAAGTGTAACTATGGTCCCCAGTATCTGACCAAGCACCAGCTCTGTTTGCTTTATTGGTGCAGTATTAAGTCTTATATAGGTATTCCTCAGCTTATCCTCAGTTACTGCCTGACCCCCATACATTGTTCCGAACATCATTGCCATAATTAGCATAGTTACTGCATAGTAGTCTATGGATTTTGGTCTTGTAATCTCAGCTGAAATAGGTGTGCTCTCCAGGTTCTTATATCTCTCAAAGCCCTGAGGCTGCCCTCCTAGTCTAGCTGCTGCGGTATAAGCGTTGCTGCCATCAACGAAGCTGTCCACGATGTTTTTTACCATTGAAGCCCTAAAGCTGCTATGGACACTATTATAGACATTTATATTTATGTCATCCCCTGAAAGCATGTTTTTTGTAAAATCTTTATCAATATATATAAAGGCTTCTATCTTTCCTTCCTGCACTTGCTGCTTTCCATCTTCATAAGAGAACGCCTCCTTAATCTCCAAAAGCTCCTTTACATCGTTCTTCAGAAACTCAGTAAAGGCTGAGGATAATGGTCCTTTGTCAGCATCTTCATTCAGATAGGCTACATTAAGCTTAGATATATTGTCAAAATTGAAGCTGTTGCTGAGTGCTGAGCCCAGTATAAATATTAGTATTATAGGAAAAAGCAGCATTTGCATAAGAGTCTTTCTATCTCGAAAGTTTCTCAATACTACGTAATAGGCTATATGAAAAAGCTTCATTAAAATTCACCACCTTAAATTTAATCTCTCAAGGTCCTTCCGGTAAGTGTGAGGAAAACCGTCTCGAGAGTTGGTTTTTCTATATTCATTGCAATAATCTCTAGGTCAGCGTTTACTATACAATCTATTATCCTGCTCAGGTTTTTGCTGTCCTTATGAGAGCTTACCCTAAGCCTTCCATTATCAGCAATGCAGTCCTTGACTCCCGTTACCTTCTTTACATTATCAACTACTGTGTAGTTCACTGCAGATAATTCTATTTCAACCCTATCCTCAACCGATACCATGTTTTTCAGTTCATCCTTAGTGCCATCAGCTATTACCTTGCCATGATCCATAATAGCTATCTTGTTGCAAAGCTCCTCTACCTCCTCCATGTAGTGGGAGGTATATATTATGGTTGAGCCCTTTCTGTTAAGCTCTCTTACTGACTCCAGTATGTGATTTCTGGATTGCGGGTCTATACCTACTGTAGGCTCATCCATTATAATTAGCTTTGGATGGTGTGCTATTGAACATGCAATGTTTAGCCTTCTTTTCATACCACCGGAAAACTTCCTAGATATGTCGTTTCTTCTGTCCCATAGCCCAGTAAAGTCCAACGCTTCCTTTACTCTCTCTTTAAGCAGGCCGTCTCTAAGTCCATACAGCCTTGCAAAGAAGGTTACGTTTTCCATTGCTGTAAGCTCATCATAGATAGCTATTTCCTGAGGCACTATGCCTATCTCCCTCTTAACCTCATCGCTGTATTTATTTATGTTTCTTCCATGTATATTTATTTCGCCATTATCCGCTTTTATAAGTCCTATCAGTGTATTGATGGTTGTTGTTTTACCTGCTCCATTTGGTCCTAGGAGGCCATAAATCTCTCCCTCACCTATGTTAAGGCTCACATTGTCTACAGCCAAGAAATCATTATACCTTTTTACTAGATTTTTAATCTCCACTACCATTGAAATTCCTCCCTCAAATATATAAATTTAAAATATTTACATCCATTTTTTCTTCAGACGCTTTCATGTCTTATCTTCCTTATGTATCTATCATACAAGAAATTTCTTATCATGAATAATGAGTAAAATAATAAAATGGCATGACATTTGTCATACCATTTTGTGATCCTTAGAATTATAAGTCTTTACTCAAATACAATTTTTGCGATATAGATAGGGAAGTATATGCTATAAGCCCCGAAGCCAGAAGTGCCACAAGCCCAATCATCCAATCCGGGCTGCCACTCAGGTAGCTTATTGTTCTATCTATTGCGTTCAGCTCTCCAGCCTTGCTCAGTGATTCTCGGATAGCAGGCAGTATAAGGCTGGGTACAAAGAACAAGACTAAGAAAACGATTGTGTTGAGATATCCCGATTTAACATATCCAAGCTTGAAGTATACGGGAAGATATAGTGATATCAGCAATGTAATATTTACTATCACAAAAAGCACGTCTGATATAGTAATATACTGATGTACCAATGAAAGATCTGCCAGCTTGAGTACCCCGCC
>CALJSV010000056.1 GCA_937976095.1 uncultured Clostridia bacterium | reverse complement strand
ATGGCTACTTTTCAAGTGGCTCAACAGGAGAAGTCAAAGAAGAAGCTATACGATTGACGCATTCTTCAAAGGTTTACTGAAAACTTTTCCAATCATTGAGCCGACAATTAAGATTAGCTTATTTTATAGATGAAGAATATGTTGTGAAGAGCCGTATGCCTTAATAGGGCACGTACGGTTCTGTAGAGGAGCATGGGCGGTAACGCCCGTGTTTACTCAAGAGGGAATAACAATTTATGGGTATAATATATACATGGGGTGATATGCAGAAAGCCCTAGAGCTGTCATACTGACAGCCTTTCAAACAGAGCTAGTTGAAGATGGCCATGCTTGGATAGATGTGATGGAGAGAAGAAAGCTAATATTTATCAGGAGAAGCAAAGATGAGCAAAATGAACAAAGGTAGAATAATATCATGGATGCTGGTAGCATCATGGATGCTGGTCATTTTTTCTTTCTCTGCAGAGGAAGGAAAGATCTCAAGCAGCAGGAGTCGACAGCTGACCAAGGCTGTCACTCAGTATAGTGCACAGCTGCCTGATAAAGTGAAGAAAAATATAAATTCCACAAAGCTGATAGAGCTAATAATCCGTAAGGGTGCTCATGTGTTGGAGTACCTTATCCTGACGATACTTTTACTATTTGCATTATCAAGGAGTAGGCTAAAAAAGCGTAATTCATATATACTTGCAGCTTCACTTGCCATACTCTATGCCTGCATAGATGAGCTGCACCAAAGCTTTACTCCCGGCAGGGATGGAAGGGTCAGTGATGTTTTTATAGACAGTATAGGAGTCATTCTAGGACTTTTTTTGTTTTTTATATCAGGATATCTAAAAAGAATGGTGTTTGAAAAACGGAAACTGGTGTAAAATATAGTTGAGGTGATAATTTTGAGTAATGAAAACAAGAAGGAAGCTCAACAAATAGGAGGCTTTACTCATATTAACGACAAGGGCTATGCTAAGATGGTGGATGTGTCCGAAAAGGAAGATAGCATGAGGGAGGCTATTGCAAAGGGCTCCGTATACATGAAAAGGGAGACTCTAAAGGCAATAGCTGAGGGCAACATTAAGAAGGGTGATGTGCTGGCTGTTGCTCAGGTAGGCGGCATAATGGGAGCAAAAAGCACAGCAGACATAATCCCTATGTGTCATAACATAAATATTTATGGTGCTGATCTTGAGTTTAAAATAGATTTTGAGAACTGCAAGCTTGATATCCTGGCTGTAGTCAAGACTGTAGGAGCTACAGGTGTAGAGATGGAGGCGCTTACGGCTGTGTCAGTGGCAGCACTGACAGTATACGATATGTGCAAGGCAATAGATAAGTTTATGGTTATAAGTGATATACATTTGGTCAGAAAAACCGGTGGAAAGTCCGGCGATTTTGAGTATAAGAAGGTAGAAGAAAAAGAAGTAAAGACTACAAGGTGTTAATAGGATGTGATGGCTACTAGATACTGGCTGCTGGCTACTGGTTACTGGCTGCGCTTTGGAGCTTTTAGTAAATTGGAATTAAATAAGGGAGGCTTACGATGTTTACTGTTGGTGTTATTACAATAAGCGATAAGGGCTCAAGGGGAGAGCGAGTAGACCTTTCCGGGCCTGCTATAGAGGAAATGATAGGCACAATAGGCGGTAAGGTAGCAAAGTACATAATAGTGCCTGATGAGAAGGAAGAGATCAAGCAGGAGCTTATACGTATGTCAGATGAGCTTGGGCTTAATCTTATTCTCACCACTGGTGGTACAGGCTTTTCACATAGGGATGTTACGCCTGAGGCAACTATGGAGGTTATTGAGAAGCATGTACCGGGTATACCGGAGGTAATGAGAGCAAAGAGTATGGAGATAACTCCAAAGGCGATGCTTTCGAGGGCACAGGCTGGCATCAGAAAGAATACCCTTATAATAAACCTTCCGGGAAGTCCAAAGGGTGTAAGGGAAAATCTTGAGGTAATTATGCCTGCACTTAAGCATGGTATAGAGATACTGATAGGGGAAGCATCAGAGTGTGGGACATCGGAAAAGAAATAGGAATGCTATTTAATATTACTTTGTGTTGTGATATAATGGGCTGGTGAGGTGATCATATGGAAGAAATACTTAACAAAATTCTATCTGAATTAGGTGGAATAAAAGAAGACATCTCTGGTATCAAGCAGGACGTATCTGGTTTAAAACAGGAGATGTCCGAAGTTAAACAAGAGATATCCGGAGTTAAACAGGAAATTTGCGAAATGAAGCAGGACATAAAGGAACTGAACATAAGGCAGACTGCTATGGATAAGAAGCTCGATGCAGTGTATAATCAGACTGCCATTCTTACGGAGTTCAGAACTGAGACAAATATGAAGCTGGACGCGTTGAAAGAAGATCTAATAAATGTAGAGTTCATTACTGCTACAAACTATAAGGATATAGTAAAGCTTAAATCAATAAAGTAAGTAAGTTAAAAAAGGGAGCTGCGCAATGCAGCTCCTTAGTGTTTTTCTACAGGTGTTACCACCCTGTCCAATATGCCGGTTATAAAGCCTATAAGTACACCATAGTTTACTACAGGCACATTGTACTCTCTAAGCTTGTCAAGCCTTGATAAAACCTCTGCCCTGTTTATCATACAGGCGCCGCAGTGTACCACAAGCTTGTATTCAGCTAGGTTCTCTGGAAAATCTCCTCCGACTACCCAGTCTATATCCAGCTTTCCGCCTACTCTTTTTTGAAGCCAGTTAGGTATTTTGACTCTACCTATATCCTCATGGCTGGGGAAATGGGTGCAGGCTTCGGCTATGAGCACCTTATCGCCTTCCTTTAGAGTATCTATAACCTTTATACCATTAATAAACTCTCTGAGGTTTCCTTTGTAGCGAGCATATAGTATAGAGAAGGATGTTAGAGGTACATCCTCAGGAACGATCTTAGAAACCATATCGAAGGCCTGTGAGTCAGTTACAACAAGTCTAGGTGGATGCTTGAGGCTTGACAGTGCATTTGCCAGCTCGTGCTCTCTGGTAACCATTACATTTGCACCTGCATCAAGAGCATCTCTCAGTACCTGCACCTGCGGTAGTATAAGCCTTGACTTTGGAGCACCTGCATCTACTGGTGTAACGAGTATCACTACATCATTTGGCTCTATTAGATCGCCTATTATAGTGCTGGGAAGATAATCCTTAGGTGCGTTCTTTACAATCAAAGACTTAAGCTCATCTACGCCTTCCCTTGTAAGTGAATTTATCCTGCAGAAAGGAAGCTTGCTTTGCTCAAACCAAGCCTGAGCTGCCGCTCCCTGACCTATATCTATTTTGTTGATAACTCCGACTACAGGTATGCAGCGGCTTTTAGCCTCATTTACTATCTGCTCATCGAAGCTGTCGGGGGTACTGTCAGAAGCTACAGTGAGCACCAAAAGCTCTGTCTTTGCAAGAACCTGTCTTGACTTTTTTACTCTAAGCTCCCCTAGCTCACCTTCATCGTCTATCCCTGCCGTATCTATAAGTGTAACAGGGCCGATAGGTGATATTTCCATGGACTTGAATACAGGGTCAGTGGTAGTACCCGGTATCGGGGACACAACCGCCAGGTCTTGATTTGTAATTGCGTTTATCAGACTTGACTTTCCTGCATTCCTCCTGCCAAAAATAGCTATATGAAGCCGCACACTTCTAGGTGTATCCAGCATAAAAAATTCCTCCTTAGTGTTAAAGGTACAAATCTCGCTTGCCCTTCTTTATTTCATCAAGACGCTCCTTGGTCACTTCTTTAACTTTTTCATTCTTTATTTCCTCAAGATGTTTTTGTATTGTCTCTTCCCCAAGGGCTGCTGTCTCAGGTGAAGCGTAGTCAAGCAGATACTCCTGGAAGGTAAGTATAGCATTAGGCTGACATACGTTTTGTATGTTGCCGTTTTTGGCAAGCTGCATAAACCTGTCGCCTACCCTGCCTTGCCTGTAGCAGGCAGTGCAGTAGCTTGGTATATAGCCTGAGCGGCATAGACATTGTATTATTTCATCAGGGGATCTGTGATCTTCTACGTTAAATTGCGCTGTATTGCATGTCTGCTCATCACTTTCGCCTTTGTAGCCGCCTACTCCTGTACATGAGCCGGCACTGATCTGAGATACACCATAGTTTATTATTTCATCCCTGAGCTTTGCATTTTCTCTTGTAGAAAGGATTATGCCGGTATAAGGAACTGCAAGTCTCAGTATAGCTACAATCTTTCTAAAGTCTTCATCACTGACCAGATAAGGGTATTCATTAATGTTTACACCTTCAGCTGATTTAAGTCTTGGTACAGACATAGTATGGGGGCCGCAGCCAAACTTTTCTTCAAGATGCTCAGCGTGCATAAGAAGCGCCAGCACTTCAAACTTATAGTCATAAAGACCAAAGAGTACACCTGCTCCCACATCATCGATGCCAGCCTCCATAGCCCTGTCAAAGGCTGTAGTATGGTAGTCATAGCTGTGCTTAGGTCCCTTTGGATGCATTCTTGCATAGGTTTCTCTATGATAGGTCTCTTGAAATAGTATGTATGTACCTATCTGAGCCTCCTTAAGCCTTTTATACTCCTCTACGGTAGTTGCAGCAATATTTACATTTATCCTTCTTATACTGCCGTTTTCAAATTTTATATCATATATAGTCTTTATGGAGTCAAGGATGTAGTCGAGAGTGCAGTTTACAGGGTCTTCACCGGCCTCCAGGGCTATTCTCTTATGGCCCATTGACTCAAGTACCTTAACTTCCTCAATGATCTCTTCTTTTGTAAGTCTTTTTCTTGTAATCTCACTGTTGTTGCAGCCATAACCGCAGTATTTGCAGCTGTTTACACAGTAGTTGCTCACATAAAGAGGAGCAAATATAACTACTCTTTTACCGTATATTCTTTCCTTTACATTATGGGCAGCCTCAAAAATCCTTTTTTGGATTTCTGGGTCGCTTACATTTAGAAGCTTGGCTGTTTCCTGCATAGTTAGGCCGTATGCCTTTTCGGCTTTAGTAATTATTTCTTCCAGCTCCTGTCTGCTGGTCTCTTTAGCTGCTTCGAGCATAGAATGAATTCGCTGCTCATCAATAAAATCAGCAGTGTACTTTTTATTTTCAGTATTCATAATAAGACTCCTTAATTACTTATTTGTATTCTTTAATGTATGTCCATGATCCTTTGCAACACTTCTGCCCAGACCGTTTATCTTTCCGGTTATACAGTTTCTGCAATGTCCAGGATCATCTGTAACGCATATTTTATTTGGATATAGAGCATATAGCTCTCTGTATTTCATTGGTGATACGTTAGGCATAACTACATTTGCTCCGGCACATAGAGCCTTTTCCCTGCCTCTTGGGTCGAGGGTTCCAAGTGCTGTTGTAGCAGGCAGATGAGCATTTCTCAAAAGCAGTCTGGCTATAGCCACAGCCTTTAGCGCATCTATAAGAAGCCCGCCGTTTTCTTCGCCAAGCTCGGTATCTGGGTTTGGTATGAAAGGGCCAATGCCTGCCATATCAACGTCAAGCTCGCGCAGAAGAAGCAGGTTATCGGCAAGTATTTCTGGAGTTTCACCTGGTAGACCTACCATAAAGCCGCTGCCTACCTGGAAGCCGGCTCTGCGCAAGTCATTGAGACACTGTATTCGCTGATCATAGTCTGAGTCAGGATGAAGCTTCTTATATAGCTCCTTGCTGGAGGTTTCAAACCTTAAAAGGTACCTGTCAGCACCAGCCTCTCTCATCTGCTTGTATTCTTCATAACTGAACTCTCCGCAGGATAGTGTTATGGCAAGATCAGTGGAGGACTTTATACCTTCGACTATCTTGCATATTTTATCTACAGTATAGTATGGGTCCTCGCCTGACTGAAGCACCACACTCCTATAGCCAAGTCGTTCAGCGTTCTTCGCTGTATCTATAACCTCTTCTATCTCAAGCCTGTAGCGGTTAAGCTTTTTGTTGGCTCTTCTGAGTCCGCAGTATTCACAGTTTCGCTTGCAGTAGTTGGAAAACTCGATAAGTCCTCTAAGATGAACATGATCGCCTACTTCCCCTTGTCTTACTCTGTCTGCTGCTTCCAAAATAATATTGCTGTATTGATCCTCGCACACCAAAAGCTCGATAATTTCTTCTCTGGTTAGAGCTTTTCCTTTTTCAGCATCTGAGCATAGTGTGCCTATTCTTTCCATTTGATTAGTCATAAGCTTCTCCTTTATAATAAAAGATATAGAATTTTATATAAATATATATAGAAAGCACTAATGAATTAACATTATGATACTCAATAACAGGTGCTTTCTATTTAATATAAGTCGTGTTTCTATTTTGCTAAATGTAATTTCTTTATCACGACTTATATAGTTTTGTTAATAAATAATCATACTTTACTTCTATTATAATACTAAATTATGAAATTTAAAATAGCTATTGAGACAAATAAATAATTAATATTAACAAATAAAAAGTCGTTAAATATTAATTTAAATTTTCTGCAAATTCTGCAAGTTTCATTTTGGCCTCCATTGATGTGTTATTTTATTGACAATATTGTCGTGATTAGATATCATGTTATTGTGAGATTTTTATCAAGTAGTTATATTTTTTGGTTGCATCAACCATCTTTAATTATAATATAACTGGCTAAAATGGCAGTGATGTATATCACAGTTTTGCAATATTATTTAATATAGCAAAATTAATCATGGTTGACATTGAATGCAAATAGTACAAGCTATTTATTAGGTTGCCAGGATTACTAATTACAGGATATATAGTGCTGCAAAGACTAGGTTTCTTAAACTCAGGTCGTATTTGAAAAAGTCTCTTGATATAGGCTAGCATATGTATTTTGTGGATAATATTTTATCAAATAGGGGGAAACTATAACATGGAAATGATTAACATTACTATTGATGGTATCAAAACACAGGTGCCAAAGGGTTCAACAGTTCTAGAAGCTGCAAGATCCTTAAATATCAACATACCAACTCTATGCTTCTTAAAGGACATAAATGAAGTTGGCGCATGCAGAATGTGTGTTGTGGAGGTTCAAGGCGGAAGATCACTTCAGGCTTCATGTGTGCTTCCAGCGGCTGAAGGTATGGTTGTTAAGACAAATTCACCGTCAGTTAGAGAAGCTAGAGAGACTATACTTGAGCTTATACTTGCTCGCCATGAGAGAGAGTGCTTAACCTGCTCAAGAAACCTTAACTGTGAGCTTCAAAAGGTAAGTGAAGAAATCGGAATAAGCAAGGTTAGATTTGAAGGCGAAAAGATCGAGTACACTGTTGATATGTCATCACCTTCCATAGTAAGAGATCAAAACAAATGTATACTCTGCGGAAGATGTATTAAGATATGTAAGCAGGTTCAAGATACTGGTGCTGTAGATTTTACAAGAAGAGGAGTTCGTACAACAGTTACAACCTCTTATGACAAGAGTCTGAATGATGTAAGATGCATTAAGTGCGGACAATGTATTAAAGTCTGTCCGGTAGGAGCTTTAAGAGAAAAGGATGACACAAACAAGGTTTGGGAAGCACTGGCTAATCCAGAAAAGCATGTAGTAGTTCAAACAGCTCCTGCTGTAAGAGTTGCTCTTGGCGAAGAATTTGGCATGGCGGTAGGAACTAACGTTGAAGGTCAGATGATAGCTGCTCTTAAGAGACTAGGCTTTGATAAGGTATTTGATACAAACTTCAGTGCTGACTTAACAATACTTGAAGAAGGCACAGAGCTTTTAAATAGAATAAACAACGGTGGAAAGCTTCCACTAATAACTTCATGCTCACCAGGCTGGATAAAGTTCTGCGAGCATAACTACCATGAGTTCCTTGATAATCTATCAACCTGTAAGTCACCACAGCAAATGTTTGGTGCAGTAGCTAAGTCCTACTATGCACAGAAAGCAGGAATAGACCCAAAGAACGTATATGTAGTATCCATAATGCCATGTACAGCTAAGAAGTACGAGGCAGGCAGAGAAGAAATGAATGTAGACGGTTTAGCTGATGTTGATGCTGTATTGACTACAAGAGAGCTTGCTAAGATGATAAAGCAGGCAAGAGTAGACTTTACTGCTCTTGAAAACGCAAGCTATGACAATATAATGGGCGATGGAACAGGAGCTGCTGTTATATTTGGTACAACCGGTGGAGTTATGGAAGCAGCATTAAGAACAGTTGCTGACATACTAACCGGCGAAGACCTAAAGGAAATAGAGTACATGCCTGTTAGAGGTATGGAAGGTATAAAAGAGGCTTCAGTAAACATCAACGGCATGGATGTTAAGGTTGCTGTTGCTCATGGTACAGCAAACGCTTCAAGACTCCTTGACAGCATAAAGGCTGGAGAAGCTAACTACCACTTTGTAGAAGTTATGGGCTGCCCAGGCGGATGCATAAACGGTGGCGGACAGCCAATCATAATGGATAAGGAAAAGACAGAAGAAGTTAAGAAGCTAAGAGCACAAGGCCTTTACTCAATAGATAAGGCAAACAAAGTAAGAAAGTCACATGAAAATGCAGAGGTTAAAAAGCTTTACGAAGAGTATCTCGAAAAGCCAAACAGCCATAAGGCTCACCACCTGCTGCATACTCATTACACAAAGAGAGATAGAGTATAGGCATATAGCACAAACAAGTGAATTGGCTTGCTGTGGGGTTTACCACAGCAAGCTTTTGCTTTGTGTAGAAGTTGTAAATTATGCCTATACCCAATTATGAAGTAAAATTCACTTATCCTTCATACAATATACACCATTTCTGAGCCAAAATGGGATATAATAGTATGGAATTGTTATAAGATTCGGAAAATGACAATGAATTGCAGGGTGGGCTATGAGAGATAATACAATAAAGACAAATCAAACCTCAAAGTGTATATTATAAAGGTTTTTTATTTGTATAAGTCTTTTCATATGTTATTTTAAGCCTAGCTACAATGTTATTTACAAATAGGGAGGGGTTAATAATGATGAATAAAAGGATTATATCGGTCTTAGTGGCACTAATGCTTGTTATGACCATGTTTACAGGCTGCAACGAGCAAGTCAAGGGACCGGAGAGCACAAGCTCAGGAGAAAACCTTCAAAAGGCTGGCCTCTTTGTTAATGTTAATGGTGAAGAGGAAAGCATTGATGAAGAGAATGTTTACGGTATCATTAGTGAGCTTACCTCAGAGCTTTATACAGGTAGACTTGCGGGTACAAAGGGAAATGAGCTTTCTGCTGAGGTTATTTCTGAGTATTTTAAAAAGCTTGGTCTAGAAAACCCAAAGGGACTGGATAACTATCTTCAATATTATGACCAGCAGGTAGCAGTTTTTGAAGATGAACCAGTACTCAAAGTGCTTGATGCTGCTGGAAATGAAAAAAGGGAATTTGAAAACGGAATTGAGTTTTCTATCAGATCTGTAGATACTGATGCCAAGGATATTGATATTAATGTTCCTGTATATGTTTTAAAGGATGGTAAGCAGCTAAAGGATGATAAGGCCAATATTAAAGGTAAGGCTTTAATTATCTCGCTGGCTGCAAGAAGCACAATTTCAGGAAGAAGCTACCTGGAGGAGGCGATGAATGCTGAACCGGCATTGATTATTGCAGAGATCGACCTTACCAGCAGCAGTAGGAGGTATGCGGAGCTTATAGTTGCTCCTATGAGGAAGTATTTTCCGGGAAGAAACCAGCCTGCAGTGCTGAATATTGGAGCAAGTATCTTAAAGGAGCTGACAGATGCAGCAGAAAAGTCAGAAAGGCTTAGCTTCAAATGCGACTTTTCTGCTGAGACAAAAAAGGTTCCAAATGTCATAGGGTTATTACCCGGCAGTGATCCTGCACTTAAGGATGAGTATATAATAGTTGGTGCGCACTTTGATCATGTAGGAGATAATATGAACGGCACCTACAACCCTGGAGCACTTGATAATGCATCAGGCACAGCTGTAATGATGGAAGTTGCAAGACTAATGAAAAACAGCAAGAACCAACCCAAAAAATCTATACTCTTCATGGCCTTTAACGGTGAAGAATATGGGCTGCTTGGTTCTCAATACTACGCTAGCAACCCAATATACCCTTTGAAAAAGACAGTTATGATCAACCTTGATATGGTAGGCTCAAGTGAGAAGCTGCCTCTGATGATAATAAGTCCTGATGGTGGTAAAGCTGATCTTAGAAATACTTTGCTTACGTATGCTAAGGAGCTGGGCATTGAAGCGGATAAAAGCATAGGCGGCGGCAGTGATCATCAGAGCTTTGGTGATGTTGGGGTCCAATCAGTACTGCTTATACACGAGGACTTCCTGAATGGCTACCACAGCAGTCAAGATACTATGGAGGATGTAGATAAGCTTAGATTGGAGCAGGTTGTAAAGCTTGTAATGTATTATATTGACAAAAACGCATTTTAAAATATTAAGAAGCTGTCCTGCGGGACAGACGCTGTCCTGCGGGGCAGCTTCTTCTATTTCATTTATGTTGTAAAAAGTATATAATATTCATAAAAGTAATGAACTATTTTATTTTGTATTGCGTTAAATATTAACCAGGAGGATTCTTATGGCGACAGCTGAAAAAGATCTTGTTCTTCTGGCCAAGCAAGGCAATAAAAGCGCCATGAATACGTTGCTGGCAGATAACTATACTATACTGAAGGGGTACATACTAAAGCTTACTGGTGATCCTGAAACGGCGGCAGATGTTGTGCAGGAGGCCATGCTGAGGTCGGTGCTTAATATCGGTAAATTTGAACCAAGGGCAAAGTTTTCCACCTGGCTTATTACTATAGCTACCAATGTGTATAGGGATATGCTTAGGAAAAACAAAGTACATGTGCAGCTAGATGAGAATATGGCTACCCATGCTAGTGATGTTGAGGATGAAGTATTGTCAAAAATAAGCCAAGAAGAGGTAAAAAAAACCTTACAGCAGCTACCCTATGAGAAGAGAGCTGTATTTGTTCTTAAACATTTTCATGGATATAAATATGAGGAAATTGCGGTGATACTCGATATACCAATTGGAACAGTCAGATCCAGACTACATAACGCTGTAAAGAGTATAATTAGTCAGTTAGAGAAGAGAGGTATATACTATGAAGGAGCATGATCACATTAATAGCCATGGCAGGGTGCAAGATAATATTATAGATAAGTTTTATAATGAAGGCTATGACAAGAAGCTGTATGAGAGCTGTAAGGATGCTGACTTTGAAGCAAAGCTTGAGGGTATGAATGAAGCCCTTGAAATTCTGGAGCAAGAGATACCAGCTGTAAATTCCTTCTTTGATATAATCGAAAAAGCTGATGTAATAAATACAAAAGCAAGATATAGGAAGGAAAATGCTTTGTTCTTTGTACTAGCTGGAGCGATATTAAGCTTATTTGGATATTTGGCTGCCAGTATTGGCGAAAGCTTTATAATAGGTTTTAGTATATTTACATTTGCTATACTGCCCTTTTCATTGCTGCCACTATCGAAAGCTGCTCTAACGGGAGGTAAAAACAATGGATAATTCAAGAATAGCTGTTATTTTATTTATAGTATTCCTTCCAGTTCTGCTGTTTCAAGGCTGGTGGATGTTCAACGATGCTCGTAAAAGAGAGGAGAAGCTTTATTGGCTCTGGGGCTTGTTTGGTCTGCTAAACACACCGGGCAATTTGATAATATATCTGATAGTTACCAGGGTAATTATCGATAAATATGTGAAGAATAAGGAAAAATAATAAACTAAAGGTGCGAAAAAAATCGCACTTTTTTTTATGAACTTTTTGATTAGCTATTGCGTTACATAGGTGAATAAACAAAACGGAGGTAATAAAAATGTTGGAAATGGAATTAATGGAGATTTTAAAGCTGTTTGCACCAATTATAGTGCTGGAGCTGCTACTAAAGGTGTTTTGCTTCTACAGGCTGACAAAGGATGAGGTAAAATACCTGCCAAAGCTTGCTTGGGCTGCAATAATCCTATTTGTATCATCTATAGGACCAATAAGCTTTCTTTTAATAGGCAGAAAAAAGTACTAATAAGTTAACAGTTAACAGCTAACAGCAGGCAGTTGATAGCTGAATTATACGAGGAGTGATATGAGTGTTAAGGGTAGAAGGGTTAAAAAAGAGCTATAAAGATTTTGAGGTTTTAAAGGGAATTGACTTTGAGGTTCCTAAGGGGTGTATATATGGGTTCCTGGGCAAAAACGGAGCTGGTAAAACGACAACTATGAATATTTTGACAGGACTGATAGGCTTCAATGGTGGAAATGTTTTTTATGATGGAAAAAGCTTTAAGGACAATAAGAGGAGTATCCTCAGCATGATTGGCTATGTGCCGCAGGATCCGGTTTTTTATGGGTATATGAACGCCTATGAATATCTCAAGTTCATCGGTGGATTAAGTGGAATGGTAGAGCTTGATATAAAAAGGCGTTCCGAGGAGGTGCTTTCTATTGTTGGCTTAAAGGAGGCTGCAAAAAGGAAGGTGGGGGGCTATTCCGGCGGCATGCTACAGAGATTTGCGATTGCCGTGGCTTTATTTAACAGGCCTAAGATGCTTTTTCTTGATGAGCCTACATCTTCACTGGACCCCCAGGGGAGAATGGAGATATTATCTCTTATTAAGGAATTGAAGGAGCAGGGTATTACAGTCTTTTTCTCCACTCACATTTTAAATGATATAGAGAGAGTGTGCGATCAGGTGACCATACTGGATAAGGGTGTGGTTTTGGTATCGGATGAGCTTAAAGCATTAAAGGATAAGTACATCAAGCCAATATATGATATTGAGCTTGAGGAGCCATGCGAAGAAGTAGCAGCAAAGATTAAGTCTTTGGAATGGGTGCAAAATGTAGTATGTCATAATACTATGATGTCAGTATATGTAAGCGATATAGAGGCTTCAAAAACAAAGCTTCTAGGCATAATGGCCGATTCTGGAGCCGCAGTAATATCCTACAGCTTAAGAAAAAGCGACTTAGAAGATATATTTATAAGGCTGGTGAATAGTGATGAGAACCTTTAAGGCATATTTTAAGAAAGAAATCATCGAATCAATTCGACAATATAGATACGTAATAATTGCAATAGGTATAGTATTCTTTGCAGTATCAAACCCAATCCTAATGAAAATGCTGCCTAAGATTTTGTCAAATCAGATGAGTGCTGATTTAAGCTCACTGTTTGTTGTAACTAGAAGAGCAGCACTTATAAATCATATAGGAGATCTTCTGGAAATAGGGTTCTTGGTTATAATTTTCACACTTTCCAGTACCCTAAGTGATGAGCTAATTTCTAAAAAGCTGGTATTCCCCTACTCAAAAGGCTGCAGTCCGGCTCAGATGGTTGTGGCTAAGTTTATACACCATGTACTGGCTACATCCTTGATAATAGTCTTAGGCTTTATAATAAACTACTACTATGTAAATATATTGATAACAGGTGACGATGTACCATTCTTAAGCTATATGCTATCAGCGGTGCTGGTAGGCGTGTATTTCATGTTTAATATTGGAATGTGCATGCTGTTTAGCAGCTTGTTTAAAAAAGGCTTTGTTGCCGGCCTGATTTCCATTGCTGTTTCATACAGTCTAATCCCCATATCCGGAATAAATGCTATAAAAGCATATATGCCCTATAGGCTGATTAGTGCAGCAACAGCCTTCAGCATTGAAGGTGCGGTGACGGCTATAATAACTGCAGCTGCAGTGTCTACTTTGTTTATTGCCTTAACCTGCTATAGAATGAGTAAGGCTGAAGTAATTTAATTTGATATAATATACCAAAAAGTAGTACAATAATAGAAAGCATAGTATATATGCTTTCTATTTTTCTACGAGGTGGTGAAGCCATGCTGGAAATTATTGATCTTGATAAGAAAATTGAAAAGGATGAATACCATACGGTTATATTACAGCTTCAGCATAAGCTTGGTGAGCTGCAGAGACAGGCAAGGGAGCTGAAGCTGCCTGTAATAATTGTTTTTGAAGGCCTGGAAGCAGCTGGCAAGGGTACGCTTATTAATGACCTAATCCTGCCTATGGACCCAAGGGTCTTTAATGTTTACGCAACCTATGCCCCAAATGAAGAGGAGAGAAGGAGACCCTTTCTTTGGAGGTTTTGGATTAAGACCCCTGCAAGAGGGCGGATAGCCATATTTGACCGCAGCTGGTATAGACGAGTATTAAATGATAGAGTGGATGGCAAGGTTAGAAGAAAAAGGCTTAATAATATTTATGAGGAAATAAACTACTTTGAAGAACAGTTGGCTGATGACGGAAATGTTATAATAAAGTTTTTTCTGCATATTAGCAAGGAGGAACAGAAAAAAAGATTTAAGCGGCTGGAGGAAAATCCTTCGACATCTTGGAGGGTTACAAAAGAGGACTGGAAGCACTACCAACAATATGAAAGATATTTAAAGGCAGCTGACCAGATGATAGAAAAAACTGATAGCAGCTATGCACCTTGGACTATTATTGAGGCTCACGATAGAAGATACGCTATAGTAAAGATATTAAAGACTGTAATTAGAGCATTGCAAGAAAGTATTGACAGCAAGCAGAGAAAAGAAGAGGAGAAGCATAGACCTTTAGTTATGGAGGAGTGCAGTATAACATCACAGGTTAGCTCTCTAAGAACCTCTATTCTGGATAAAATTGATTTAAGCAAGGCTATGGAAAAAGCCGAGTATAAGGTAAAGCTAAAGCAGTATCAGGATAGAATTAGAGAGTTGGAGCATGAGCTATACATAAGGAGAGTACCTGTCATCATTGTATATGAAGGCTGGGATGCAGCAGGCAAGGGAGGGAATATAAGGAGGATTACCGAGAATCTTGATCCTCGTGGTTATGGAGTTGTACCTACCGCTGCACCAAATGACATAGAAAAGGCGCATCATTATCTATGGAGGTTTTGGAAGGAAATCCCCAAGGCCGGTCATATAACAATATTTGATAGAAGCTGGTATGGAAGAGTACTAGTCGAGAGAATTGAGGGTTTTTGCTCAGTTGAGGAATGGAAAAGAGCATATAAGGAAGTAAATGAGATGGAGGAGCACCTGCATAGCTTTGGTGCCGTCATCGTTAAATTCTGGATGCATATTGATAAGGAAGAGCAGCTAAGACGTTTTAAGGAGAGGGAGGAGCAGCCTCATAAGCAATGGAAGATCACTGACGAGGACTGGAGGAACAGAGAAAAGTGGGAGCCCTACAAGCGGGCAGTAGAGGATATGCTTTTTAAAACCAGCACCTCCTATGCTCCTTGGACTATAGTAGAGTCAAATTCTAAGCTTTTTGCCAGAATAAAAACTCTTGAAACAGTTATAAAAGCAATTGAAAATAAATTAAAACATTTGGGATAATATAAATTAAAGGAGGATTTATAATGGATGCACAACACTTTATAAAGAACATTGAATTTTCAAAGGTATTAGAAATGGAATCCCTTGTGGATTATCAAGAGGGAAGAGTAGTAAGCCGTACACTGGCACAGGGAAGACCTCTTAGTGTAACACTTTTTGCCTTTGATAAGGGTGAGGAGATAAGCTCTCACTCAGCCGGCGGTGATGCACTTGTATACATACTTGATGGAAGTGCAGAGGTAACTATTGATGGTCAAAAGTATATTGTAGGCAAGGGCGAGACAATAGTAATGCCTGCCAATATACCCCACGGGCTTGAGGCTGTTGAAAGGTTTAAAATGCTTTTAATAGTTGTTTTTAGCTTGAAATAGGAACAAAAGCTGGCAGCGTCCTTTTAGGATAGCTGCCAGCTTTTGTTTTGAAAATGTATTTGATTTATGTTATATATGGTATTATACTATTGTGTGTATTTATAGAACTTACAGACTACTGGAAGAGAGTGTTTTATACTCTTTAGAAGTACGATAGGATAAACAGGTAAAGGAGAGCAATAATGAAAAATACTCAGGCTTTAGGGGAAGAAAAAATCCCAAAGCTTTTGCTGAGGCTATCAGTGCCTGCAATAGTTGGAATGCTGGTAAACGGTCTTTATAATGTTGTTGATAGGATTTTTATTGGAAACGGAGTAGGTACTCTTGGACTTGCCGGGGCTACCATAGGCTTTCCTATAATGATAGTGCTTATGGGCTTTGGCATGCTTATAGGATTGGGAGCAACTCCTTTAATATCTATAAAGCTTGGTGAAGGAAACAAGGAACAGGCTGAGCAGGTGCTTGGAAATGGCTTCGTTCTTTTGATAGGTACATCTATAGCATTATCTGCACTGGGTCTGGTGTTACTGAGCCCATTGTTAAGACTTTTTGGAGCAAGTGAGGCAGTACTGCCTTATGCAAAGGACTATCTTGGAATAATACTATGGGGTAATGTCTTTCAGGCGATTTCCATGGGCATGAATGGCTTTATAAGAGCAGAGGGCAATGCAGGAATAGCAATGCTTACAATGCTGATCGGGGCCGTTATGAACCTTATTTTAGACCCTATATTTATATTTGCATTTGGATGGGGCATAAAGGGAGCTGCATTTGCAACGGTTATCTCGCAAGCAATATCAGCATCCTGGGTGCTATACCACTACTTTTCGGGAAGAAGCTCTTTAAAGCTGCATATAAAAAAAGTTAAGCTAAGAAGTGATATAGTAATAAAAATTCTTGCAATCGGCTTTGCCCCATTTGTGCTACAGATTGCAAACAGCGTTTTAGGCATAGTAGTAAACAATAGTCTTATACATTATGGCGGAGATATTGCGATTTCTGCAATGGGTATAATAAACAGCATACTATTGTTTGTGCAAATGCCCATATTTGGCATAAACCAAGGGGCGCAGCCTGTTATTGGTTTTAACTATGGAGCTAAGAAATATGATCGTGTTCGGTCTGCTCTGAGACTTGCAATAGCAGCTGCGACAGGAATTGCGCTTTTAGGCTTCCTGGCAATTCAACTGTTTACAGTAGGCATCGTCTCAATGTTCAACTCGAAGGACACAGAGCTAATTGCCTTTAGTGTTAGAGCAATCAGAATTTGCACGATTTTTATGCCTCTTATTGGCTTTCAGATAATAAGCTCCAACTACTTCCAGGCTGTAGGTAAGCCCAGATATTCTGCAGCACTTAGCTTATCACGGCAGGTTTTGTTTTTGATACCTTTGGTTTTGATTCTGCCGCTGTTTTTTAAGCTAAACGGGATATTCATGGCTGGCCCGGTATCAGACTTATTATCTAGTACTGTTACGGCAGTATTTATATTCAGAGAGTTGAAGAGGCTTATGCTTAACGATAGCAAGGCGAAGGAAGCAGTAGCATAAATAAAAAATAGTCTGCTGAGAGATCACTGAAAAAGAAGGTTCTTTTTCAGTGATCTCCATATGCAGACTATTTTTTTATCTTATATCCAACACCAAAAACGGTCTGGATTATTGGTTCTTTGTCCGAATCATTCAGCTTCTGCCTAAGTCTTCGTATATGTATATCTACGGTTCTGCTGCCCCCTGAATAGTTGTAGCCCCATACAATATTTAAAAGTTTATCTCGTGAGAAGACATTGCCCTTGTTTTTTGCCAGTAGCAAAAGAAGCTCATACTCCTTAGGAGTAAGGTCCAACTGAACTCCATCACAAACTACCTTATGCTCGTTTATATATATGTAAGTATTATCACTGACGCTTATTACCTCACTGTCAATTCCTTGTGCTGCTGACTTACTGCTTCGCTTAAGTGCTGTTTTTATCCTTGCAAAAACTTCTCTAAAGTCAAAGGGCTTAGTGATATAATCATCGGCACCGCATTCAAGCCCCAATACCTTTTCAAGCACGTCATCTTTAGCGGTGAGCATAATTACGGGGATTTCGTACTGGCTAAGTATTCGGCTGCAGATCTCATAGCCACTTTCGTCCGGAAGCACCAAATCAAGCAGTACCAGATCGGGCTTAAAGCTGCCTATGAGATCAAGAGCTTGGTTGCCGCTGCAGGCAGTATCAACCAAATAGCCTTCCTTAGCAAGTCTAAAGGAAAGCAGCTCAGACATAGCAGGTTCATCTTCAACTATCAGTATTCTTTTTTGCTCATTTAAACTGCTCATATTACCACCTACATTTGCATTATTTTCAATAAATAATTACAATATTATTATAAGCTATGGGATTATATGCGTAAACTATAAATTGTATAACTGTAACTATTATATAATAATAATTTTCAATTTTTATGTTAAGGAGTGTAAAACAATGCTTGAAGGTATGAACAATGGAAGGAAAAGAATAGACATGCACTTGCATACAATTGCATCAGATGGCACCTGGACCTGTGAGGAATTAATCGAGCTGCTAAAAAAAGCTGATATAGAGATTTTCTCAGTGACAGACCATGAATCATTAGAAAATGTAGGCAAGCTTCGAAGGCTTGCGGTGGAATACGGACTTAAATACATACCTGGAGTAGAGATAAGTACGAGCTATGATGGCTATAGCTATCATATACTGGGCTTTGGAATTAACGAAGCTGATGAGAGACTTTTAAGCCTGACAGCTGCAAATGCTGCTATGCTGGAGGACTTTGATCGTGAGTGCGTGGGGCTTTTGGAGAAGAAGGGGTACGATGTCAACGTGTCAGAATTTGATATCTATGAGGATGATCCACGAAGGGGAGGCTGGAAGTCTCTTAATTATCTAATTGATAAAAGCCTATGCACTGATCATAAGGGGTTCTTTAAGCTTTTTGAAGAGGATAAGCAAATCTATGAAAAAATGACCTATAAGCATCCAAAAGAGGTTATAGAGACAATAATAGGGGCAGGAGGAGTACCAATTCTTGCACATTCGGGAGCCGGCTTCTACGACCGTGATTATAAGCGTGTGGTAAGCAGTATGATAAGCTTCGGAGTAAAAGGTGTAGAGTGCTATCATCCTGAAAACAGTCAGGAAATAACGGATTATTGTCTTGAGATTTGCAGAGAGAAAAACCTCCTTATAACGGGAGGCTCTGATTGTCATGGGGACTTTGCACCGGCAAGGAGGCTTTGCCTGCCGGAGGTTTACCTCGATATGCTGGAGCTGGGAGAGCTTGTTGAAACTTTTTTAAGTATTTAGAGTATATTTATATATAGAAATTTATACATATAAATAATACAACAAGGGGGTAATAATATTGAAAAAGTTTTTGCTGATCCTAATGGTAATAGTGCTTTTGATTTCGCTTACTGCTTGTGTTCCAGTGATGGAAAGAACACAGTTGATAAGCCGGCAGGCTTCTTTTGGGGGATATGGCATGGCTGGGTTGCTCCGATCTCACTAATAATAGGCTTGTTTAACAAAAGCATAAGAGTATATGAGGTTGCCAATACAGGCTGGTGGTATGATTTTGGCTTCTATCTGGCTATTGTTGGGGGCTTTGGAGGACTGTCATTATCAAGAAAGAAGCGTAAAGAGAAAAAGAAGGATTAAAACAAAGGGCTGGATCTTAAGAATACTAAGATCCAGCCTCTTGAATTTTTATCTATATTTTTTTTCTGGCAATATAATGTGTATGTAGAAGATGATGAGCCTTTTCACCGTATGGCTTACCCAGGAATTCCTCATAGAGCTTTATTATCTCAGGGTTTTCATGAGACTTTCTTATTTTCTTTCCTTTATCCTCAGAGTATATTGCTGCTACTCTCTTTTTGAGGATTTCTACATTTCCATGGTGGTATGGCTGGCCGCCACCGCCTATGCAGCCTCCGGGGCATGCCATTATTTCTATAGCGTGGTATTGCGCCTTGCCGTCTCTTATTGCTTCCAGTAGCTTTCTTGCATTGCCTAGTCCATGGGCAACAGCTATTTTTACATCCATATCGTTAACCTTTACAGTAGCCTCTCTGATGCCTTCGAAGCCTCTTAGCTGCACGAAGTCTACGTTCTCAAGAGTAGTTCCAGTCAGCCACTCATAAGCTGTTCTGAGAGCAGCTTCTATTACCCCGCCTGTAGTACCAAATATTACACTGGCACCTGTAGACTCTCCGAGAGGATGATCAAAGTCATCATCCTGAAGCTTTTCAAAGTCTATACCGGCTTCCTTTATCATTGCTGCCAGCTCTCTTGTCGTTATAACGTAATCAACGTTTTGAAGCTCATCATGGCTCAGCTCTGGTCTTGCAGCTTCATATTTCTTTGCAAGACAAGGCATTACTGATACTACTACGATGTCTTCGGGTTTAATATTAAACTTCTCAGCGTAATAGGTCTTAACTATGACACCGAACATTTCGTGAGGAGACATACAGCTAGAAGGTATATCTAAAAGGTCCGGGAACTGATGCTCAAAGAATTTTACCCAGCCTGGACAGCAGCTAGTAAGTATTGGGAGAGTACCATTGTGCTGCAGCCTATGAGCAAACTCTGATGCTTCCTCCATAATTGTAAGGTCGGCCGCAAAGTCTGTATCAAACACCTTGTCAAAGCCCAGCTTTCTAAGAGCAGCTGCCATCTTTCCTGTTACTATTGTGCCTGGCTCCATATCAAACTCTTCGCCCAGTGCAACTCTTACAGCAGGTGCAGTTTGAACTACCACATACTTTTCCTTGTCATTTATTGCCTTCCATACTTCGCCGACCTTGTTTATTTCAGTCAGTGCAGCGGTAGGACATACAGCAACGCATTGGCCGCAGAAGGTGCATGCTGTATCAACCATGGGAAGTCCAAAGGCAGGTGATACTACAGTCTCAAAGCCTCTATCCATAGCTGACAGTATGCCGCAGGTCTGAACCTCGTTGCACATTGTTTCACAGCGTCTGCATAGGATGCATTTATCAAGGTTTCGGTATATAGAGTGGCTGGAGGAGTCCTTTTCATAGGTGGACATTTCACCCTTGTACTTAAGCTCTCCCCTGATGCCAAGATCGGCTGCTATTTTTTGAAGGTCACACTGCCTATTTTTCTCACATACAAGGCAGTCAGCAGGGTGGTCAGACAGCAAAAGCTCTACTGAGGTTCTTCTTCCTCTAACTGATCTTGGAGTATTTGTATGTATAACCATGCCCTCATATATTTGTGTAGCACATGCAGGAGCAAGGTTTCTTCTGCCTTCAACCTCGACCATACATACTCTGCAGGAGGCTACCTTGTTTACTGCCTTAAGATCATGGAGGTTAAGATGACACAGTGTAGGTATTTTTATATTTGCCTCTTTGGCAGCTTCCAGTATAGTCATAGTGTCAGGAACATTTAGCTTTATATCATTGATAACTATATTTACATTTCCCATATTTCTCACCTCACCCTTATCGTTTTTCTATAGCCTTAAATTTACATGCTGTATAGCAGGCACCGCACTTTATACACTTGCTTTGGTCAATTTCATGGGGCTTTTTAACTTCGCCCTTGATGCATTTTACCGGACAAACTCTGGCACATGCAGTACAGCCGATACACTTCTCGGCTATTATGTAGTAGGATAACAGTGACGTACAAACACCTGCTCTGCACTTCTTGTCTTTTACGTGTTCTACGTATTCATCCCAGAAATACTTCATAGTACTGAGTACCGGATTTGGTGAAGTCTGTCCCAAACCACAAAGAGCAGTATCCTTTATAGCCTCTCCAAGCTCCTTTAGGACTTCAAGATCCTTCATGGTGCCCTTGCCTTCAGTTATTCTGGTTAGTATCTCATGCAGCCTCTTATTTCCAACTCTACATGGTGTACACTTACCGCAGGATTCATCTACTGTAAACTCAAGATAGAACTTAGCTACATTTACCATGCAGTCGTCCTCGTCCATAACAATCATACCGCCTGAGCCCATCATGGAGCCAATGCTTGCAAGAGTTTCATAGTCGATAGGTGTATCTAGGTTTTCTTCAGTTAAGCAGCCGCCTGAAGGTCCACCGGTTTGCACTGACTTAAATTTACGATCGTCCTTGATACCTCCGCCAATATCAAAAATAATTTCTCTGAGAGTTATTCCCATTGGAACCTCAACCAGACCAACGTTATTAACCTTTCCTGCAAGTGCAAATACCTTAGTACCCTTGCTCTTTTCTGTACCTATAGCGGAGAACCATTCAGCACCTTTTAGGATAATAGGTGGTATGTTTGCAAAGGTTTCAACGTTGTTTACTGAGGTTGGCTTCTTCCATAGCCCGCTTTGAGCCGGGAAAGGAGGCTTATTGGTAGGCTCGCCTCTATCGCCCTCGATAGAGTGGATAAGTGCAGTTTCCTCGCCGCATACGAAAGCTCCTGCCCCGTAGCGTATATCTAAATCAAAGTCAAAGCCAGTGCCTAATATGTCTTTTCCTAAGAGTCCAAACTCTCTGGCCTGAGTTATTGCAATCTGTAGTCTATGGATTGCAAGGGGATACTCTGCTCTTATGTAAATGAAGCCTTCCTTGGCACCTGTAGCATAGCCTGCTATGGCCATAGCTTCAAGCACGCTGTGAGGATCTCCCTCGAGTATGCTTCTGTCCATAAATGCACCTGGGTCGCCTTCGTCAGCATTACAAATTATGTATTTGTCCTCTGAAGCTGTCTTGCGGGCAGCCTCCCACTTTATACCGGTTGGGAAGCCTCCGCCCCCTCTGCCGCGTAGACCGCTTTTCTTAACAAGCTCTATCACTTCTTCGGGAGACATTTCTGTTAGTACCTTTCCTAGGGCTTGATAGCCTTCTACGGATATATACTCGTTAATGTCCTCGGGGCTTATAAAGCCGCAGTTTCTAAGGGCTATTCTTATCTGCTTCTTATAAAAGGCCATATCCTTATGCTGACCAACTCTTTCCTGCAGAGTAGGCTCAACATATAAAAGCCTGTTTACTACTCTTCCCTTTACAAGATGCTCCTTGACTATTTCTTCAGCATCCTCAGGTTTAACCTCTATATAAAACACATTGTCAGGGTGCACCTTTACTATTGGTCCCTTTTCACAAAAGCCAAAGCAGCCGGTAGTAACCACCTGAACCTCGTTTTCCAGTCCATGCTCCTTTATATGCTTTTCAAGGTTGGATATTATCCCATCGCTGTCTGATGCCTTACAGCCAGTGCCGCCGCATACCAGCAAATGCATTCTGTATTTGCTCATTCACTCTTACCCCCCTTATACAGTTTCAAAAGGTCTGCCGATTATCAGGTTTTGTACCAGCTCGCCGTCTTTAATATGCTTAGTAACTATCTCTCTGCCCTTTTCTGAATTTACGTTTCCATAAAGTATTGGCTCTTGTCCCGGGAATCTTAATTCAACTGTAGGCTCTGCATAGCAGCTACCCATGCAGCCTGACTGCACTATTGTGACGTTTTTTATCCCGAGCTTGTTTATTTCCTCAAGCATAGCCAGCATAGTTTCTCTTGCACCGGCAGCTATACCGCAGGTAGCCATGCCGACTATTACCTTGATGTTGCCTTCGGCTTCCCCAGCCTCTCGAACATCTATATCTGTCTTAAGCTTATCCCTTAGAGCCTTAAGCTCATCCAGTGATTTTATTGGGCACATAATTTCTCCTCCTTACAGCACTGTTATATATAGTTTTTTAGGATTGCATCGACATCCTCGACTTTTACTCGTCCATAAACCTTGCCATCAACCATTACAACAGGGGCTAGGCCGCAAGCACCTACACATCTAAGGGCGTCAATGCTGAATTTACCATCTGCTGTTGTTTGACCGGGCTTTATTGACAGTCTCTTTTCAAATTCCTTAATAATGTTTTCAGCACCTCTTACAAAGCAAGCTGTGCCAAGGCAAACGCTTATTACGTGCTCACCCTTAGGAGTTTCTGAAAAGTATGAGTAGAAGGTTACTACGCCATTTACCTTAGCTGCCGGCATGTCCAGCTTCTGGGCAACATGAAGCTGAACTTCTACAGGAAGATACCCGAATATTTCTTGCGCCTTATGGAGTACGGTTATTAGTGCTCCATCCTTGTAGCTCAGTTTGTCTATAAACTCGTCCAGGGCTTTAAATTTCTCGTCAGTTAGCTTATTAGTACACACCTTTTTCAACACCTTCCTTTTATAATATTTGGAACAAGCCTATTAATTCGACATAGATAGGGCTTGTTCGACTCTATCACTCTAATTATACATTTAATATGTATATTCATCTATGTGATATATATCACTGAAATTTAAAGTTTACAATTTTGAAACAAGTAAGCACCTGTGCCTGGGTGTAGTGTTACGCCATCGACTTCGGTGCGTTTTCTTCCGTGTACTTTCAAAGCCCGACGTACTTGCTTATGGGTCCACGCCAAGGGGTTAGGTGGCGCAAGTACTGGGCGCGGGTATTCCTCTTTAGGGTGAAAGTACACTACAGAAAAGCACCTGTGCCTGAGTTAGTGCCACGCCGTCGGCTTCGGTGCGTTTTCTTCCGTGTACTTTCAAAGCCCGACGTACTTGCTTATGGGTCAACGTCAAGGGGTTAGGTGACGCAAGTACTGGGCGCGGGTATTCCTCTTTAGGGTGAAAGTACACTCCAGAAAAGCACCTGTGCCTGGGTGTAGCGGTATCCGTCGGCTTCGGTATTTTTCTTCCGGTTGTTTTCAAAGCCCTTTGAAGTGACTTATGGGCTGTGGCTATGGGGTAGGGGGCGTCACTTCAGGGCGTCTGGGAGTGGCTTTGTGGGTGAAAACAACCTCCAGAAAAGCACCTGTGCCTGGGTGTAGTGCTATGCCGTCGGCTTCGGTGCGCTCGTGATGAAAATTTACATTTTTTTGCATAAAAGTGATTGCTAAGTGTATAGAATAGGTATATAATGATATAAATTCGAATTTTGATGGTCGATGATCCGGAAAAGTAGGAGCTGCAGGTTGCATGTAGAGAGTCGGGGGTGGTGGAAGCTCGGCGGCAGCACAGGTTTGAAAAGAGCTGGGGAGAATTCTTCCGTGTAAGGAAGGGCGTATGGCTGCGTTAAAGCTTAAAGTGGATTGGTGTCAAGGTTTATACATCAGTCAATTAGAGTGGTACCACGGAAGCTCCGTCTCTTTATGAGAGGAGCTTTTTTGTATTTAGAAACTGAGGGCTTGAAGTTCTGGTTAATATAGAAGCAATCTGTGTAAAGGCTTAGTAACAGTTATCGAAACGAAGGATAGTTGAATCAATTGTACTACCCCGAAGGCATAGCTGCCTTGATGAAACCCGTAGTGAGATTACTGTTACTTGGTCTTGAAACATTATTGCTGTGATATTAACTAGAACTTCATCTACAAACAATAAAGAAAGGATGATGAATATGTTAAACTACCAAAAAAAGATAACAGCAGTGATCAAAGAAAGCTTGCCGGATATAGAGATCATTTTTACAAGACTTCCATCAGTTGAGATGGGAGATATAGCTATCCCTTGCTTTACTATGGCAAAGCAGCTGCGGAAAAACCCTGCTATGATAGCTGCCGATCTTGAAAAGCTTGCATCTGGGCTTGACTTTGTGGAAAAAACTGAGGTTAAGGGCGGATACTTAAACATATTTTTGAAAAAGAATCAGGTGTTTAAGGATACCATAGAAGATATACTGACCCAAAAGGAGCGGTATGGCTCCTCAAGCACTGGTGCAGGTAAGAAGGCATTGATAGAGCATACCAGTATCAATCCTAATGCCTCCCCCCATGTAGGAAGGGCTCGGAATGCAATGATAGG